>NZ_QBUF01000003.1:0-340927 GCF_003058185.1 Pseudomonas sp. GV105
ATGAGCGAGATCATGGACTTGAAGAAAGAGAAGAATTTCTTTGAGACCCGTGTGATCGAGTACCAGACTGGCGGTGCGTTGAGCTGGGATTGATTTTAACGGACGGTACAAAGGAGCTGCCCATTGGCAGCTCTTTTTTTGTAAAAAACTCAGTGATTTGGAACAGCAGATGGATTACCTGTAATCCGGCCAAATCCCCATCAGAACGCCAGCATCAAGGGTGACGGTGCCCGCGTATTTGTGCCAACGAAGCCTCTATGCCACCCCCTTTGGCCCTCGCACTTAAACCAAGTCCGCAGGCTGCATCGTCAGGATGATTTTTCCAACGTTTTCAGACGACTCCATTCGGCGATGGGCATCGGCCGCGTGTGACAGCGGGAAAGTACTGTCGACGACCGGCTCCAAACTTCCAGCGCCATCGAAGCCCTCGGGAATAGCCGCGGCATGCATGATCAGTTTTTCTCCGGTTCGGTAAACGTGGCATTAGCGATAGCAGAGGCGGTAATGGCGCCTGGAAAGCCTACGTAGAACGCCAGGTGAGTGATCGCGGCGGCGATTTCGTCATGGGTCACCCCGTTACTCAGCGCCCGTCGCAGATGCGCGGGCAACTCTTCAGAGTGACCACCGGCAATCAATGCGGCCACTGTGATCAGACTGCGGTCGCGTGGGGACAATGCCGGATCGCTCCAGATCTGCGGATACAGCGTCGAATCAACGAATTGCGACAGCTTTGGGGTAAACGCCCGGGCCGCTTCACGAGGACTGCTGAAGTTGAGATTGGACATGATGCTGTCTCCTTAAACCTGGCTGATGAATTTGTGGGTGAGGTAGTGCTCGATGCCTTCAATGCCACCTTCCGAACCGTGGCCGCTTTCTTTCATGCCGCCGAAGGGAAGCTCTGTGGCGACGATGCGGTATTGGTTGATCCCGATCATCCCGGCCTCTAACCCGTCAGCGACGTCAATGGCCGTTCGAGCACTCGACGTGAACGCGTAGGCTGAAAGCCCGTAAGGCAGACGATTGGCCTCCTTCAAACCATCAGCCAAGTGATCGAATGGCATCAGCACGGCGATAGGCCCGAACGGTTCTTCATGCATGACTCGGGCATGCATAGGCACATCCGCCAACACGGTGGGCTCAAAAAAGTAGCCGCTGCATTCCAGGCGTTTACCACCGGCCAACACGCGTGCGCCTTTGGCAACGGCATCTGCCACCAGCTCTTCCATCTTGGCCAACTGCCGTGGATTGGCGAGCGGCCCAACCTGGGTGCCGGGCGTCAGGCCATCGCCAATGTTCAACGCGAGGGTGGCCGTCACAAAGTGCTCAACAAACGTTTCATAGACGCCACGCTGAATCAGAAAGCGCGTTGACGAGATGCAGACTTGGCCAGTCCCGCGGAACCGATTGGCAACGCCTTCGACGGCTGCTTTTTCGATTTCTGCGTCATCGAATACCAGCACCGGCCCGTGTCCTCCCAGTTCAAGGGTGATGGGCTTGACGCCCTCGGCAGCACGAGCGGATAGCAGCCGACCGATGGGGACCGAACCGGTAAAGGTCACCTTGCGAATGATGGGAGAAGCGATCAGGTGGCTGGAAACTTGGTCCGGCACACCAAAGACCACTTGCAACACGCCTTTAGGCAATCCTGCATCGTCGAGAGCACGCGCCAGGGCCAGCGCGGTGGAGGGGCTTTCTTCCCCTGGCTTGAGGATGACACTGCAACCTGCGGCCAAGGCTGCCGAGAGCTTGCGGGCGGGTGTAATGGCCGGGAAATTCCAGGGCGTGAACGCAGCGACAGGGCCGATGGCTTGGCGTTTTACCATTTGCAGCACACCGGGACGATTGGCCGGAACTACACGCCCATCGATACGGCGCGCGCTTTCGGCAAACCACTCGAAGTACTCAGCCGCACGCGTGACCTCATCCAGGCTTTCCGCAAGCGGTTTGCCTTCTTCCAGCGTCATTTGCTCGGCGATGTGTGGGGCCCGTTCCAGGATGAGATCGGCAGCGCGTTTGAGAATTTTTGCGCGCTTGTCGGGTACGGTCTGGCGCCATTGTTCAAAGCTCTGTTGAGTCACTTCGAGCGCGTGATTGAGGTCGCCTGCGGTGGCGAGTGGAACACGCCCGATCTCACGTGCGGTTGCGGGGTTGACGACAGCGGCGGTCGCGCGTCCTTCGGCACTGATCCATTCACCACCGATAAAGAGATAAAGCGGGTCGTAAGACGTGTTCATGAGGTTGCCCTTCGGTTGGTTTATCAACAAGTTCGTACAAGACTCAGCGCCTGGGTTGCCGTGTTCAGGCGCCCTGTGCAACCAAGTCTATGGAGTACGAACCGTTTGATTTAGCCGACCAGAAGGGAATCATTGTTGTGCCTGGAGGTAATATCGAGCACCGCCAGGAGTGTGTAGCATCTGCAAATACCGCCCACGTCATGCGGCAATGACAACCTGGCTCGTCGCTCCAGGCTTGATTGTTTTTTGGGGTGGGGACTTCTGCAGTGAAGAACGTTTGCAATCAGATCGACAGGTAGAGTTGGATGGATAAGCTTACGAACATGTCCGTGTACGTCAAAGTTGTTGAGATGGGCAGTTTTACTGCGGTGGCTAACCATCTGGACTCTACGGTCGGCAATGTCTCGCGTGCGGTTTCCGCGCTTGAAAACGTGCTCGACGCCCGCCTGTTACAGCGCTCGACCCGCCGCCTTTCGGTGACAGACGCTGGCCGGCGCTTTTATGAGCGCTGTACCAAAATTCTGGCAGACCTTGAAAATGCAGAAGCCGAAGCGAGCAACGCCGCGTTGAAACCCAGGGGGACGTTGCGTGTGCATTGTGTGCCGGGGCTAGCACGGCAGTTGGTTACTTCGGCCGTGCTGGATTACCGCCGGGAATTCCCCGATGTCACCGTGGACTTAATGCTTTCTCAGCGAATGCCTAACCTCCTGGAAGACCAACTGGACGTCTCGATTCTGATTGCCCGAACGCTGCCAGATTCAGCGTATGTCAGCCAAAAGATCGGCATCAGCCATTGTGTGCTGGTGGCGTCTCCAGCATATCTGGAGCAACACGCTGCCCCTGTAACGCCAGAAGATCTCAGCGATCATCAGTGTTTGCTATTGGGCACCGTCGATTATGTGCGGGATGAATGGCAATTAAAGAGCAAGACCGGGGATGCGCTATTTACCCCCAAGGGCCCGAGTTTCAGCGTCAATGATATGGACGCAATGGCAGTCGCCATTCGAGAAGGAGCAGGCATAGGTTTGCTGGCCGGTTTTTCAGCCATTGAGGACTTGCGTTCAGGCAGGCTCGTGCGTGTTTTGCCCGAGTACCATACCTACGAGCGTAATGTTTACGCCGTCTACACATCACGTCAGTTCATCGATGCAAAAGTTACTCGATTCATCGATACGTTAAAAAATCGGGTCGGTACTGAGCTGATGATGACCGCTCAGGAGCTCATCGCTTGAAGGACGCCAACCAAGGCCCGACGGGGAGGCTGTATCAGGATGGGTGTCTTCCTCATTTCGAGGCATTTCGAAACAGAAGACGCTAAAGACCATCAGGCGGGCTAAGGTTCGGTCATACCACTTGAAGTGTTTGTTTTGCCATTTTTTGCAGTCCATCACGAAGGGTTCGGATCGCATCACCAATGCTGTAGCCTTGTCCGCCAATTGCTATCAGCGCTGTCACCGCTCGAATGACCGGGATGAATTCACTGCCGGGCTCTACTCGACAATCGGCCGATTGATACAGGAGTAAACTCTTGCGGTCACAGCTGATGCATTCTCAATCAATACTAGCCAGGACCGAGGCCACCCCGTGAACCCAGATATGCTCGAAGCCGGCCCCGTGGATGCCAAAGTACTTTCCGTCTTTGACTTCGACGGCACCCTGACCCATCACGACAGTTTCGTGCCCTTCCTCAAGTTTGCCTTTGGCGCCGGCGAGTTCTATGGCCGGATGGTCAAGCTGGCGGTGCCTGGGCTGCGGTTTCTGGTGCGGCAGATCAGCCGGGACGAGTTGAAGGCGCAGTTGATCCGCACCTTTATGACCGGGGTGGAGAAGGCGTGGGTGCAGCAGAAGGCCGAGGAGTACTGCCAGCGCAGTTGGGCGCGGTTGATGCGGCCGGCGGGGGTGTTGTCGGTGGAGCAGGAGCTGGGCTCGGGGGCGGTGGTGACGTTGTGTTCGGCGTCGCCGGCGTTGGTGTTGCAGCCGTTTGCCGATCGGCTTGGGATCAAGTTGATCGGGACCGAACTTGAGGTCGTCGACGGCGTGTTGACCGGCAAGCTCACCGGGAACAACTGCCGGTGCGAGAACAAGGTGCTGCGACTTGAAGCGGTGTATGGCGACCTGGGGGAGTATCGGCTCAGGGCCTGGGGCGATACGCGTGGGGATCGGGAGTTGTTGGCGGCGGCGCAGGACGCGCATTTTCGGCATTTTCATGGGAAGAAGCAGCAGGCCAGGTTGCAGCGCTGATAGGGGCGGTGGGGATGCCATCGCAGCCTCGCTGGGATACGCGAGGTTGCGGTTTCCTAGCGACATCTGCGTAATATCCGGCTATCAATAGCCAAACCTCTCACGGACCCGAGCCCATGAAATTCGACACGGCCTACAGCCTGAGTCTCGACGACAAGCTGTCGATCTACGACGTGCGAGAGTTGAATTTCGACGAAACCGACGCCTACGACTCCGACACGGACCGTTTCCTCTGCCCCAACGACACATGTCGCGCGGCCTTTGACGCAGGCAATGTGTTGAGCACATTCAACGCAAAAAACGTCAACTACCGACGCACCCCGCATTTCAAGAACACCCCAGGCACCCGGCACATCGAGGGTTGCCGTTACGCCAGCAGCCACAAGCCTGCCACGGGCGAAAGTGAGGACGAGCGCGAGGAACACTTCCCATCGGAATTCGTCCTGACCCGGCGCACCTACCCGCGTAAAACCCCGCAGGCCGGCACTGACGGGCAAGTCCCACAAGCCCCGGCGAAGCCGCCTTCAACCCGCACCAGCGCGTCTGTCGGCGCCAACGACACCACCCCGGATAAAACCAGCGTGTTCGCACACCCGGTGGAATGTTATGTGTCGAACCTCGACGACAAGGACAAGCTCAAGGCGATGCCCTTGAAGATCGGCGACCATACCGCGACGTACTGGACGTTTTTCAAGAAGATCGAGTACCTGCAGGACAATCAGGGCCTGATCTACTGGGGCCGGATCAAAGCGATCAAGGACTACACCAGCAGCTTTCGCATCGACTTCGAAAAGAAGGTTTGGCTCGACAAGAAGCCCTACTCGGTCAACGTCTACCTGAGCAAGAAACTCATCGAGAATTACCGCAAGCGCACAGCGTTCCTCGAGCAGATCAAGGCCGCGGCCAGCAGCGCACGGCCGTTATATTGCTTCTTTTACGGGGTGACGCCGGCACTTAGACAGGTGCCCAGCAAGAAAAACCCCGAGCAGACGTTTGGGGTGTTCAGCGCCGACATCGAGAATCTGGATCATTTGATTATTCGCGAAGTGCCGGCGGCTGAGGCGGGTTAGCCGAGACCGTGCCCGACCTCGCACACGAATACCCTCGTGCAAGCCTCAAAATAGAACGGTGTCGGCGCCGGAGAACATTCCAGTTGATGAGCGGTCAAAACAACTGTACAAAAACACAGTATAGTTTGTCCTCCCCGTCGAACCCTGGAGACACCCCATGTCCTCTCTGGCAATGAGCTCTTTCGTAGAACAGCAGATCGTCCTGCATCAATTCACCGCCAAGCACAGCGTGCAGGCCCGCGTCATGCTCGGCTGGAGCCGCGAAGAGCTGTCGCGCCAGGCCGGTGTGACGGTGGATGCGATTCAACGGTTTGAAACCCAGGGCACCGTGGAGGACGACGTGCGCCTGACCCTGGCGTTTCGCCTGGAAGCCGAGGGGTTGGCGTTTTTCCCAGGGTTTGCGCCTGGCTGGGGGATGCGTGCGCGCAAGTTGGGAGCCGCCGCAACGGAACCCGCTGCACAAAACATCCTGTCTCGATTGATGGGTTCAACAGCGACGTCAATTGATTCACCAACCCCGCAGGCGCAGTAAGGCGCTGAGTGCGAACCCCAACGTTGGCCACGCCAGGGTGTGAACATTGCCTGACGGCTTAGAGGCTGGGCTTGGCGACCTTCTGTGCCGCCTGCTCATAGCCATGGCCCACAGCAAGCAGTGTGGGTTCAGACCCACGGGCACCAAAGAAGTACGCACTGGTCGGCACGCCGTCCTCATTCTTCCCGGATGGCACGCTGATCCCTGGGTAGCCGGCCACCGCAACCGCGAAGTAGCTGTTCGTATCAAAGTCCGACACCATGACGTCGAGGTTTTCCTGCGTGATCAGTTCATCCACCGTGCCACGAAAATCCTCGATCATTGCGTCCCATAACGGCTGGCGCTCATCGGCTGTGAGGGTGGACGCGTTGATCTCCTTGAGTGTCGGTTGGTGATCGGTGTCGGTGCCATCGCGCTTTTCATTGAATGCGATCAACTCGGACACCGACTTGACCGGCAACCCCTCGCGCTTGGCCAGGTAGTCGTTCAATTCATCCTTCACATCGGCGTACAAGAGTTCGCCATAGCGTGATGCGTCGGCCAAGCGCATATCGACCGGCACCAGAACCGCGCCTTGCGCGCGAAGCACTTCAAGCGTCTTGCGAAATTGCGGACTGTTGTCCACCGGTAAGCTTTCGCCATTCGCGGAAAAGGTCACGGGATAGCCGATACGTTTGTCCTGCAACGCACCGGGTTTGAGCAACGCGGTGTAATCAATCCCTTGGGGCGCATCCACACTGGCGGCATCATGAGGGTCCCTGCCCGACATCGCGTTAAGCATCAACGCAGCATCAAACACCGAACGCGTCATCGGGCCCGGCGTGTCCTGCCGATGGCTGGCTGGAATGATGCCGCTGCGGCTCAACAAACCCACGCCGGGCTTGAAACCGACCACCCCGTTGAACGCCGCCGGCACGATGATCGAACCATTGGTCTCGGTGCCCACCGCCAAGGGGGCGAAGCCTGCGGCGACCGCGGCGGCCGACCCCGAACTCGAACCACCCACCTCTGCGCCCGCTTGATGCGGGTTACGCGTCTGCCCGCCCCGCCCACTCGAACCATCGGGGCCACCGCGAAAGCCCGCCAGTTCAGTCAAGTTGGTTTTACCCAGGATCACGGCCCCCTGCTCGCGCAAGCGCTCGACGATGAAGGCATCCTTGGGCGCCGCACTGCCCACCAAGCCAAAGGCGCCAGCGCTGGTTTGCTGGGTATCTCCCGTCTCGATAGTGTCCTTGAGTAACACGGGAATGCCATGCAGCGGGCCACGCACCTTGCCATTGGCGCGCTCCAGATCGAGCTCGCGGGCGATCTGCAAGGCCTCGGGGTTCAGTTCAATGATCGAACTCAATTTGGGGTCCAGCTTATGAATGCGCTCCTGCAGGTAACTGACCAGATTCGCCGAAGTGAGCCCACCCGGTCGGGCCATTTGCTCGCCGAGCTCACGCACACTGGCGTATTCCGTTCCCGGGGGAACCGGCGCTGAAGCCCCCGATGAAGACTGCGCAGGCAGCACTCGCTGCACCTGGTGAACAAACACACCCATGCCATAACCAATACCCAACATGAAGCACCTCCCGGAAGGCGTAAGAAGTGATGAAGGACCCACATTGATCCGTACACCAGTCTAAAAACCCCCCTCCTTCCAGGCTGCGCGACGCAGGTTGTTCAAACCGTGGGATTGTTCAGCGCAGTTGGTAGCTTTGCCTACCCATTAGTCAGGCCACGGGCGTTGCGATAGCCCTGCACCAGCACCTTCAACGAGTCTTTCGACCACTGTGCGCCATAGAACCACAGCGTCGCCCCGTCCCCCAGCGGCTCACCAAGGCTCGGGTAGCCACTCCAGCACGCGGCATGGAATGCAGCGCTATGGCTCTCGGACACCAGCGCATCCAGCCGATGCTCACTCACACGCTCATCGATTTCATTGCGCGAATGCAGGGTGAAGCGCAGGCCGTCATCAGCCCGCTCTGCCGGCACCGCCACCAGTTGGGCACCGGCCTGACGCAGGAAGCCCAACGCTTCCAGGAAGGATGCGCTGTGTTCAATCGGCTCCTGATCATTGCCACGCACAAGGCGGTCGGCGAACCCCACGCGAGTGCCCGCCAACGTGTAGGGGACGGCGCAATTGCTGGAGTGTTGCACCAAGGCAGCTTCCACCTTGCCCGATTCAGTGGGCTCGACACCACTCAAGGCGATCAATGACAGCGCGGGGTCGCGCACAGGTTTCAGAGGCAGGGCCGGCACGTTATAGCCAGGGATTACAACGCCGGCACCAAGATGTGCATCGGGGACGTAGCCGATACCCAGTGCCGTCGTGGTCCCCGTTTCGATGTGAGCGTTGGAGGGCACCTGCGCCAAACAAACCGGTTCCGCAGAGGGGGGTAAAAACGCTTCCCGCCGACAAGACATAGGCGATAGCAAAGACTTCCCACATTTATTGTCCATCAGAGCCGACTCCCGGAAATTGACCTTCCCGAGATCATCGCACTCTCATCTGGCGTTTGTCGTAGGCCTGCAACACCTTGAAAATTCCTTTTTTTCCGTTTTTCCCAACCGTCAGTTCACAAGCGCTTCCTTACCGCTCTGAACCTCCACCTCCAACCACCACGCGACACCTCGCGCGGGCTGGCTCAAACTGAACGCCTGCCCCATGGCCGGTGTGGTAATCGACACGTTACGCTCCCACGCCAACGCCATGATACGGTCGAAAGGCTCGTGCCAGGCATGGAAGGCCAGGTCGAAGGTGCCATTGTGAATCGGCAGCAGCCAGCGACCTTTGAGGTCGATGTGCGCCTGCAGGGTTTGCTCCGGTTGCATGTGTACATGGGGCCAGTCGACGTTGTAAGCACCGGTTTCCATCAGCGTCAGATCAAACGGCCCGTACTGTTCGCCGATGCGTTTGAAACCGTCGAAATAACCGGTGTCGCCGCTGAAAAATACGCGACGCGCGCCATCGATCATCACCCAGGAACACCACAGCGTCTGGTTGCTATCAAACAAACCACGCCCGGAAAAATGCTGCGCGGGAGTGGCGACAAAATGAATGCCATCGACTTCGCTGCCCTGCCACCAATCCAACTGCCGCACTTGGCCGGCGTCCACACCCCACTTCACCAGGATGTCGCCGACGCCCAGCGGCGCAAGGAAGTAGCGGGTCTTGTCGGCCAGTTGGATGACGGCCTTGCGGTCGAGATGGTCGTAATGGTTGTGGGAAAGAATCACCGCTTCCAACGGCGGCAGGTCTTCGAGACT
This sequence comes from Pseudomonas sp. GV105, assembly GCF_003058185.1. Classification (NCBI taxonomy): domain Bacteria; kingdom Pseudomonadati; phylum Pseudomonadota; class Gammaproteobacteria; order Pseudomonadales; family Pseudomonadaceae; genus Pseudomonas; species Pseudomonas sp. GV105. The sequence goes on from NZ_QBUF01000003.1 coordinate 9,330, forward strand.
GATCGGCGGGGCATGGAATCGCTTGGGGCCGGCCCAACTGAACGGCGAAGCGCGCTCGGCGAATACCGGGTCGGTCAGCCAGAATTTGCCGCGCATTTTCAGCAGCACGGTGGAATGCCCCAGGCGGAACACACTGTGGTCGGGGGCGGCCGACAGCTGTTCGCGGGTCAGCGAATGTACCGGAATCTCCCCCACCGGCCGCGTGCTGCGCGGCTTGTGAAACAGCATCTTCCAGAAAATGCGCAAGGTTCTGCCGAAGCCGGCGCGCTGTACGGGAGCATGGTTACTGAAGGTGCCTTGCTCCTGTTCGGCAGCTTTGCGTACCACAGGCGAGGGATCGAGACGGGTTGAAATCGTGGCCATTACAAGGTGACTCCTACGGACCGCTCATGGAATTACACTGCACAGTGTAGTTTCAAGATTGCAACAAAACCCGGAGCAAGTAAACTACCGAGTGTAATTTTCCTTTTAGAGTCGATCACTGTTCATGACTGCGCCTCAACGCCTCACCCAACGCAAACGCGAAGCCATCCTGGCCGCCGCCATCGCAGAGTTTCGGGTCAATGGGTTCGAGGTCACCAGCATGGACAGGATCGCCGCCACCGCTGGCGTTTCCAAGCGCACGGTGTACAACCACTTCCCCAGCAAAGAAGAGTTGTTCGCCGAAATTCTCAACCAACTCTGGGCCAGCAGCGTCGCGCAACTCGACGTGAGCTACGCCGGCGACCGCCCGTTGCGTGAACAACTGCGCGGGTTGCTGGAAGCGAAGATGAAGATGATGTCGGACGTTAACTTCCTCGACCTGGCCCGGGTCGCCATCGCCGCCACCATTCACTCGCCGGAACGCGCCCAGGACATGGTCAACCGCTTGAGCATGCGCGAAGAAGGTTTCACTCAATGGGTGCGCGCCGCCCAGGAAGACGGCCGGCTCACGTGTGCCGACCCGGCCTTCGCCGCGCACCAGATTCAAAGCCTGCTCAAGGCGTTCGCCTTCTGGCCGCAGATCACCCTCGGCCAACCCACCCTCGACGCCGCCGACCAAGCCCGCGTGATCGAGTCGGCAATCGATATGTTTCTGGCCTGCTACGACGCCGATACTCGCCGCCCGCAGTAAACGACCGTTGCAGACGCGACATACCTGGTCGTTTTTGGCCTATTTGCCCTCTGTTTTGCGCGAATGGCCTGGAAGGACACTGATTATTCCTACATGAATAATCGACAATATTCACACACATTATCCGATCAACGGTTATCCCTGCACACGCGCGCGGCTGAATCTGTGAAAAAGAGCTGACCTGGGAATCTATGGAAAACAGACGAGGCAAAGGGCTTTCATTTGCCAGGCGTATTTACAAGCCAAGGATCATCGGCCTGGGTATCGGCTGCATCAGTGTCATCGGCGGCTTGTACCCGCTCGCGATGCCGGGCTGGGTGTGGGCGTTCCTGCTGTTCAATGGGTTGGCGTGGGCACATGTGGCGTACCAACTGTCAATCCGCTCACCCTTCCCCTACCACGCCGAACAGCGCAACATTTTGTATGACTCGTTGTGCGGTGGTTTCTGGGCCGCCGCTGCCCAGTTCACGCCGCTGACGGCCGTGACCATCCTCTCGATGATGACCATGAACAACTTCGCCGCCGGCGGCAAGCGCCTGTTCCTGCGCGGTTTGCTCGCGCAAGGGGTGGGGATCGGGGTGGCATGGGCGCTGTTCGGCGTGCGGTTCAACCCCGACGTCAGCCTGCTGCAGGTCTACACCTGCCTGCCGATGTTGACGTTGTACCCCATGGCCATCGGCATGGTCTGCTACGAGTTGGCGATCAAACTGTCGGAACACAAACGCGCCCTCAGCGCCCTGAGCCGCACCGACAGCCTCACCGGCCTGCTCAACCACGGTTCCTGGAAAGATCTGCTGCACCTCAAGTTCCACAAGTGCCGGCAACAGCAAAGCCACGCCACCATCGCGCTGATCGATATCGATCACTTCAAACAAATCAATGACACTCACGGCCATATCGTCGGCGATGCCGTACTGCGCCAACTGAGCCTGGAGATACGGCGCAACCTGCGCGAAAACGATCTGGCCGGACGCTACGGGGGCGATGAGTTCTGTGTGATTCTTCCGCAAATGCCCTTGGAAGAAGCAGCACGGGTGATGGAGCGTATCCGCGAAAACTTCAGTAATTATCGCAACCCGCAGATCCCCGAGTTGCGCGTGAGCCTGAGCATCGGCCTCGCCGATTTCCAACGGATCTTCACCGATGCCGCCACCTGGCTGAACGCGGCGGATCGCGCGCTGTACGCCGCCAAGGACACCGGGCGCAACCGGGTCAATGCGAGTAACTACGCGGTCGCCCATTCCGCCTGAGGCGGTCATACGGCATCTCGTAGGCACCCCAGGTCGTCCTCGGGTTATTCATGCGTAAGACAGGTCGCCAAGGCTATAGTGGCCGCCTGTCTTAAACATTGATGACCCGAGTTTGCCATGAGCCCAACCCCCGACAACCCCAAAGCCGTCCCCGTCGATCATCTACGTTTCCATCGACGCCACGCGCACCTGGCGCCGACCTTTGGCAACGACACCTTCGCCCTCAAGGCCGAGGCTTTCGCACGCTTCTTCGGCACGCCGATGTTCCTCGGTGCGCAAACCTTGATCGTGGCCGTGTGGATTGCGCTCAACGTCAGCGGCATCACGCACTTCGACGTCTACCCGTTCATCCTGCTCAACCTGGCCTTCAGCCTGCAAGCGGCCTACGCGGCGCCGCTGATTCTGCTGGCCCAGACACGCCAGGCCGCGCGCGACAAAGCCCAGTCCGACGCCGACGCGCAGCACCGTGAAGCGCTGGCCGTCGCCAATGCCGAGCGCCAGGCCGAGGCGCAGAACACCAGCAAACAGCTGCTGGAACTGCTGGAGCAGAACACTCGGCTGACGGAAATGACCAAGCAACTGACCGAGCGCATCGAGACCCTGACGTGTGAAATGCACGCGCAGTTTGTGCGAAAACCTTAAGCACCCCATGCCCGCCGGTCTCAGGGGCTCAGTCGGACATGCCGCCCCAGTTGATCAAACAGCGTCACCACCGAGCGCAATGCCCGGCAATCGGGGCGCGTCAGCAGCCATAGCGCCGTGTCATGCCCCGCCAACGCGGGGCCCAGCGGTTGCAGGTGTTCATCCAACAGGAAATCCGGCAGCGCCGCCACGCCCAGCCCTGCCCGCACCAGTTCGGTGACCGACAACATGCTGTTGCAGCGATAGCCGGGACGCACACCCGGCAGCTGCGCGCGGCGCCAGACGACGGTGGGATGATCGGGCAGGAAATCATCCGGTGCGATCCAGGCCAGCTCCGCCAGCTCGCGTCCTGCGTGCTGCCGCGCAAAATCTGTGCTCGCGCACACCTGATACCTCACGGTGCCGAGGCAACGTCCGACCAGATGCTGCGGCGGTGTCCGGGTCAGGCGCAAGGCGATGTCGGCATCGCGGCGGCTGAGGTTGGCGAAGTCATTGGAGGTGCTCAGCTCCAGGGTCAGCGCCGGGTAATCCGGCATGAACTGCGCCAGCGCCGGCAACAATAAGCCTTGCAGTACCGAGTCGGTGCAGGTCAGGCGCACGGTGCCGCTGATCACTTCACCGCCTTGCTCGACGCCGACCCGCGCCGCTTCCAGGGCTTGTTCGGCGCGTTCGGCCTGTTGCGCCAGATGACTGGCCAGGCCGGTGGGCAGGTAACCGGAGCGGCTTTTTTCAAACAACGTCTGGCCCAGCGCGGCCTCCAGGCGCCGCACGGCGCGGAACACCGTCGACACATCCACCCGCAACAACGCGGCGGCCCGCGCCAGGGTGCCACCGCGCACCAGGGCGAGGATCAGCGACAGGTCGGGGTAATCGATTCGATAGTGCGTGAGTGCATTGAACATGTTGGAAAACGCCAATATTGATTGCGTGAACGCCAATCTATAGTGCGCGCCAGGACACAACAAGCCAGGGGATGCCTAAGATGAACGCCAGCACGCTGCACCTCGCCCTGATCGGCGATTACAACCCCGATGTCATTGCACACCAGGCCATTCCCGTGGCGCTGCAACAGGCCGCCGACGCCTTGGGCCTGACGGTTCGCACGCAATGGCTGGAGACCGACACCCTCAACACCACCTCCGCGCTGCAGGGTTTCGATGGCTTTTGGTGCGTGCCCGCCAGCCCGTACCGCGACATCGACGGCGCACTGCGTGCGATCCGTTTTGCCCGCGAGCAGCGGCGCCCTTTCCTCGGCACCTGCGGCGGTTTTCAACACGCGGTGTTGGAATATGCCCGCAATGTGTTGGGCTGGGCCGATGCCGAACATGGCGAACTGGCCCCCAACGCCCCACGTGCGGTGATCGCGCCACTGAGCTGTTCTCTGGTGGAAGCCACCGACACCGTGCGCCTGGCCGCCTACACGCGCATCGCCGACGCCTACGGCACACGCGATATCCACGAAGGTTATCGCTGCCGCTACGGCATCAACCCCGACTTCGCCAGCGCGCTGCTGGACGGTGCTCTGATCCCCTGCGGCCACGACTCGGCCGGCGACCTGCGCGCGGTGGAGTTGCTGGACCATCCGTTCTTTGTCGCCACGCTGTTCCAACCCGAACGCGCCGCCCTCAGGGGCGTCACGCCGCCGCTGGCGATCGCTCTGCTCAAAGCCTGCCAGGAGACCTCGGTATGATTGCCCACACCCCCGCTCCGCCTTACTACGCAGTGATCTTCAGCTCACTGCGCACCGCCGGTGACCACGGTTACGCTGAGGCTGCCACGCGCATGCTGGAACTGGCGCGCGAGCAGCCGGGCTTTCTCGGGGTTGAGTCGGCGCGGGAGGATGGCCTGGGGATCACCGTATCGTACTGGCGCAGCGAAGCCGACATCCTCGCCTGGAAACAACAGGCCGAGCATCGGGCGGTGCGCGAGCAGGGGCGTTCCACTTGGTACTCGGCGTTTCACACCCGCGTATGCAAGGTGGAGCGGGCCTACACATTCCAGAACTGAACGGCAGCCAGAAGCCCTCCCGCCGTTGATCTTCATCGATGCCAAAACGCCGCTCAGGCTAGCTGACGAGACTGCGCAACGCACTGATCTGCGGGATCTCCACACGCCGCATGTACACGCGCAGCGGCTCCGTGATGTTGATGCGGTCGTCGATGTTCTGATCGAGCAGCAGCTGCAGACGCTCACGGGACAACGTCATGACGTGCTCGGGGGCCGGCAGCCAGACAAATTCGGCAGTGGGGATGATGCCGTCATCGGCGACATCCATACCGAAGGAGTCCTCGCTGAAACGCACGATGTACTGGCCGGTCTTGCGGTTGAGGCCGACAAAACCGTGAAGCTGGTCGGCGGCCTGGCAGATAAGCTCGGAGGTGATTCGCATGGTAAACCTCACTGAAAAGTCCCACAGGGACTGGAAAGATGGTTTACACGCGTGGCGGAAAGTACTGCCCTCTTACGGGGCGGTTCGCGGCAAGAGTACTGCAAAGCCACGCAAAAAAAACCCAGAAAATTGGCGCGCACACACGTTAATGTCGGTTTGGTGATAGCGCCTTTCGTTATCAATTGTTAAAAAGGAAGCCTTCTCAAAGCTCCCTCCACGAAAGGACTCCACATATGCCTGTCACGTTCACCAAGAGTGCCTTGCTGCTCGCCCTGATGCTTGGCCTTGGCCAGGCGCAGGCTGCCGACCCGATCAGCCCGGCTGAATTGGCAACTAACGAAGGCATTCCCTACCCTGCGGTGATCGCCCACCGCGGTGCGTCCTACGACGCCCCCGAGTCCACTGCCGCAGCCTACAAGGTCGCGCGCGACCTGGGCGCCGACTACCTGGAGTTGGACCTGCAGCGCAGCAAGGACGGCGTGCTGTTCGCCCTGCACGACAACAACCTGCAACGCACCACCGACGTGGCCACCAAGTTCCCCGAGCGCAAAGACGCCCCGGCCAACGAGTTCACCTGGAAAGAACTGCAAACCCTCGACGCCGGCAGTTGGTTCAACGCCGCCTACCCGGACCGCGCCCGCCCGGGCTTCGTCGGCCTGAAAATCCTCAGCCTGGACGACATCATCAAGATCGCCGAAGGCAACCCGCAGCACAAACCGGGCCTGTACATCGAAACCAAAGAACCCAAGCAATTCCCGGGCATCGAAGCCGACCTGAAAAACAAGCTGCTGGACAAAGGCTGGTTGAGCTCCGCCGGCTCCAAGCTGGGCAAGAGCAACACCGGGGTCGGCCAGGGCAAAGGGCGCGTGGTGCTGCAGACCTTCGAGACGGCCAGCCTGAAAGAGCTGCAGAAAGAAATGCCCAACACCCCGAAAATCCTGCTGCTGTGGGTGGGTGAAGGCAGCATCGAGCCGAAATCCAAGCAAACCTTCGCCGAATCCGGCGAAGCGACCAAGGCCGCTTACTACGCCAAGCAAGAGCCCAAGGACGCCGCCGAGTTCGAAAAGTGGGTCGACGAAGCCAAGAGCCTCGGCGCCATCGGCACGGGCCCGTCGGCGGAGCTGACCGCCCTTGGCGACCAGAGCTACACCGACCTGGTGAAGCCTGGAATGAACAAGCTGACCCACGACAAGGGCCTGCTGGTACACGTCTACACCGTGGATGAACCTGTGGACTTCGAGAAAGTGATGAACGCCGGCGTCGACGGTATCTTCACCAACCGCGCCGCCGAACTGCTGAAGTTCTACAAGCGCTGGCCGTCGTCCAGCGTGCAGGACCTGCTGAACGACCACAAATACTGAGCGAGTCAGTGTGCCATTAAGGATGAATTAAGTTGCGCCGGTTAATCTGGCGCCACTTAAACAGCTCACCGAAAAAGGATACACACCATGAAAACCTTGACTGCTCTGTTTGCCGCGACCGCCCTGACCCTGGCCGCCGGCCTGGCCCAGGCCGATGTCCGCCCGGATCATATCGAAGGTCTGCTCAAATCCGGTGCCGTGATGCCTTTCGACAAGCTCAACGCCGCCGCCGTGGCCAAACACGCCGGCGCCCAGATTACCGACACCGAGCTGGACCACAACAACAGCGGCGTCCTGGTCTACGAAGTTGAACTGACCGACACCGCCGGCAAGCGCTTTGAAGTGAAACTCGACGCCAAGACCGGCACCGTGCTCGAAGACAAGCAAGACACCTGAGTCAAACCCTGAAAAAACCGCGCCACCTTCGGGTGGCGCGGTTTTTTATGGGCGCTTGATCAAGCGCTCAGTCGCGCCGTCACCTCGTTCAATTCGCCGGACAAACCACGCAGATTCTGGCTCGCCGCTTCGGTGCGCTTCACGTTGTCGAGGTTGGCGGTGGCCACGGTGGTGATCTGGGTGATATTGCGCGAAATATCCTCGGCCACCGACGTCTGCTCCTCGGCCGCCGTGGCGATCTGGCGGTTCATGTCGCGAATCGCTTCGACGGCCTGGGTGATGTGAGCCAGCATCGCGCCGGCCTGAGTGACTTTTTCCACGCTGTCATCGCTGCACGACTGGCCAGTGACAATCGCCTCGGCCGCGTCGACCGCGCCGGTTTGCACCGCCTGGATAATCTGATTGATCTCGATGATCGACGCCGCCGTGCGTTGCGCCAGGCTGCGCACTTCATCGGCCACCACCGCAAACCCGCGCCCCGCCTCGCCCGCCCGTGCCGCCTCGATCGCGGCGTTGAGCGCCAGCAGGTTGGTCTGCTCGGCGATCCCGCGAATCACTTCGAGCACCTTGCCGATCCGCACGCTGTCGGTTTCCAGGCGGCGGATGATGGTGCCGGTGTTGAGGATTTCAGTACGCATCTGGCCGATGGTGGCAATGGTGACTTTCATCACTTCGCCGCCCTCGCGGGCCGATTGGTCTGCGTCATCGGCCGCGCGGGACGCACTGGCGGCGTGGTGCGCCACTTCCTGGGCGGTGGCCGACATTTCGGTCATGGCCGTGGCCACCTGGTCGGTACGGTTGAATTGTTCGTGGGTGCCAGTCGCCATTTGCCCGGCGATCGAATTCAACTCACCGCTGGCGTGGACCAGATCGGTGGCACTGCGCTGCAGGCGGCTGAAGGTTTCGGCCAAGAAGTCGCGCAAGGTGTTCGCGGCCTCCGCCAGATGCCCCAGTTCGTCCTGGCGACGACTGGCGACACGCTCGGCAAAACGGCCGTGACTCAGCTGGCTCACATAGTCGATCAAGCCACGGATCGGCAGGATCAGGTTGCGGTTGATCAACCACAGGCTGAACAGGCCGATCAATACGCCGGACAGCAACATGATCGCCAGCCCCACCATCACCGTGCGCTCGGCATGGGCGCTGATGACCTGGGATTGCTGGGTGCTTTGGGCACGCAGGTCGCTGACCAGCGCGCTCATCTGTTCACTGGCGGCGCGGTCCACGCCCTTGACCGCGGTGTCTCCGGCGCTCGGGTCGGCGCCGGCGGCCAAGTAGGCATCGCGGCCCTTCTGGTAGGCAACGCCGAGCTGCTGGTGTTCCTGACGCAGGTTCTGGATACGCTGGCTCAGCGCCGGGTCACTGGCGGTCTGGGTGACCAGCCGCGAGAGAATGCCTTGTACATCGCGCTGCCGATCCTGGAACTGGCCCCAATATTTCTCCAGGTCCTGCGGCTGCTTGCCGCGCAACAACACGTTTTTCCATTCTTGCACCTGCACCTTGAATTGCAGGTTGGCCTCATCGATCAACTGTGAAGTGAGCAACGGCCCGTCGAGCAAACTGCGGTAACTCTGCACCCCGTTGGAAAGGAAGTTGAAACAGGCCAGGGCTATCAACAGCATCGCCAGCAGGCTGCCGCCGAGCAGCGACAAAATCTGTGCCCGCAGGGATGTTCGCAAAAAAGTCATCGGGAAAAGCCTCGAAACAAGGAAAAGGTGCAAATACGTCATGACATCCCTGTCGTCGAAGGCGCCGTCATCCGCAGCGGTTCTTGCGCCCTGAATCGGCCGATCTAGACACTTCTTGAGCTCATTTCGATAGCCGGTCAATAAAATGTCATCAAGGCGAAATAAGTCGAAAACTGTCACAAAACTGTCAAGCATCCTTGCAATGATTCGCTCACGCGAACCTGTGAAACGTCCTACAGGTCCTTTCTCTGCGAGACTCCATGAACCACAGCATCGACCACAGCCACCAGGACTCCGATCTGTTTGGCTTGCTTTACGGTTTCCGTTTCCGCCCAGGCGAAAAGGGTGAGCAGATTGATTCAGCCACCGCTCTCCAGGCCTTGCAGCAACCGCAAGACCCGCAGGAGTTTCTATGGCTGCACCTGAACCTGGCGCATGCCGGATGCGAGCGCTGGATGCTGGCGCACCTGCAATTGCCGGAAGAATTCTTCGAAGCCTTGCACGAAGGCTCGCGCTCCACCCGTATCGAACACGTCGACTCAGCCTTGCTCGCGGTGGTCAACGACGTGGTGTTCAACTTCAGCAGCATGGTCTCGTCGGATATTTCCACATTGTGGGTCTGCGCCCGCAGTCACTTGCTGATCAGCGCGCGCCTGCAACCGCTGCACTCGGTGGACAAGTTGCGTTCGTCGGTCAAGGCCGGTGAGCACTTCCGCTCGCCGCTGGAGTTGCTGGTCCACCTGCTGCGCGACCAGGGCGAGGTGCTGACGCAGATCGTGCGCAAGACCAGCATCAGCGTCGACCACATCGAAGACCAATTGCTCTCCTCGCACCTGTCCACCAACCGCGCCGAGCTGGGCGCCATGCGCCGGGTGCTGGTGCGCCTGCAACGCCTGCTGGCGCTGGAGCCCGGCTCGTTGCTGCGGCTGCTCAACCGCCCGCCGCAGTGGCTGCAAAAGGAAGACGTCAAGGAGCTGCGCAAATCCACCGAGGAGTTTGCGCTGATCATCAACGACCTGACGGCCCTGGGCGAACGCATCAAATTGTTGCAGGAAGAAATCGCCGCCAACCTCAACGAACAAAGCAACCGCACGCTGTTTACGCTGACGGTGGTCACGGTGCTGGCGTTGCCGATCAATATCATTGCCGGCTTTTTCGGCATGAACGTAGGCGGCGTGCCGCTTTCCCAAGACCCGGAAGGCTTCTGGATTCTGGTGGCGTTGGTCGCGACCTTTACCTTGATTGCCGGGCGCTGGGCCTTCAGGAAACGCAACGACTACTGACCCTCACATGCGCTCAAAAAATCTGTGCGTTTGTAGACCAACGGCCGATCCAATCCGCTAAACACTGATCTATCGCAGCATCTCTGTAATATTCTGCAATGATCATGGGCGACATCCTTTCCAACACTGGATGTTACTGCATGGCCACCCCTTCCCTGACAGCTTCAACGCATACGTCATCCGTTGATACCCGACCCAGGCTGGACAAAAAACCCGGCCTGCTGACGGTGATCATGTTCTTTGCCGTGCTCGCGATGGGCCTGTTGTTCACCGCCTACAGCCTGATGCGCGACATGCACGAACTGGGCACGCTGGTCACCACCTGGACGCCGTTCCTGCTGCTGGGCGTGGCGCTGCTGATCGCCCTGGGTTTCGAATTCGTCAACGGTTTCCACGACACCGCCAACGCCGTGGCGACGGTGATCTACACCAACTCGCTGCCGCCGCAGTTCGCGGTGGTGTGGTCGGGTTTTTTCAACTTCCTCGGGGTGCTGCTCTCCAGCGGCGCAGTGGCGTTCGGCATCATTGCCCTGCTGCCGGTCGAGCTGATTTTGCAGGTGGGTTCCTCGGCCGGTTTCGCGATGATCTTCGCCCTGCTGATCGCGGCGATCCTGTGGAACCTCGGCACCTGGTGGTTGGGCCTGCCGGCCTCGTCCTCCCATACTCTGATCGGTTCGATCATCGGCGTCGGCGTGGCCAATGCCCTGATGCACGGACGTGATGGCACCAGCGGCGTGGACTGGAGCCAGGCGATCAAGATCGGTTACGCCCTGCTGCTCTCGCCGCTGATCGGTTTCGCTTTCGCCGCCCTGCTGTTGCTGGCCCTGCGCGCCTTCGTGAAAAACCGCGCGCTGTACAAGGCGCCCAAAGGCGACACCCCGCCGCCATGGTGGATTCGCGGCATGCTAATCCTCACCTGCACCGGTGTATCGTTCGCCCACGGCTCCAACGACGGGCAAAAAGGCATGGGCCTGATCATGCTGATCCTGGTCGGCACCCTGCCGATGGCGTATGCGCTGAACCGCGCCATGCCCGCCGAACAATCGCTGCAGTTTGCCGCGGTGGCCGAAGTGACCCAGGTCGCGCTGATGAAAAGCGCGCCGCAAGCGCTGCCGGGCGACCCGCGCCCCATCCTCTCGACCTACGTGCGGACCAAGGACGCCACACCCGAACTGATCCCGGCCCTCGCCGCCCTCGCCGGCCAGATCGGCGATGAAGTCAAAGGCTACGGCTCTTTGGCTAAAGTCCCCGCCGAAGCCGTAGGCAACGTGCGTAACGACATGTACCTGACCAGCGAAACCATTCGGTTGATGGACAAGGCCAAGATCGGCAACTTCGACGCCGACACCCAAGGCAAGCTGCAACTGTTCAAGCAACAGATCGACAACTCCACGCGCTTCATTCCGCTGTGGGTGAAGATCGCCGTGGCCATCGCCCTGGGGCTCGGGACCATGGTCGGCTGGAAGCGCATCGTGGTGACCGTGGGCGAGAAAATCGGCAAGACGCACATGACTTACGCCCAAGGCGCCTCGGCCGAGACCGTGGCGATGCTGACCATCGGCGCAGCGGATATGTTCGGCTTGCCGGTGTCGACCACCCATGTGTTGTCGTCCGGCGTGGCGGGGACCATGGTGGCGAACGGCGGCGGCTTGCAGATGAAGACCATCCGCAATTTGCTGATGGCCTGGGTGCTGACCTTGCCGGCAGCGATTCTACTGTCGGGTAGCCTGTACTGGTTATTCACCAAACTCTTCTGACCCAGCGCCGGATCAAAGGTGGGAGGGGCTTGCTCCCTCCCACATTGTTGGCCGGCGTGGCAGTGACCAGGGTGGCGATGCTGCTCTACTGGCTGTTCACCAAACGCTGCTGACCCACTACATTTTGCTGGGTGGTGTTTCAGGTATTGAAGAGCCCGGTCATTGCCTTCAGACGCTTCTTGTACACCCGCCGCGCCTCCAACGCCTGCTCCAGGCTGACCGCCACAAACCCCGCCCGCTGGTTCGGCTGCATCTGCCCGATCAAGTCCAGGTCGGCACTGATCACCGTGCCGATCATCGCGTAGCCGCCGCCCGACACCGCGTCCCGATGCAGCACGATCGGCTCCAGCCCGGCCGGCACCTGGATCGAGCCGATCGGGTAGCAACTGTCGACGATGTTCGACGGATCGGACCCCGCGCCAAACGGCTGCTCCCGTGGCTGAAAGCTCAACGCACTGCCGCCCTTGAAGCGATAGCCGATACGATCCGCCTCGGACCCCACCGTCCACGGCTCGGCAAAAAAGCTGCTTTTCGCCGCCGCCGTCAGGCGTTCGTAATACAGGCCGGGCACCACGCGCAAGGTCACATCGCCACCGACTGCCCGGCGCAAGGCCATCGGCAAGCTGTTGCCCGCCCGCCCCTGCCCACTGGGCTCGCCGATGGGCAGCTCATCCCCCGCCTGCAATCGCCGCCCGTGAAAGCCACCGAGTGCGCCGAGGGTGTAGGTCGAGCGACTGCCGAGCACCAACGGCACGTCGATGCCGCCGGCGACCGCCAGATAGGTACGCGCACCGGCCAGGGGAAATTCGAAGCGCAACACCTGCCCGGCGCGGACCTGGAACGCGGTGTCCTGGTGGACCACTTCACCGTCCAGGCGCGGCGCCATCAAGGCGCCGCTCAGGGCGACCAAGGCGTCCCGGCGAAACTCCAGCTCGGGACCGATCAGCGTGCATTCCAGGCCGGCCGCGCCCGGCGGGTTGCCCACCAAATGGTTGGCCGCGCTCAGCGCATACTGGTCCAGCGCGCCCGACGGCGGAATACCCAGGTGGTAATAACCTTCGCGGCCCAGGTCCTGTACCGAGGTCGCCAGGCCGGGTTTGAGCACCTTGATCATGCCAGCGCCTCCTGCAGGGTTTTCGGATAACCGATGGGGTCGGCGAGAAACGCATCCAAGGAAAATTCCAGGGGGCGGATGCGCAGGTCGAAACGTCCTGCGTCCACCTCGGCGACGGCCAGGTCGTAGGCCTCACGGTCGATCGGTTTGAACTGCACGATGTCGCCCGGCCGGAAGAACACCATATGGTCCTTGAGGTAGGCCAGCTGCTGCGCCGGGTCGTAGATCGGTGCCGGGGTGACGCCGAACATCTGGTAGCCGCCAGCGCCGCGCACCGAGTAGATGCAGCCAAAGCAGCCGCCATGGCCGAGGGTCAGTTTCGGCGTGTCGGTGCGCGGGCGCAGATACTTGGGCACCTGCAACTGCCGCTCGCGCTCGACCATCTGGAACATGAACGGCAAGCCCGCGACAAAGCCGACCATCGACACAAACCACGGCGCGCCACTGTGGGCCGCGATGAAAGCGTCGACATCGGCCAGGCCGTTGATCCGCGCCGCATATTCCAGGTCGGTGCCGCTGGGGTCTTGATGGCGATCGCGAAAGCGCATCAGGGTTTCGTGGGTCCAGGGGTCGTTGTAGAGCACCGGGATTTCGATGATGCGCGTGTGCAAGGTGCGTTCGGCCACGGCCTGGGCTTCGGCGCTTTGCACCGCGTCGAGCAGCACATGGGGCGCAATGCGGTCCGGGTCGAAGCGGATCTGGAAGGAGGCGTTGGCCAGGCACACATCCAGCACACCGTCCAACGCCAGGCGTTCCACGGCGCGGGTCACGGCCATGCCTTTGAAGAAAGCCTCCAGGGACATGCTGTCGCTGACCTCGGCGAACAGGTGTTCGTCGGCGCCGAAGCTGTAGCGGATGGGGGACGTTTCAGCCATGTCTGTTCCTCTTGGAATCGTTATAGAAAGGCAGGCAAAAAAGTATGGGGTCGATCTTATTCGGGTGTTCTGACCGCAATGCCTGCTTGGTCCAGGGCTTCACGGGTGGCTTCGACCAATTCCAGGGCGCCGGGGGTGTCGCTGTGCAGGCAGATGGAATCGAATTCGATAAACAGGTCTTCGCCTTCTACGGTGCGTACAAGACCCGTCTGACAAGCCCGTAGGACCCGCGCCGCGACGGTGGCAGGGTCGAGGGCGCGCACCGTGCGGGTGAACACGATGGAGCCGCTCAGGTCGTACTCGCGGTCGGCGTAGAACTCACGCACCACCGGCTGCCCCAGTTCCTTGGCAATGCGCCAGATCACTGAATTCGGCATGCAGTACAGCAACAGTGTCGGCTCAATCAGTTGCAGGTTTTGCACCAACAACCGCGCGGCGTCTTCATCGCGGGCCAGGTGCATGTAGAGCGCGCCGTGGGGCTTGATGTGTTGCACGGGCACACCCTGGGCGCGGGCGATTTCACGCAGGGCGCCGAGCTGGTAGAGCATGTCGTCCACCAGCTCCTGGGCCGGCGCGTGGATATGGCGGCGACCGAAGCCCACCAGGTCGCGAAAGCCCGGATGGGCACCGATGGCGACCCCCAGTTGCTTGGCGCGTGCGACGGTGCGGCGCATGGTGCCGGGGTCGCCGGCGTGGAAGCCGGTGGCGATATTGGCCGAGCTGATGTAGGCCATCAGCTCGGCATCGACGCCATCGCCGATCGTCCAGGGGCCGAAGCCTTCGCCCATGTCTGAATTGAAATCCACTGCCTGCATGAAAAGTCGCTCCGCCAAAGGTGATGCTGAAAAGTAGGCTGCGGCTTGACCCCTTGGGAAGATCTATTATCAGATGGCCTATCTTCTGAAAAACAGATATCGCCATGTCGCTGACCTTGCGCCAAATCCGCTACTTCGTCGCCACCGCCGAGATCGGCCAGATTTCCCAGGCGGCGATTCACCTGAACATCTCCCAATCGGCCGTGACCACGGCGATCAAGGAACTGGAGGCGATGCTCGGCGTGCAATTGTTTGTGCGTTCGGCCCAGGGCATGAACCTGACCGACGCCGGGCGGCACTTTCTCAACCGTGCCTATGTGATCGTGCGCAGTGTCGACGACGCGTTGAACAGCCCATTGCCCGACTACCGCGCCAGCGGCGTGCTAAGGGTCGCCGCCAGTTACACGGTGCTCGGTTACTTCCTGCCGCACCATCTGCAGCGCATGGAACACTGGCACCCGGACGTGACCATCGAGGTGTTCGAGCAGGAGCGCCAGGCCATCGAACACGGCCTGCTCGACGGCCAGTTCGACATGGCCGTGGTGCTCACCGCCAACCTCACCCACGCGGATATCGTGTCGGAAATCCTCTTCAACTCCGAACGCCGCCTGTGGCTGCCCAGCCATCACCCGTTGTGCGAACGCGGCGCCGTCAGCTTGGCGGACGTGGCCCGCGAGCCCTACATCCTGCTGACCGTCGACGAAGCCGAACACAGCGCCATGCGCTACTGGGAACAGGCCGGGCAAACGCCCAAGGTGCGGCTGCGCACCAGTTCGGTGGAAGCAGTGCGCAGCATGGTCGCCAATGGCAGCGGCGTGGCGATCCTGTCGGACCTGGTGCATCGGCCCTGGTCCCTGGAAGGCAAGCGCATCGAAACCCTGACCGTGACCGACCCGGTGACGCCCATGAGCGTCGGCCTGGCCTGGCACCGCGAGCGCGCATTTACCCCGGCGATGCAGGCGTTCCGGGACTACTTCCACGACGCCTTCCTGGCCCCGCAGCAGTTGTCGGCGCGGCGTTAGAGTTGGGCTTGCAGCGTCGCCGCCAACCAGTCCATGAACACCCGCACCCGCAGCGGTAAATGCCGCTGCCCGGCATAGAGCAGGGACACGTCCAACGGCGGCGCCGGGTATTCCGGCAAAACCGCCACCAGTTCGCCACTGGCCAACTGATCGCCAATGCCCAGGGCCGGCACTTGGATAATCCCGAAACCGCCCAGGCAGGCGGATTTGTAGGCATCGGTGCTGTTGACCGTGACCCGCCCGGCCATGGGCAAGCGCTGTACCTTGTTGCCCTGCAGGTATTCGAACCCCGCCGAGCGCGAACCCAGCGGGCGCACGTAATGCACCAAGTGGTGGTCGGCCAGGTCGGCCAGCGTCCGCGGCACGCCATAGCGTTGCAGGTAGCCTGCGCTCACGCAGTTGATCATCGGCATGCTGCACAACAACCGGGCGACCACCGACTGGTCCGGCTGCGCACCGACGCGCAGCACGCAATCGAACCCCTCGGCCAGCAGGTCGACCTGACGGTCGGTGGCGCTGATTTCCAGCTCGATCAACGGGTGCGCGTCCATGAAATGCGGCAGGCGCGGCAGGATCAAATCCCGCGCCATCATGGTCGGCAGGTCCACCCGAATGCGTCCGGTCAGTTGTGTTTCGTCCTGGCGAAACAAGCCCTCCAGTTCCTCCATGTGCGCAAGCAAGTCCTTGCTGCGTTCATACAGCACGCGGCCGTCCTGGGTCGCCTGCACCTTGCGCGTGGTGCGCTGCAGCAGGCGCGCGCCGAGCAGTTCTTCCAGTGCCTGCACATGCTCGGACACCGTGGAACGCGGCAGGCCCAGGCTCTCGCCGGCGCCGGTGAAACTCGACAGTTCGGTGACGCGCACGAAGGTGCGCAGCAACTCCAGTTTGTTCATGGGATTGTTCGCTTTTTCCGGCCAGTGATTTCGCTTTACCGCTGTTTATCACGTTACAGGCGGACAAATACACTCATTCCCACGATCACCTCAGAGGACTGCACCATGACCCGCAAAATCGCACTGATCACCGGCGCCAGCCGCGGCCTGGGTAGAAGCGCCGCGTTGCGCCTGGCCGCACAAGGCGTGGATATCATCGGCACTTACCACAGCCAGGCGGATGAAGCCCAGGCAGTGGTCGAGCAGATCGAACAATGGGGTGGCCGCGCCGCCATGCTGAAACTGGATGTGAGCCAGAGCGCCACCTTCGACGCGTTCGTCGAAGCCGTCGGCGGCGTGCTCAAGCGTGTTTTCGCACGGGATGATTTCGACTTTCTGATCAACAACGCCGGTATCGGCATCCACGCCAGCTTTGCCGAGACCAGCGAAGCGCAGTTCGACCAACTGGTCGCGATTCAATTCAAAGGCCCGTTTTTTCTGACCCAGAAACTGCTGCCGCTGATCCGTGACGGTGGCCGCATCCTCAATATCTCCAGCGGCCTCGCCCGTTTCAGCCTGCCCGGCTATGCCGCGTATGCGGCGATGAAAGGCGCCATGGAAGTGCTGACCCGCTACCAGGCCAAAGAGCTCGGCGCGCGCGGTATCAGCGTCAATATCCTCGCGCCGGGCGCCATCGAAACCGACTTCGGCGGCGGCGCCGTGCGCGACAACGCCAACCTCAACGCGATGGTCGCCAATAACACCGCCCTGGGCCGCGCCGGGTTACCGGATGATATCGGCGGGGCCATTGCCAGCCTGCTGGCGGACGGTAGCCACTGGATCACCGGCCAGCGGATCGAGGCTTCGGGCGGCATGTTTCTGTAAGAGCTTTTCGCGCATCACGTCGTAGCCCCAGTGGTACACGTAGGTGTACGGCAGAAAAAACAGCAACACGCCGATATCGAGGATAAACGCCTGCAGCAGGCTGATGTTCAGCCACGCGGCAATCAACGGCACGCACATCAGGACCAGCCCGCCTTCAAACAGCAAGGCGTGCAGCACCCGGGTCCAGCCGTTGTTGGCCAGTTGCAGGCGTGCCTTGAGGCGGTCGAACAGGCCGTTGAAAATCACGTTCCAGGTCAGCGCCATCAGGCTGATTGCCAGGGTGACCATGCCCATTTCCACGGCGGGCTTGTCCATGATCCACGCCAGCAACGGCGTGCAGATCAACAACGCCAGGGCCTCGAAACCGATGGCCTGGCACACACGTTCAGTAATCGACTTGGTAGGGTTCATGCCCCGGCTCCGTGAGTGACTGTGTTGCCATCATTGCGCTTTGTATCGATACTTCATAACCAATAACCATCGATAAAGGCGATAGTCATGGCCTCCCATGAAGTGCTCCAGGCCTTTGTTCAGGCCGCGACCCAAGGCTCGTTTTCTGCGGCGGCACGCAAGCTGGGCAAGAGCCAGTCCACCGTCAGCGCGGCGGTGGCGAGCCTGGAGATTGACCTCGATGTGCTGCTGTTCGACCGCAGCAGCCGCAAGCCGACGCTGACCGCCGCTGGCCACGTGCTGCTGCAACGCGCCGAGCAGGTGCTGGAGGCGAGCAGTCGGCTGGCGTTGGCGGCAAGTCAGCTATCCCAGGGGTTGGAGGCGAAAGTGACGATTGCGATGTCCGACACCTACCAGTCGGAGCGCTTCGAGCTTGCGCTCAAGGCCTTTGAGCAACGCTACCCCGACCTGGAACTGGAATGGCTGATCGCCGAGTGCGAAGACCTGATAGCCCTGGTGCAAAGTGGCCGGGCCCAGATTGCCCTGGTGGAGGCCCAGGAGGTTTACCCACCCGACCTGAGCCGTTCGCCGGTGGAAGAGCGCACCGAAATTGCCCTGTTCGTCGCGCCCACGCACCCCTTGGCCAGCCTGGAAAGCGTCAACCAACAGGTGTTGCAGCAACACCGTGAGCTGCGCCTGGCGAGCATCATCAACCCGAATGAAACCCGCCCCATGGGCCGCGTCTGGTCGGCGCCGAGTTTTCTGATGCTGATGGAAATGGCCCAGCTCGGTTTTGGCTGGGCCGCACTGCCGCGCTGGTTGGTGGAACGCTTTGGCAATGCCGGGCTGATTGAACTGAGCGTGCGCAGTTGGCCGCGCTCGGTGGCGGTGGATGCGCTGTGGTCGCGGCAATATCCGCCGGGGCCTGCGGGGAGTTGGTTGTTGGGGCAGATGCTCGATTGAGTTCGTCCAGAGCAGGCAGCGCTTGGTGGTCCCACAGTGGAAATGCGTTGGACGCTAGATCGGGGTCAGGCTGGCCAGGCGGCGTGCGAGGAAGTGCTTTTCCGGGGTTTGCCGGGTCAGAGACAGGGCTTTTTCATACGCCAGCCGCGCCTCGTCCAGCCGCCCCAATTGTCGGCAGAATTCGCCACGCGCCGAATGCGCCAGGTGATAGTCCAGCAATTCGCCCCGCGCCAGAATCGCCTCCACCTGTTGCAACCCGGCCAACGGCCCATCGCGCATGGCCAGCGCCACTGCGCGGTTCAGTTCGATCACGGGCGACGGCACGGTGCGGAGCAACACATCGTATAGCCCGACAATCTGCGGCCAGTCGGTGTGCTCGGCACTCGGCGCTTCGGCATGTACCGCCGCAATCGCCGCCTGTAAGCCATAGGGCCCAAAGCGCCGGGTCGTCAGCGCTTGCTCCACCAGCGCACAGCCTTCGGCAATCAGGGACGCATCCCACAATGCTCGGTCCTGTTCGTCCAAGAGCACCAATTCGCCGCCGGCCGAGGTCCGCGCCGGGCGGCGCGACTCGTGCAGCAGCATCAATGCCAGCAAGCCCATGACTTCCGGCTCCGGCAGCAACTCCAGCAACAAACGGCCGAGGCGGATGGCTTCACGGGTCAGGTCGTCGCGCGTGAGATCCGCGCCCATCGACGCCGAGTAGCCTTCGTTGAACACCAGGTAAATCACACGCAGCACGCTGTCGAGGCGCTCGGGCAATTCGGCCAGCGACGGCACCTGATAGGGAATCTTCGCCTCGCGGATCTTGCCCTTGGCCCGCACGATCCGCTGGGCGATGGTGGCCGGCGGGACCAGAAAGGCGCGGGCGATTTCTTCGGTGGTCAGGTCGCAGATTTCACGCAAGGTCAACGGCACTTGGGCGTCAGCCGCCAGCGCCGGGTGGCAGCATGTGAAGATCAGGCGCAGGCGGTCGTCTTCCACGTCTTCGTCGTCCCAATCGGCCGCTGCCAGCGCATCGGCCTGCGCCTGCAATAACGGGGTGAAACGGGCCTGGCGGCGCAGGCGATCGATGGCCTTGAAGCGCCCGGTCGAGACCAGCCACGCCCGTGGATTGCTCGGCACGCCGTCGTGCTCCCAGCGCTGCATGGCGACCAGGAACGCCTCGTGCAGCGCTTCCTCGGCCAGGTCGAAATCGCCGAGCAAGCGAATCAGCGTCGCCAGCACGCGCCGTGATTCGCGGCGGTAAATCGTCTCGATCGGAGGGGTCAATCGGGCAGATCCTGGGTCACCGGGCGATTGGGCGCGTCGCCCCCAGGTTTGATGGACCTTTCACATTCGGCAGGTTGAGTGTTCATGGGTAAACCTCCTGTTTATGAGTGTTTTGTGTTCAGAGATTCAATTGGCGCACGGGGCGTACTTCCACACTGCCGACCCGGGCCGCCGGAATGCCGCCGGCGACCTGGAGCGCTTCGTTCAAGTCCCGGGCTTCGATCAGGTAAAACCCCGCGAGCTGCTCCTTGGTTTCGGCAAACGGCCCGTCGGTGATCGACAGCTTGCCATTGCGCATACGCACAGTGGTGGCGGTGCTCACCGACTCCAGCGGCTCGGCGGCGAGCATGCGCCCGCTCTTTTGGACGGACTGCGCGTAGGCGAAGCACTCCGGGTCGGCCGGGCTGTCCGGCGCGGTGTGCAGCACCTGTTCGTTGCTGTAGATCAGGCACAGGTATTTCATGGCGTTCTCCGTTTTCGGACTACTGACTATAGTTCGCGGGGCTCAAGGTTTCAGGTCGAACAGCGCGACGCCGGTGGCCATGTCGAAGGGGGCCGACCAATGCTCATGCACCACCTTCCATTGGCCGTCGACACGCTGGTAACCGACGGTGACGCGCATCCAGCAGGTCTTGAGCACGCCGTCCGGGCCGGTGCCACCGCAGTGAGCCAGCCAATGGGCAAAGGCGCTGTTGTCGGCGGCGACGATATGCAACTCATGGAAGTCGAACACACCGGGGCCGGGGCAGACTTCCATGCACGCCTGCCAGTGCGCGCGGTAGGCCGCCTTGCCCTTGAACTGCAGGGCGCTAACCGCGTCGAACGCGATGATATCGTCGGCGTAAAAGCTGACAATCTTATCGATGTCCTTGGCGACGACGGCTTGTTTCCATTGTTTGATCAGGGTGTGGATTGCAGTGTTCATGGCGATACTCCTGGGGGGTGAAAATCTTCAGAGACACCCTTAGTCGAATGGCCCGCCGCCCGATCGACAGCGCGCTGAAAAAAAATCTCGCAGCGTGCAAACCCGATAGACTGCGCCCTTCTTTGCAGCCGTTCGGACGCCCCGATGCAAACCCGCCTTGTCGCCTACGAGGCGCTGAACGCTGTGCAAACACAGCAAGTCGGCGCGATCGAAGTTCACCCTGAGCAGTTGCCGTTTTGCGGCGACATGTATTGCGCACTCAACACCCTGCTGGTCAACCCCAGCCCCGGCATCAAAGGCTTTGCGCTGCTGGCCGACGATGTGCCCGTGGCCTTCCTCCTGCTCAAATGCCCGCCATGCCTGCCCCATTGGGCCGATGCCCACAGCGCCACGCTGCACGCGTTACAGGTGGATCGCAGCCAACAGGGCCGGGGATTTGGCAAAGCCTGCCTGCAGGCGCTACCCGCGGCGGCGCTTCAGGCGTGGCCGCAGATCAAGGCGCTGGAGTTGTCGGTGGACACGCACAATGTCGCGGCGATGGGCTTGTACCTGGGGCTGGGCTGGGTGGATCGCGGGGAGGCGTACAAAGGGCGGGTCGGGTATGAGCGCCGTTTGAGTCGGGGCTTGGAGCCGCAGTAGATGTCACGTTGAGATGACAGCGACCAACGCTTGAGGGGACGCTGGATCATGAGCATTCCCGCGCAGGAAAAACGGCCGAAGAGTCGCCATCATCTTCGGCCGGCGCTTCAGGCCTTTGCTTCCACAGGCAGCCAGACCTCCACGGTGCCGAGGCCCTTTCTCACATCAAAATCCGCGCTGTACCGCTCGAAATCCACGCCGGCAACCTTGTACCCGGAATGCGGCAACCATTCGAACATGATCCGCTCGTAGGTCTGCGGCAACGCGTGCACCTCGCCGTAGTGCGCGAACACGGCATAGTGATGCGGCGGGATTTCGATGAACTCGAAATTGCTCGGCACATCGCCCTTGGCGGGGACTTCAACCCCTGCGATGTAGTCGAACTCATCGTGTCTGGGGTTATGACAAACCCCGTAGGTAAAGCCGCCCAAACGCTTTTTGATGTACTTGACGCTCTCGTCAAACACGCCCCACAACTTGGGAATATCCCCGATGGTGGCCTTCGAATAATGCCCTTGCACCCCGGCGATCACCAGGGCCTTGCCCTCTTCCATGCGCGGCTCTAACGGTTGTTGCGTCTGCTGATCCATCTGAACAGTCTCCTTCTTATGAGAGAACAAACCCGTATTGAGTATAGGGGTATATCCGGATTGCACTGCATGTAGAAATTTTTCCTACGCATCTGGACAACTGGCCATCATCAACCGTATTGTCTGCCCCGCAGGCCACCGCAGTGGCCGACGTCGCTCGGACGGTTCCGGGCGCTTACGTACTCTCGAGGCAACAATGGCCGACCAAGGTTTGCCGCGCCGCTTTGCGCGCATAGATCGACTCCCCCCCTATGTTTTCAATATCACTGCCGAGCTGAAGATGGCTGCGCGTCGGCGCGGCGAAGACATCATCGACTTGAGCATGGGCAACCCTGACGGCCCGACCCCACCACATATCGTGGAAAAAATGGTCACCGTCGCCCAGCGTGAAGACACCCACGGTTACTCCACCTCCAAAGGCATTCCGCGCCTGCGCCGGGCGATTTCGCGCTGGTACAAGGACCGTTATGAAGTGGATATCGACCCCGAGTCGGAAGCCATCGTCACCATCGGTTCCAAGGAAGGCCTGGCGCACTTGATGCTGGCCACCCTGGACCAGGGCGACACCGTACTGGTGCCCAACCCGAGCTACCCGATTCATATCTACGGTGCCGTGATTGCCGGCGCCCAGGTGCGTTCGGTGCCGTTGATTCCGGGCGTGGACTTTTTCGCCGAGCTGGAACGGGCGATTCGCGGTTCGATTCCCAAGCCGAAGATGATGATCCTGGGGTTCCCGTCCAACCCGACCGCGCAGTGCGTGGAGCTGGATTTCTTCGAGCGGGTGATCGCCCTGGCCAAGCAGTACGACGTGCTGGTGGTGCATGACCTGGCCTACGCCGACATCGTCTACGACGGCTGGAAAGCCCCGTCGATCATGCAGGTGCCGGGCGCCAAGGACATTGCGGTGGAGTTTTTCACCCTGTCCAAGAGCTACAACATGGCCGGCTGGCGCATTGGTTTCATGGTGGGCAACGCAGAACTGGTCAACGCCCTGGCGCGGATCAAGAGCTACCACGACTACGGCACCTTCACCCCGCTGCAAGTGGCGGCGATTGCCGCGCTGGAAGGCGACCAACAGTGCGTGAAAGACATCGCCGAGCAGTACCGCCAGCGCCGCAATGTACTGGTCAAAGGCCTGCATGAGTTGGGCTGGATGGTGGAGAATCCCAAGGCGTCGATGTACGTCTGGGCCAAGATCCCCGAAGCGTATGCCGCCATGGGCTCGCTGGAATTTGCCAAGAAGCTGCTGCTGGAAGCCAAGGTGTGCGTGTCGCCGGGGATTGGCTTTGGTGAATATGGCGACGACCATGTGCGCTTTGCGCTGATCGAGAACCAGGACCGGATTCGCCAGGCGGTACGCGGGATTCGCGGGATGTTCAGGGCGGATGGCTTGGTGCCCAGGACTGGAGTCTGACTGCGAACTGTAATGGGGCATTCATGCCCCATTATCTTGAAAGACTACTTCACGACAAATTTTCGCTCGGTACTACCTGAAACCACCGGAAAAGAAACATAAGCCGAGATGTGGTGGGCGCCCGGAGTCATAACGACGGTGAGCGACCAATTATGTCCGATAGCAACGGCAACTCCCAACTTACCAGTCGAGTCCTCCACTGTTACCGTGGCACCTTCCAGGGGTACTAACCCGGAGATGGTGACAGGGCTAGGGACAGTCGTATTGGCTGCCGGCGCCTGGATTTGAGGCGGCAGTGCCTGCGTGGGTTCATTTTCCTTGGTCATGGCCATTTCCTTTTCTGAATTACATTTGGGGTTTCATTCCCTCATATTCAGAAAAAACCCGGACCTGTGAAAAGTACCAGTTACGACAAGCGGTATTCGCGGTCGCTGTCACACCACCAACGACAGCAACATGATGAAAATCAGTGCCACCACCGACAAGATGGTCTCCATCGCCGTCCAGGTCTTGAACGTCTCGGCCACGGTCATGTTGAAGTACTGCTTCACCAGCCAGAACCCCGCATCGTTGACGTGAGACAGGATCAACGAACCCGCCCCCGTCGCCAACACCAGTAGCTCGCGGTTAACCCCCGGAATCATGCCGACCACCGGCACCACGATGCCTGCGCCAGTGATGGTCGCGACTGTCGCCGAACCGGTCGCCACCCGAATCACCGCCGCCACCAGCCACGCCAGCAGGATCGGGTTGATCTGCGCGTTCACCGCCATATGGCCGATCACGTCGCCCACGCCGCTGGTCACCAGCATCTGTTTGAAACCACCACCGGCACCGATGATCAGGATGATCGCGGCGGTCGGCGCCAGGCTGGCGTCGAGCAGCTTGAGGATCTGCTTGGAGTGGATGCCCTGGCGATGACCGAAGGTGTACAGCGACAGCAGCAACGCCAGCAGCAAGGCACTGATCGGGTGACCGATCATGTCCATCCAGTTGCGCACCACATGACCGTCGACCAAGGCGATGTCGGCGAAGGTTTTCAGCAGCATCAGGAACACCGGCAGCAGCACGGTGATCAGGGTGATGCTGAAGCTCGGCAGCGTCTTGTGCTCCGACTCGCGGGCCAGTTGGTCGATCAGTTCCTGGGACGGGTTGCCCGGGATGTACTTGGCGATAAACGTACCGAAGATCGGGCCGGCGATGATGGCAGTCGGCAGCGCGACGATCAGGCCGTACAGAATGGTCTTGCCGATGTCCGCGCCAAACACGCCGATGGCCAGCAGCGGGCCCGGGTGCGGTGGCACCAGGCCATGGACCGCCGACAGGCCGGCGAGCAGCGGGATGCCGATCTTGATCAGCGACACGCCAGTACGGCGCGCGACGATAAACACCAGCGGGATCAGCAACACAAAACCGATCTCGAAGAACAGCGGGATACCCACCAGGAACGCGGCGAACATCATCGCCCACTGGACCTTTTCCTTGCCGAAGGCGCGGATCAGGGTCTGGGCGATCTGATCGGCACCGCCAGATTCGGCCATCATCTTGCCGAGCATCGTACCCAGCGCGAGGATAATGCCGACAAAGCCGAGCACCCCGCCGAAGCCGTCCTGGAAGGCCTTGATGATCTTGTCCACGGGCATGCCCGAGGTCAGGCCAAGGAAGCCGGCGGCGATGATCAACGCGATAAACGGGTGAACCTTGAACTTGGTGATCAAGAAGATCAGACCAATGATAGTGACCACTGCATCAAGCAGCAGGTAGGACTCGTGGGACATGCCAAACATGGGGGTCTCTCCTGTTTGTTGTTGTTATTAAAGCGGGTGTTGAATTTGTTGTCGGAGATAGCGCTATCTTTTCCGACACAAAAATTAATGAGCGGGTTCAAAACCGTGTTTGCACCACCACGCATGGGTTTGCTCGGCCAACGCCTCGACGCTGTCTTCGCTGGCGTTGAGGGCCAGGGTCAGCGGCTCGCCGATGGGCGACTCAAGGGTGGCGAACTGGCTGTCGATCAGGCTTGCCGGCATGAAATGCCCGGGCCGATGGGACACGCGGTCGGCGGCGACTTCGCGGTTCAGTTCCAGAAACACAAAGCCCAGGCCCGGCGCGGCTTCGCGCAGGTGGTCGCGGTATTTCTTTTTCAATGCGGAACAGGTGAGGACCGGGTGTTCGCCGGCCTTGAGCGAACGGCGTAACTCATCGCACAGGATGTCGAGCCAGCCGGCGCGGTCGTTGTCGTCGAGGGGGTGGCCGGCGCTCATTTTTTCGATGTTCGCGGCGGGGTGAAAGCTGTCGCCTTCAATGGCGGTGGCACCGTTCAGGCGGCACACGGCCTCGCTGACGCTGGTCTTGCCGCAGCCGGCGACACCCATGATGACCAGGGCGGTAACAGGTTGACTCATGAAACACCTCAGGACGCAGATAGCGCTACCTTTGCACGCTGTAAGGCTAGTGCAAAAACAGGCTTTTCCCGCGCCGTCTTGTCTTTTTTTATGGAGTGACGCGTGCATCCGCTCCAAGCATTTGAACTGGATCAGGCAACCCAGCATTCAAGCATTTGCAGCCGTTTGGAGACAGCGCTACCTTAGTGCCTCGATTTTTGTTTGGCAAGCCGCCTGATGACCTCCAAGAACGATAAAAATACGCGCACCACGGGTCGCCCGACCCTCAATGAAGTCGCCCGCCTGGCCGGCGTCAGCCCGATTACCGCTTCCCGCGCCTTGCGTGGCATCAGCACCGTGGCCACCGAACTGGTGGAAAAAGTGCAACGGGCCGCCGCCGAGTTGAACTACGTGGTCAACCCCGCCGCCCGCGCCCTGGCCTCGGCCCAGAGCCATTCGGTGGTGGTGCTGGTGCCCTCGCTGTCCAACCTGCTGTTTATCGAAACCCTCGAAGCGATCCACCAGGTGCTGCGGCCCAAGGGCTTTGAAGTGCTGATCGGCAACTCCCACTATTCCCGCGACGAAGAAGAGACTTTGCTGCGCAACTACATGGCCTACCAGCCGCGGGGTTTGCTGCTGACCGGGTTCGATCGGACCGAAAGCGCGCGACGGATGGTCGAGGCCAGCAATGTGCCGTGCGTGTACATGATGGATCTGGACCCCAACGCTGGCGTGAACTGCGTGGGCTTTTCGCAGTTGGCGGCGGGTGAGACGGCGGCGGCGCATTTGCTGTCCCGTGGGCGCAAGCGCCTGGCGTATATCGGCGCGCAACTGGACCAACGCACCTTGCTGCGCGGCGAAGGCTTCCGCCGTGCGCTGCAACAGGCCGGGCTGTACGACCCGGCGCTGGAACTGTTGACGCCACGCCCCTCCTCCGTGGGCCTGGGCGGCGAGTTGTTCTTGCAGTTGCTGGCGGCCCATCCGGATGTGGATGCGATCTTCTTCGGCAACGACGACCTGGCCCAGGGTGCGCTGCTCGAAGCCCTGCGTCACGGCATCAACGTCCCGGGGCGCGTGGCCGTGCTGGGTTTCAACGACCTGCCCGCCTCCTCCTTCATGGTGCCGCGCCTGAGCAGCATCAGCACGCCGCGCGAGGCCATCGGTCGGCGCGCGGCGGAGCATCTGCTGACGGTCATGGCGGGGAACAAGATCGCCAAGCCGGTGGTGGACATGGGGTTTGAGTTGCAGGTGCGGGAGAGCACGTAGGACGCGGCTGACATTGCGATGTGGCCTTGGCAATTCGTCAGTTGAGGGAGCTGAGCGTATTGCCAGTGGGCAAAGCCATGGCCCCACACACATTTTTAACCGTGCCCGCTTGAAGGCATCGCCGTAATGTCCGCCCCCTGCTAGATTGAGCGTTCTCCACTGTCAGGGAAGCACCATGGGACACTCACTGAAAATCTTGGGTCGCGCTTCATCCATCAACGTGCGCAAAGTGCTCTGGACCTGCCAGGAACTGGGCATCGACTATGTGCGCGAAGACTGGGGCATCGGCTTCAAGCCGACCCAATCCGCCGAATTCCTTGCCCTGAACCCCAACGCCCAAGTGCCGGTGCTGATCGACGACCACGGTGTGCTGTGGGAGTCCAACACCATCTGTCGCTACCTGGTGAACCTCTACCAACGCCACGACCTGCTGCCTCTCGAGCCCGCCCCCCGCGCCCGGGTCGAGCAGTGGATGGACTGGCAAGCCACCGAACTCAACCCGTCCTGGGGTTATGCCTTCCAGGCCCTGGTGCGCAACAGCCCCGACCATCAGGACCCGCAGCGCATCAAGGCGGGCGTGCAAGCCTGGCACGACAAGATGGGCCTGCTGGAACAACAATTGGCAAAGACCGGTGCCTACGTGGTCGGCGACGAATTCACCCTGGC
Organism: Pseudomonas sp. GV105; assembly: GCF_003058185.1. Taxonomy (NCBI): domain Bacteria; kingdom Pseudomonadati; phylum Pseudomonadota; class Gammaproteobacteria; order Pseudomonadales; family Pseudomonadaceae; genus Pseudomonas; species Pseudomonas sp. GV105. Next base: position 37,302 of record NZ_QBUF01000003.1, read on the forward strand.
TGACATCCTCATCGGCCTCTCGGTTCACCGCTGGCAGATGACGCCGATGGAGCGCCCGTCCTACCCGGCAGTTGCCGCGTATTACCAGCGCCTTGGCCAGCATGCCGGCTTTAAGACCTTCGCCCTCGACGGCCATGACTAAGCCCAAGGACAACAACGTAAAAGAACTCAACGTACTGCGCCGCACCGGGGCCTGCGACAGCAAAACGCTCGCTTCGTACCACCCATCGGATACTGCGGCCTACCTGTCAACATTGACAGTAGACGCTACCCGTTACCGACGTTTGACTGACAGCGAAGTGATTGGGCGCTCCCAATTCCTATAACCTCTCGGAGGCATCCGCTCATGGATAACGATCGGTCACGGGCCCTGAAATCGCAGCCTGCAGATGGCTTGGTAACAGCGAACATCAACGATCCCATTGGAAACTTCACATCCGAAGACATCCAATTTCACGAGTTTCCTGAAGCTAATTTTATAGACGCCAAGAGCAATCAAGGCCAGCGGCTGATGAGCTTTCAATTGGCTAAAGATATCCAGCCTGGCTCATATGATGTTGCCCAAGAAAAAGGCAAGGTTCAGGTCTATTACTACCATGCGCTTGGACCGAACCCATGGACTTACCAGCCCAGCAGCGGGAAATTCCACCTCACGAAGATCGATCTGGAACTTCGGCACCTCACTGCGACATTCTCTTTCACCTCTCATAAGGTGCCCAAGGGCGAAGAACCACTGAAGGTCACCCAGGGTGAGTTGAATCTTACAGGCGCTTAACCCCATCATCGACTGAGCCCTTGTGCGATTAATCAGCGAATGTCCAGGGGTGCCATATGCCACCAGGCGTTGGAAAACATCGCCCATTGACGGCAACGCTTGGCCGTCGACGGGACAATGTTTGCCGCGATGACCGCGCCAGCGCCCATAAAACCTTGGGATTAGCACCCGGCACGCTATTTGCTCCAGCTGACGCATCGAACATTTGCATAGGTGACCGATCATGCTGATTAACAACAACACTCAAGCCTTGTCGACCGTCGAAAAGCTCAAGCGCCCCGACATGGACCCCGCCAACGCTGCCGCCAGCACGCTGTACAGCGGTGCCCTGCAAACGGCGCAGCAAAGTGTGAGCGTACCCGCCGCGCAGACCCAACTGGACAAGGCCGCCGACCGCATCGACGAAGCCTTCGCCAAGACCCGCGTGCAGTTGCAGGCCTCAACGGCCGCCACCCCGGCGGCCACGGATGTGCCCGCAGCCGGTTCTACCACAAGTGCCGCGCGCGCAGACTTCACCGATTACATGAGTAAAACCCCGGCCGAACGCATTCGCGAACAGTTGCTCAAGGAGCAGGGGTTGACCGAGGCGGAGGTGCAGACAATGCCGCAGGAAAAACAGGATGCAATCGCCAAGCAAGTGGCTGATCGTCTGAAGCAACAGCAAGAGCAGCAGGTAGCCGTGAAGACGGCAGAGCCACAAGCGCAATCGGTGAAAGAGACCTTGGCCGCGATCTAAGCGACCCGGCCAATGGGGCCATTCGGTCGCGCAGTAACGCCGTGTGCCAGGACGTTGATTTCCCGGCACTGGGTGCCATCACGCTAGTTGGGCATCGACAGCTCAGAGCAGGTGTGTCCTGCTCTGTGCGGTAAGGCGGGAACATCTTGCAGATCGTAGGCTTCTACACGTTCAACTCAGTGACCGAACAGCCCTGTCTCGGATTTCTTGGCTTTCTTGTCAGCGCGTTTTTCATCGGCGGTCTTTGCCGGTTTCTTCTTCGCGGCTTTCTTTGAATCCATACCTTTGGCCATGATGCATGCTCCACTTACAGGGGATGTAACAATGGGTATACCACCTATTGCCGCACATTAGGCGCTTATAATCCCCGGCCCTGGATAACGCCTGCCTGAACACCATGCCCGAATTGCACATCGAACCGCTGGCAGAGCCCCTGTGGCCGCTGCTGAACAAGTTTTATCGTCACCACGATTCGCCGATGAAGGCACTCAAGGGCGGACGTCTGTGGGTGGCGCGGGACCGCGAGATCGTCGCCGGCTTATGCCTGACGCCGGTGGTGGGCGGGCAATGGCTGACCGGGGTGTTTGTCGACCCGGCCTATCGCGGTCAGGGGCTGGCGGCGCGCTTGATTCGTCAAGCGGTGGCCGATGGGGAGGGTACGGTCTGGCTGATGTGTCATCCGGACCTGGAAGGCTGGTATCAACGCATGGGTTTCACCCAGGATACCGTGCTGCCGCAGTCCCTCAGCGAACGGTTGGTGCGCTACAAGCGCAACAAGCCGATGATCGCGATGGGCATGGAACGCGCCTTGTAACCTCCCGTGGGAGCTGAGGTTGGCGTTGCGTTGTGTCAGGAGGCTACTCGTCGGCCGTCGGGTCCATGTCGGGGAACATCACCTCGATGAACCCGAACTTGCTGAAATCGCTAATCCGCGACGGGTACAAGCGGCCGATCAGGTGATCGCACTCGTGCTGCACCACCCGCGCATGGAAGCCATCGGCAATGCGGATGATCGGTTCGCCCTTGGGGTCGAAACCTTCGTAGCGGATCTGCTGGTAACGGTCCACCGCGCCGCGCAGGCCGGGTACGGACAGGCAGCCTTCGAAGCCCTCTTCCATGATCGGACTGAGCGGCGTGATCAGTGGGTTGATCAAAATCGTCTGCGGTACGGCCGGCGCCTCCGGGTAGCGTTCGCTGCTCTCGAAACCAAAGATCACCAATTGCAGGTCAACACCGATCTGCGGCGCGGCCAGGCCGACACCGCCGACGTGCTCCATGGTCTGGAACATGTCATCGATCAGTTGCCACAGTTCGGGGCTGTCGAACATTTCCGGCGGGACCGGCGGAGCGATACGCAGCAGGCGCTCATCGCCCATTTTCAGGATTTCACGGATCATCAATCAGACTTCATCGGGAGTGGGCTTGGAATGGTCTCGGCCAAGACCGGAGACGTGCTTTTTTTCACCGGCATGGGTGTTTTCATCGAATGTCTTTTCTCCCGGGTCCTTGCCTTCGGCCGACATGTGCTCGATCACGGCATTCATCTCCGCCCCCAGCAACAACACGGCGGCGGAAATATAGAAGTACAGGAGCAGAACAATGATCGCGCCGATGCTGCCATACATGGCGTTGTAGTCGGCGAAGGTTTTGACGTAGTAGCCAAAGCCCAGGGACGCGACGATCCACACCACCACCGCCAGCACCGAGCCTGGGGTGATGAAGCGGAATTTCTGCTGCACGTCAGGCATCACGTAATACATGAGGGCCACGGCGAACATCAGCAGGATCACAATCAGCGGCCAGCGCAAGATGGTCCACAGCGTGACCACGAATTCCTGCATGCCGATCTGCCCTGCCAGCCATTCCATGACCTGCGGGCCGAGCACCATCAGCGCGGCGGCGGCGAGCAACATGCCAGCGATGCCGACGGTGTAGAAAACCGACAGCGGGAAACGCTTCCAGATCGGCCGGCCTTCGATCACGTCGTAGGCGGCGTTCATCGCGCTCATCATCAGGCGCACGCCGGCCGACGCGGTCCACAGGGCAATCACGATACCCACCGAAAGCAGGCCGCCCTTGGACTGCTGCAACTGGTCGATCACCGGGTTGACCTGCTCGAGGGCCTGGGGCGGCAACACCAGTTCCGACTGCAGGCGCAGCCAGGTGAAGAAGTCCGGCAAATGCAGGAAACCGATCAATGCAATGAGAAACAGCAGGAACGGAAACAACGAGAACAGCATCTGGTAGGCCAGTGCCGAGGCGTAGGTGGACATCTCGTCGTTGACGAATTCCTTGACCGTGCGTACCAGCACTTGGTGCAGCTTGAGACCATCGAGTACCGGGAAAATCATAGCGTCTCCTTTCGCCGCAAAAAGTCAGGTTCGTGGGCGACTCAGGGGCCGTTTTCTACATCAAGGTAGCCTATTTGGCGACATTGAAACAATTTCGAAAGATTAACCGCTTCAGGTGACACAAAAACGGCCATCCGTGGATGGCCGTCGGGCTGGGTGAATCCAACCGGCGAATCAGGGTCACTTGATCGCTTTCTTCACCGCATCCTTGATATCACCCACGGCTTTCTGCACTTCGCCTTTCTTTTCCTGGACCACCCCTTCAGCGCGCAGCTTGTCGTTGCCGGTCACTTTGCCGACACCTTGCTTGATGTTGCCGACTGCTTCGTTGGCGACGCCTTTTACCTTATCCGATGTGCTGCTCATGGTATTTCTCCTGGAACAATCGAGGGGTTTTGGTCATTACCTAGAGATTGACCCAAGGCTGTTCGGCAGAGTTTCAATTATTTTTACGCGGGCATTTCATCGCCGGCAGCAGGTTTGGCTTTATGTTTTGCGGCCAACCCACGAGAATGCCCGGCACATTCAGGCTACAACGCTGAATAACAGATCCCGTAGGAAGGTTATGAAACTCAATAAAGCACAGGCCATCGCCCGCAGAAACCAGGAACTGGGCGGTGCCGTACTCGGCGTCAACAACTGCCACTTCACCGACCTGGACCGCAAACGCAACATCTGGTGGTTCGACCTGCCGGTGGCGCGGATCGCGGTGGGCCAGTACGAGTGGATTCACTTGTTGCTGCACAACGCCGAGACTGACCAGTTGCTGCACCTGAAGGTGCCGACGGTGTTCCTGCGTGAAAAGCTCGAAGGCTTGGTGGTGCGCAATGCGGGCAAGCGCAAGCCAGAGATTACCCTGGAGCTGAGCGCGGACAAGGACTCGTTCCTCAAGGATGTACGCCCAGCCGGTGCTGGCGTCAGCTTCGCGCCATTCACCCTGTAGGAACGCCGTCAGAATGTGCGAGGGGGCTTGCTCCCGATAGCGGTGGTTCAGTCACTCGATGCAGTGGCTGACACTCTGCCATCGGGAGCAAGCCCCCTCTCACATTTGGGCCTGGTTTACTTTTTCAGGCCCAGTTTCTTCAGTTCTTCATCACGCAATTCGCGACGCAGGATCTTGCCCACGTTGGTGGTCGGCAAGGCATCGCGGAATTCCACGGCCTTGGGCACCTTGTAGCCGGTGACGTTGGCACGCATATGCTCCATCACCTGGTCCTTGGTCAGGGTGGCGCCCGGCTTGACCACGATGAAGATCTTGATGTGTTCCCCGGACTTCTCGTCCGGCACACCAATGGCCGCGCACTGCAGCACGCCCGGCAGGGTCGCCAGCACGTCTTCGAGTTCGTTGGGGTAGACGTTGAAACCGGAGACCAGAATCATGTCTTTTTTACGGTCGACAATCCGCATGTAGCCGTCCGGCTGGATGATCGCGATGTCACCGGTCTTCAACCAACCTTCGCTGTCGAGGATCTCGGCGGTGGCGTCTTCGCGCTGCCAGTAGCCCTTCATGACTTGCGGGCCTTTGACGCACAACTCGCCGACCTCGCCCAGGCCCAGCTCGACGCCGTCATCGGTGATGACTTTGCACAAGGTCGACGGCACCGGAATGCCGATGGTGCCGATCTGGATCTTCTGGATCGGGTTGACCGTCGCCACGGGGCTGGTCTCGGTCATGCCGTAGCCTTCGCAGATGTCGCAGCCGGTCACGGCCTTCCAGCGCTCAGCTGCGGCCAGTTGCAGGGCCATGCCGCCGGACAGGGTGACTTTCAGCGCAGAGAAGTCCAGCTTGCGGAAGCCTTCGTTGTTGCACAGCGCCACGAACAGCGTGTTCAGGCCGACAAAGCCGCTGAACTTCCACTTCGACAGCTCCTTGACCATCGCCGGCAGGTCGCGCGGGTTGCTGATCAGGATGTTGTGGTTGCCGATCAACATCATCGCCATGCAATGAAAGGTGAACGCATAAATGTGGTACAGCGGCAGCGGAGTAATCAGGATCTCGCAGCCTTCATTGAGGTTGGAGCCCATCAGCGCCTTGCACTGCAGCATGTTCGCCACCAGGTTGCGGTGGGTCAGCATCGCGCCCTTGGCCACGCCGGTGGTGCCGCCGGTGTATTGCAGCACCGCCACGTCGCCGCTGGCCGGGCTGACATCATTGACCGGTTGGCCGTGCCCCTTGGCCAGCACGTCGTTGAACTTGATCGCCTTGGGCAAGTGATAGGCCGGGACCATTTTCTTCACGTACTTGATGACGCTGTTGATCAGCAGGCGCTTGAGCGGCGGCAGCAGGTCGGCGACTTCGGTGACGATCACATGTTTGACGGCAGTCTTGGGCACGACTTTTTCAGCCAGGTGCGCCATGTTGGCCAGACAGACCAGGGCCTTGGCCCCGGAGTCGTTGAATTGGTGTTCCATTTCCCGCGCGGTGTACAGCGGGTTGGTGTTGACCACGATCAGGCCGGCACGGATGGCACCGAACACGGCGACCGGGTATTGCAGGACGTTGGGCAGTTGCACGGCGATTCGATCGCCAGGCTTCAAATCGGTATGCTGTTGCAGGTACGCGGCGAAAGCGCCGGACAATTCGTACAACTCACCATAGGTGATTGTCTTGCCCAGGTTGCTGAAAGCCGGTTTGTTGGCGAAGCGCTGGCAGGACTGTTTCAGTACCGCCTGAATATTTGGATACTCGTCTGGATTGATGTCTGCAGCAATCCCGGCGGGGTACTTATCCTTCCAAAAGTCTACGTTCATGGAAGCCCACTCCTCAGCGACGCGAATTCATCATCGCATTTGATGCGATTATTATTGGTGTATGTTTTTTAGGTGAGTCTGGCGCGTTTAAGCAGGCCGAGAGGTCACAAAGCGCGCCGAGAGTAGCAGCTTTGCCAAGGGCCGACTAGAGCCAAAAGAGGGCCCTACAGTCATAAACATGACTCATGAATAACTAATAGTCATTTTTAGAGCAAAAATTCTATACGCTTGAAAATGGCTCTAGAACAGGGCTTAACGGGATAAACACAGACAAATGTGGGAGGGGGCTTGCCCCCGATAGCAGTGGATCAGCCAACACATCTGGTGACTGATTCACTGCCATCGGGGCAAGCCCCCTCCCCCATTGTCGACTGCATTTCACATCAGGCGATGTCGCGCAACTCACGCCGCAGGATCTTGCCCACCGGCGTCATCGGCAACGACTCACGCAACACGATGTGCTTGGGCACCTTGTACCCCGTGAAGTTGGTCTTGCAGTAGTTCTTCAACTCCTCAAGGCTCACGCCTTCGGCACGCGCCACCACAAACAGCTTCACCGCCTCCCCCGTGCGCTCGTCCGGTACGCCGATCACCGCGCAGTTGGCCACCGCCGGGTGAGCCATCACTACGTCTTCGATCTCGTTGGGGTAAACGTTGAAACCCGAGACGATGATCAAATCCTTCTTGCGATCCACGATGCGTACAAATCCATCTTCGTCGATCACGGCAATATCGCCGGTCTTGAGCCACCCCTCGGCGTCCAGCGCCTCGGCGGTGGCGGCCGGCTGCTGCCAGTAGCCCTTCATCACCTGCGGGCCCTTGATGCACAGCTCGCCGCGTTCGCCCAGGGGCTGCTCGGCGCCTTCATCATCGATCACCTTCATCGCCGTCCCCGGCACCGGGATGCCTACGGTACCCAGGCGTGACTGATTGCCATACGGGTTGGTGCTGGCCACCGGCGACGTTTCCGTCAGGCCATACCCTTCGCCGATCGCACAACCGGTGAGTTGCTCCCAACGTTCGGCGGTGGCCTTGATCAGCGCCGTGCCACCGGAGTTGGTGAGTTTAAGGCTGGAGAAGTCCAGGCTCTTGAAGCCGGGATGGTCCATCAACGCCACAAACAACGTGTTGAGCCCGAGCAAGCCGGTGAAGCGCCAGTTTTTCAGCTCCTTGATAAAGCCCGCGATGTCACGCGGGTTGGTGATCAACACGTTGTGGTTGCCGGAAACCATCATGCACATGCAGTTCGCGGTGAACGCATAGATGTGGTACAGCGGCAGCGGCGCGATCATCACCTCCTGGCCTTCCTTGATCAGCGGGTGGCCATCCTCGCCGGTCTGCGACATGCAGGCGCGCACCTGCTGCATGTTCGCCACCAGGTTGCCATGGGTGAGCATTGCGCCCTTGGCCAGGCCGGTGGTGCCGCCGGTGTATTGCAGCACCGCGACGTCATCGAGGCTCACCGGGTGGCGCGTCACGCCCTGCCCTGCGCCCATGCGCAAGGCGCGCTTGAACGACACCGCGCGCGGCAAGTGATAGGCCGGGACCATTTTCTTCACTTTGTCGACGAGGGTGTTGACCAGCCAGCCCTTGGCCGCTGGCATGAAGTCGCCCATCCTGGCTTCGATCAGGTAGTCGATCTCGGTGTCGGTGCAGACGTCCTGCACCCGCGAACCAAACAGGTTGAGGTAGATCAGGCCGCGCACGCCGGCGTCCTTGAACTGATGACGCATCTCGCGCGGGGTGTACAGCGGGTTGGTGTTGACCACGATCAGCCCGGCGCGCAGCGCACCGAACACCGCCACCGGGTAATGCAGCACGTTGGGCATCTGCACCGCGATGCGATCGCCCGGCTTGAGGTCGGTGTGCTGCTGCAGGTAGCCGGCGAACGCCGCACTCTGGCGCTCAAGCTCGGCGTAGGTCAGGGTGACGCCCATGTTGCTGAACGCCGGGCGGTCGGCAAAGGCCTTGCAGGAACGCTCGAAGACTTCAATCACCGACTTGTAGGCGGTCAGATCGATCTCGTTGGGAACGCCCGCCGCGCGTTTGTCATTCCAGAAATCAGGTTGCATTATTCTTGTCCTCTTACCTGAATGTGCCTGGCCGCTTTTCTGCTGCTATAAAAAGCGGAGCTTCGGGGACGTTAGCAGCTATGGCCAAACAGGCAAATACGGGCAATAGCGTCATTGATAGCGTGAATCTTCCTACAAGGGTCTGTACTGATCAGCCGCTTGGCCGAGGATGGGCTATACACTGCAATGACCCCGAGCAAAGGAAGCGCCATGAACCACACCACCTTCTGGCTGACCGCGAATGACCACAGCCGCCTGTACGTCAATCAATGGCTGCCGGACACGCCGCCGAAGGCGTTGATCATGGTGTCCCACGGCATGGCCGAGCATGGCGGTCGCTATGCGCGCCTGGCCCAAGCGTTATGTGGGGCGGGCTACGGGGTGGTTGCCCTGGACCAGCGCGGCCACGGTCGCACCGCCGACGAGGGCACCCTGGGCCTGTTCGCCGAGCGGGACGGCTGGAACAAGGTGGTGGGCGACCTGGCCAGCCTCAACCAGCACATCGGCCAGCAGTTGCCGGGAGTGCCGATCATTTTGCTGGGCCACAGCATGGGCAGCTATATCGCCCAGGCTTACCTGCTGCACCACAGCGCCAGCCTGCATGGGGCGATTCTCAGCGGTTCGAATTTCCAGCCGGTGGCGCTGTACCGCGCCGCGCGGCTGATCGCCCGTGCCGAACGCCTGCGCCAGGGCTTGCGCGGCCGCAGTGCGCTGATCGAGTTCCTGTCGTTCGGCTCGTTCAACAAAGCGTTCAAGCCCAACCGCACGGCTTTCGACTGGCTCAGCCGTGACCCGGACGAAGTCGACCGCTACCGCCACGACCCGCTTTGCGGGTTCCGCTGCACCAACCAACTGTGGATCGACCTGCTGGGCGGCTTGCAGCAAATCAGCAAAGCGTCCAATCTCGCGCAGATCGATCCGGGCTTGCCGATCCTGGTGATCGGCGGCGAATGTGATCCGGTGAGTGAAGGCAAGCGTCTGAAAAGACTGGCCCATGCCCTGCGTGAAGCCGGCTGCCAGAACCTGCAACTGAATATCTACCCGCAGGCGCGTCACGAACTGTTCAACGAAACCAACCGCGACGAAGTCACCGCGGATGTGCTGACGTGGCTCGACCAGGCCCTGACCTCGCGCAGGCCGACTCGCTGCGAATAATTTTTCGTTTAAAATCAGCCAATTAAATTATCGATTAGCCACAGGATGCACCTTTAGATGACCCAGGTAACCAACACCCCATACGAAGCCCTCGAAGTCGGCCAGACCGCCAGCTACAGCAAGACCGTCGAAGAGCGTGACATCCAACTGTTCGCCGCGATGTCCGGCGACCACAACCCGGTACACCTGGATGCGGAATTTGCCAAGGCGACCATGTTCAAGGAGCGAATCGCCCACGGCATGTTCAGCGGCGCCCTGATCAGCGCGGCAGTTGCCTGTGAGCTGCCTGGGCCGGGCACGATCTATATCGGCCAACAGATGAGCTTCCAGAAACCGGTGAAAATCGGCGATACCCTGACCGTGCGTCTGGAAATCCTCGAAAAGCTGCCGAAGTTCCGCGTGCGTATCGCCACCCGCGTATTCAACCAGCGCGATGAGCTGGTGGTGGATGGCGAAGCGGAAATCCTCGCGCCACGCAAGCAACAGGTCGTGACATTGACCGAACTGCCAGCCATCACCATCGGCTGATCAGTCCCCATAAAAAATCCCCGCATCGGCGGGGATTTTTTATTCAGCGACGGCTCACGACTGAGCGCGAGCCTGGTTACGCAAGGCTTTCACCTGATCGTGGTTGCGTTGTACGCCGTGGTACTGGCGCTCAACCAAGTCACGAATGCCCACCAGGTTGTGCTGGGTGATCTTCTCGATCGCTGCTTTGTAAGCCTTGAGGGCGTGGTCTTCACCGCGCTCGGCTTCGTTCAACACAGCCTCTTCGTCTTTGCCGGTGACCATCGACTTCACATCGACCCAGCCACGGTGCAGGGCGCCGGCCACGCTGCCGGACTGTTCCGGGTCGCCACCCAGGGCACGCACAGCGGTTTTCAGCTCGGCGGCGGCAGTGGCGCAGTCTGCGGAGCGCTTGGCAAACAGCGCTTTGAGTTCGGGATGCTTGATGTCGTCAGCGCACTCTTTGAAACCTTTTTGACCGTCGATGCTGGTTTCGATCAGGTCGTTCAATACGGAGATGGACTCTTTATTGATATCAGTCATTTTTCAATTCCTTATGTGGGTTGAGAAAGGTTGCATTAATGATTGCAGCGCCCGTGCCAGGTTTTAAAAAACAACTTTTTCTTTAGATTTCAATAAGTTAAAAATAATTGAACGATCTGTACATGCGTTATTTGCATGATCTGTCATTTGGCCTTCATGCAGAATGCCTGTATTTTCCAAGACCTCGATGCAAACGCCTGAGCCGTCATGAACCCCGAAAAACTCGAACTGCTGATCACCCGCGAAATGCCCTTCGGCAAGTACAAGGGACGGATCATCGCCGACCTGCCCGGCCCCTACCTGAACTGGTTCGCCCGCGAAGGTTTCCCCCACGGCGAGCTGGGCGGGTTGCTGGCCTTGATGCAGGAAATCGACCACAACGGCCTGTCCGAACTGCTGGAGCCACTGCGCGCCAAACACGGCAAACCCGCGCCTCGTCACTAGGAACCCGCACCATGCCATGCAATGCAGCCAACGAAGCGCACTGGCGGGCCATCGCCGACCGCTATGCACTGGAGCCAGGCCCGATCAACCTGGAAAACGGCTACTTCGGGCGCATGAGCCGCGTGGTGCAAGCGCAGTACCTCGAGCACGTCGCGTTTATCAACCGCAGTAACGCGGTGCATGTGCGCCAGCGTTTCGAGCAGGGCGAAAACGTCGAGATCCGCCGCCAACTGGCCGAACTGATCGACGCCGACCCCGAATCGGTCGCCTTCACCCGTAACGCCACCGAAGCCTTGCAGTCGCTGATCCGCAACTACAACCGCTTGCAACCGGGCGACCAAGTGCTGATCAGCGACCTGGAATACGACACGGTCAAGGCCGCCATGCGCTGGTTGGCCGGCTACCGAGGGGTGGAAGTGATCGAAATTTCCCACACCCACCCGTCCAGTTTCGATAGCTTGCTGCAGAGCTATCGCGATGCCTTCGTCCAATACCCTCGCCTGAAACTGATGGCGTTGACCTACGTGACCCACCGCACCGGCCTGGTCATGCCGGTCGAAGCCATTGCCAGAGCGGCTCGCGAACACGCTGTCGACGTGATCCTCGACGGCGCCCACGCCCTTGGCCAGATCGAGTTCAACCTCGCTGAACTGGGTATCGCGTTCGCCGGTTTCAACCTGCACAAATGGATTGGCGCACCGCTGACCCTGGGTTTTCTGTATATAGCCACCGAACGCCTGGCCGACATCGACCCGGACATGGGTGAGTTCCATTACCCCATCACCGACGTGCGCGCCCGCACGCCCTACAGCACGCCGAACTTCCCGGCGCTGATGACCTTGCCGTTGGTGTTCGAAGAACACCGCGCATTGGGGGGCGCCGCGGCCAAAGGCGCACGGATGAATTACCTGCGGGATCTGTGGGTACGCCAGGTGCGGCCATTACCGGGGATTGAAGTGCTGACCTCGGATGACCCGCGACTGTATTGCGGGATCACGGCGTTCAAGTTCATCGGGCGGGATCAGCCGGTGATGGCGGACCGCCTGCTCAGGGACTACAACCTGTTTACCACTACCCGCAGTGGAGCGGCGTTCGGCACCTGTATCCGGGTGACACCGGGGTTGGCGACATCAACCGCAGACATCCATGCACTGATCAACGCCATCACCGCACTCAGCGCGGACTGAAAAATGTGGGAGGGGGCTTGCTCCCTTCCACATTTGAAGATGTGTGGGTCTCAAGGTTTTGCGCAGGCAAAAAAAAAGCGGTCCGCCGACCAAGCGCACCGCAAAAATGCCGTTAAGCACAGCAACAACGATTCGATGAATCAGCTCAGTCCAGCAGCGCCAGTGCCTCGGCGGTGACTTCCTGGATACGCGCCCAGTCGCCGTTCTTGACCCATTCCGGGTCGAGCATCCAGCTACCGCCCACGCACATCACGTTTTTCAACGCCATGTAGCTCTTGATATTGGCCGGGCCGACGCCGCCGGTCGGGCAGAATTTCACTTCGCCAAACGGGCCGCCCAGGGCTTTGATGGCTGCGACGCCGCCGCTGACTTCGGCCGGGAACAGTTTGAAGCGGCGATAACCCAGGCTATAGCCTTCCATGATCCCGGAGGCATTGCTGATGCCCGGCAGCAGGGGGATCGGGCTGTGGACCGAAGCTTCAAGCAGGTCGCGGGTAATGCCGGGGGTGACGATAAATTGCGAGCCGGCAACCTCCGCGGCTTCGAGCATATGCCGATCGAGCACGGTACCGGCGCCGGTACACAACTCCGGGCGTTGCTCGCGCAGGACCTGAATGGCCTTGAGGCCGAACTCGGAACGCAGGGTCACTTCCAATGCGGTCAAACCACCGGCTGCCAGGGCGTCGGCCAGTGGCAGGATGTCTTGTTCACGGGCGATGGTGATCACCGGCAGGATCCGCGCCTTGGCGCAGAGGCTGTCGATCAGGGCAACTTTATCCGCCATGGACACGGTCGATTGAGGGCTTTTCATAGCGGCTGATCCTTGGCTCATGGGCACCAGTAAATCTCTAATGTAGGTTGCAAAAATGCGCGAATCGGCATGGCAGCAACGTCGTTGCTGGCCAGCGCGGCGCTCAACGTGGTCAATTTCGAACTGCCGGAAATCGACAGTACGGTGTAGTTCGCCGTAGCCAGCAGCGCGCGACTCATGGTCAGGCGCTGGCGTGGTACGGTCGGCGCGAGCATCGGCCAGCAACGGCGGGTACCGTCGGCCTGCAGGGCTTCGCTCAGGTTCGGACTGTTGGGGAACAACGACGCGGTGTGGCCGTCGTCGCCCATGCCCAGTACCAGCACATCAATGGCTGGCAGTTCGGCCAGCAGGCGATCGGCCTGCTCGGCGGCATCTTCAAGATTGGCGGCGGCGCTGTACAGGCTGAGGAACTTGGCCTTGGCTGCCGGGCCTTGCAACAGGTACTTCTTCAACAGGCCGGCATTGCTGTCGACGTGCTCCACCGGCACCCAGCGCTCATCGGCCAGGCTGACGGTGACCTTGGACCAGTCCAGACCCTGCTTGGCCAGGTTCTGGAAAAACGCCACGGGGCTACGGCCGCCGGACACCACCAGGGTCGCTTCGCCACGGGCACTGATGGCCGCGCGCAGTTGTTCGGCCACGTCGTTGGCCAGGCCATCGGCCAGCAACGCCGGCGAACGGTACTCATGGGCAGTGACGCCCTGAGGCAGTTTCAATTCAGATATCGCCATACCACGACCTCCCATCCCGCGTGATCAGTGCAATCGAGCTCATCGGCCCCCAGGAACCCGCCGCATACGGCTTGGGCGCATCACCGGATTTTTTCCACCCGGCGATCAACTGGTCACACCACTTCCACGCGGCTTCGATTTCATCTTTGCGAACAAACAGATTCTGATTGCCGCGCATTACTTCCAGCAACAACCGCTCGTAGGCATCGGGAATCCGCGCGCTGCGATAGGTGTCGGAAAAATTCAGTTGCAGCGGACCGCTGCGCAGTTGCATGCCTTTGTCCAGGCCCTGCTCCTTGGTCATCACGCGCAAGGAAATACCTTCGTCCGGTTGCAGGCGGATGATCAGTTTGTTGCTGATCTGCAAGCGCTGCTCGGGGGCGAAGATGTAGTGGGACGGTTCCTTGAAGTGGATGACGATCTGCGACAGCTTTTGCGGCATGCGCTTGCCGGTGCGCAGGTAGAACGGCACCCCGGCCCAGCGCCAGTTGCGGATATCGGCGCGCAGGGCGACGAAGGTTTCGGTATCGCTCTGGGTGTTGGAATTCTCTTCTTCCAGGTAACCCGGCACCGGCTTGCCGGCGCTGTAGCCGGCGATGTACTGGCCGCGTACCACCTGGGTGGTCAGGCCGTCCGGGCTGATCGGCGCCAGGGCCTTGAGCACCTTGACCTTCTCGTCACGGATGCTGTCGGCGGACAGGTCGGCCGGCGGGTCCATGGCAATCAGGCACAGCAGCTGCAGCAGGTGATTCTGGATCATGTCCCGCAGCTGCCCGGCCTTGTCGAAGTAACCCCAGCGGCCTTCGATGCCGACCTGCTCGGCCACGGTGATTTCCACGTGGGAAATGTAGTTCTGGTTCCACTGGGTCTCGAACAGGCTGTTGGCGAAACGCAGGGCGATCAGGTTCTGAACGGTTTCTTTGCCCAGATAATGGTCGATGCGGTACGTGCGGTTTTCCGGGAAAAACTGTGCGACAGCGTCGTTGACCTTGCGCGAAGATTCCAGGTCCGAGCCGATGGGTTTTTCCAGCACCACGCGGGTATTGTCCGCCAGGCCGACCTTGGACAGGTTTTCGCAGATCGCCCCGTACACCGCCGCAGGCGTGGCGAAGTAGGCGATCAGGCGCTGCCCGGTGCCGGCTTTTTCAGCCAGGACCACGTAGTCGTCGGCGTTCATGAAATCGACGTGAACATACGTCAGGCGCGCCAGGAAACGCTGGGCGATGGCTTCGTCCAGTTCCTTGCCGACGTATTTGCGCAGTTCTGTTTCAATATGCGCCAGGTGCTGTTGCTCGGAACCGGCTTCGCGGGCCAGGGCCAGGATGCGCGTGTCGTCGTGCAAGAGCCCGGCACCATCGAGTTGATAGAGGGCAGGAAATAACTTGCGCAGCGCCAGATCACCCAACGCGCCAAACAGGGCAAAGGTGCAGGGTTCTACCGTTATCGAAGGCATGATGTTTGTTCTTTTATCAAGTTAAGCTACAAATACCTTTTTTCAAGGCATCACTCAAGGAAAAATGTAGTAATAACCACAACATTTTCCCGAAATACGCATTCCGAGTGGTGGTGTTCAGCTACCCTAAGTAGGATAGGCCACCGCAAAGGGCCACTCGTCGATTGGTGACCACCCTTTATTTGCATCGTCGCCCCAAGGAAACACTGTATGGACCGCGTGCGAAATCTTCTGGAACAGATCCGGAACCGCCTCGAAGAATTGAACAAGGCCGAGAAAAAAGTCGCCGAGGTCATCCTGCTCAACCCACAGCAGGCGACCCGCTTCTCGATCGCAGCCCTCGCCCAAGCCGCCTCGGTCAGTGAACCGACGGTCAACCGTTTCTGCCGTTCGTTCGGCGTCAGCGGTTACCCTGAACTCAAATTGCAACTGGCGCAAAGCCTGGCCAGCGGCGCGGCGTATGTCAGCCGTGCGGTGGAGGCCGATGATGACCCCGAGGCCTACACCCAAAAGATCTTCGGCAGCGCCATTGCCTCTCTGGACAGCGCCTGCCAGGCCCTCGACCCGAACCTGATCAGCAAGGCCGTGGACCTGTTGATCCAGGCGCGCCAGATCCACTTCTTCGGCCTCGGCGCGTCGGCCCCGGTGGCCATGGATGCGTTGCACAAGTTTTTCCGCTTCAACCTGTCGGTGACCGCCCATGCCGACGTGCTGATGCAGCGCATGATTGCTTCGGTGGCGCACACCGGCGAGCTGTTCGTGATCATCTCCTACACCGGGCGTACCCGCGAGCTGGTGGAAGTGGCGCGGATTGCCCGGGAAAACGGCGCATCGGTGCTGGGTGTGACCGCCGAGAACTCGCCGCTGGCCAAGGTCAGCACCGTGAGCCTGAACATTCCGCTGCCGGAAGACACCGACATCTATATGCCGATGACCTCGCGGATCATCCAACTGACGGTGCTGGATGTACTGGCTACCGGCATGACCTTGCGCCGTGGCGTGGACTTCCAGCCGCACCTGCGCAAGATCAAAGAGAGCTTGAATGACAGCCGGTATCCGGTTGGCGATGAGTTCAACTGAGGCAGACAACGCCTCCAGCAATCCCGACCTCTTCGCGAGCCAGCCCGCTCCCACATTTTGACGAGTCCTACTTTGGAATACGCTTCAAATGTGGGAACGGGCTGGCTCGCGAAGACGGTATCAGCAACAGCGTTAAACCCCAGCCCTGGCCTGCAAACTCAGATGCGCCCGCTCCCCCGGCGCCAGGCTGGCCCCGGCCATCGCCGACTCGACGCATACAAACCCCGACGCCTCGTTGAAGCTCACCCCCAGCAACGGCCGGCTGCCTGGGTGCCACACCACGGTGTCGGCGCTGTCGCCGGTGTCGATGCACAATTCGCGCTGCCAGGCGTGGTCCTTGAGGTGTAGCTCGCCCTCATGCTGGAACACGCGCTGACACCCGCCTTCCACGCGCAACTCGCCTTCCTGCTGGCAAGCCTGGCGATTGAGCTGGTCATAACCTAGCGCCCCGTCGAGCCCAGACAGCGCTATCTCACCGACATTGCCAATCCGCCAGTAAGCGTGCAACGCATGGCTCAGTTGGCACGGCAGCTCATCCTGATGCTCGGTACACAAGCGCAACTCCAGGGTTTCGCCCAGGTGCGCGTGCAAGTCCACCTGCCAGTCGCACAACTGCAACTGCCAGTGCAGGCGCACGCCGTCGTCGTCGGTGTTGCTGTCGAGCAGTTTCCAATCGATCAGCCGCGCCCAGCCATGGGACGGCCACGCATTTTCGCTGGGATGCCGGCCATACCACGGCCAGCACACCGGCACGCCGCCGCGAATGGCACCGACTTGTGGCCACTTGGCTGCGCACCACAACCAGGGTTTCTGCCCACGGGGCTGAAAATGCAGCAATTGCGCGCCCTGGCGGCTGAATACCGCCTGGCACAACGGATGGTCGATCACCAACACATCGCGCGTCTGGAAGCGCTCCCAGGCGAACACCGGACGCTCGCGCAGGGATTTGAAAAAGCGTTGCAGCGGATGCTCATGCATGTGCCACGGTCCTGAATATCTTCACAGTGCAATCCAAAAAAAAGCGGATAGCCATGGCTACCCGCAAATGCGCACAGAGAGAAGGAGCTTATCGCAACAGCGTTAGAACACCGACTGAATTTTCAGACCGGCCACCAGCGCGTTGTCGACTTTATCCACGCCGCCCGGGTGGACGACGTATTGCAGGTTGGGACGCACGGTCAGCCAGTTGGTGACGTGGAAACCGTAGTTGATTTCGTAGTTGTACTCGGTGCTGCGCAGCGGCGCGTACAGTGGGTTGTCGTAGTCGCTCACGCCATTGGCGACGTTGAGCAGTTCGGCGTTTTTCTTCACGTCGTCGTTAACGTGCAGACGAGCAGCGCCAATCCCCACGTCGTCTTTTGGACGCGCGTCGAAAGGCCCTTTGTACACCAACATGATCGACTGGTAGTTATCGACGGTGTTGGTGTCCTTGTCGTGGAACGTGGCGTTGGCCGCGATGTTCAGACCACGGGACGCGTCGCCGTTATGGGTAGTGAGTTGCTGTTGCGCAACGAACCAATAGCCTTTTTTGCTGCTGTGGGTACGGTAGGCCGCGCCGGTGGTGGCAGCATCGTTGCCGTTGACGTCTTCACGGACGTCGCTGGCATCGGCGGCGCTCTTGTAGTAACCCACACGGTATTCGCCCGGCAGGTTATTGACCTTCGGCGACCAGACCAATTCCACCGGGATCACGGTGCCCTTGGTGCCACTGCCGCTGAGTTTGAAGCCGTTGCCGTGCTCCAACTGCGACGGGTTCTGGTTGTACGCACCGATCTGCGCATACAGCTCAGGCGTGATGTGGTACTTCACGCGGATCGCGGCCTGGGCGACCGGCCAGTTGTACCAGGTGCTGACGTAGTTACCGACCTGAGAGCCGCAGAACGACAGGTTCTGGAAGTCGCACGGGAAGGTGTTGAAGTCTTCGCCTTCACCGAAGTAACCGAGCTTCACGTCCAGCTTGTTGTCGAACATCTGGTGCTGAATCCAGAATTGGGTCAGACGCACCATGTGGCCACGGCCGTACACTTCTTGAGACGAGCTCAAAGTGCCGGCACGCGGATCACCGATACGGTCGTTGGAGATGTTCTGGCCGTTACGGTTGGTCAGCTGGATCTTGGCCTGGGTGTTATCCCAGCCCCACAACTTTTGCAGATCCAGTGCCACGCCCAGACCGAACTGGTCAGCGTAACGCGCCGTTTTGTCGTTGTTGTAGCCACCGCTCAGGTTGCCACCGACTTCGCCGACGTAGTCAGCCTTGATATCGATACCTTGCTCGATCAGCTTGGTCCGCTCGCCGCCCCAATCGCCGGTCATCCATTTGGAATCGGCACTGAACGCGTCGTCCGCCATCGCATTGGCGGACAGGACCAGGGCTGCCACTGCTGACAATTGGCAGATCAGCCGGGTGTTGTTGTGTTGCTTTTTCATCCCTACATCCTCGTCTTTATTGTTATTAAACTGTTTTTATCTAACGCGGGTTACATTTTTTTAATAAAAACAACAACTTACATAATTCAGCGACCCTTGAACTGGGCCACGTTGTCGGCACGATCCTGTGCCGGCAGCGACGCAGCGGTGCCCAGGCGCTCGCCGGTCTTGGCGTCGAACAGCAACACTTTGGCCGGATCGAATTGCAGGGTCAGGGTCTCGCCCACCTGCGGCGCCACATCGGGCGCCAGGCGGCAGCAGACCTTGGTGTCATTGAGTTGCACGAACACCAGGGTGTCCGGGCCGGTCGGCTCGGTGACCTGGACTTCGGCACGAATACTCGACGCACCGTTGCCCTCCCCCGTCGCCAGCACGATTTGCTCCGGGCGCAGGCCGAGGATCACGTCACGGTCTTCCAGGCCGGCGTTGCTCATGCTCAGCGGCAGCTCGCAACGCGCCTGGCCGCTGTCGAGCAGCGCTACCAGGCCGCCGTCCTTGCGCTGCAGGCGCAGGGGAATGAAGTTCATCGGCGGCGAACCGATAAAGCTCGCCACGAACAGGTTGGCCGGATCGTTGTAGATCTCTTTCGGCGTGCCGAACTGCTGGATGATGCCGTCCTTCATCACCGCCACTTTGTCGCCCAGGGTCATCGCTTCGATCTGGTCGTGGGTGACGTAGACGGTGGTGGTTTTCAGACGCTGGTGCATCAGCTTCATTTCGGTACGCATCTCGACGCGCAGCTTGGCGTCGAGGTTGGACAGCGGTTCGTCGAACAGGTAGATCTTCGGCCGACGCGCCAGGGCCCGGCCCATGGCCACGCGCTGTTGCTGGCCGCCGGAGAGTTGGCCCGGCTTGCGGTTGAGCAGGTGTTCGATCTGCAGCAGCTTGGCCACCCGCGCCACTTCGGCGTCGATATCGGCCTGGGGCATCTTGCGAATCTTCAGGCCGAACTCGATGTTTTCACGCACGCTCATGGTCGGGTACAGCGCGTAGGACTGGAACACCATGGCGATGTCGCGATCCTTGGGGCTCATGCCGCTGACGTCCTGGTCGCCGATCATGATCGCGCCGCCGGTGATGGTCTCAAGGCCCGCGATGCAGTTCATCAGCGTGGACTTGCCGCACCCCGACGGGCCGACCAGGATCAGGAACTCGCCTTCCTTGATCGACAGTTCGATGTTCTTCAAGGTGTCGGGCAGGCCGGCGCCATAGGTCTTGTTTACATTGCGAAGTTCAAGCGTAGCCATGATTACCCCTTGACCGCGCCGGCCGTGAGGCCGCGCACGAAATACTTGCCTGCGATCACATAGACCAGCAGGGTCGGCAGCCCGGCGATCATCGCCGCCGCCATATCCACGTTATATTCCTTGGCCCCGGTGCTGGTGTTGACCAGGTTGTTCAGCGCCACCGTGATGGGCTGCGAGTCGCCGCTGGAGAACACCACGCCGAACAGGAAGTCGTTCCAGATCTGAGTGAACTGCCAGATCAGGCAGACCATGATGATCGGGGTCGACATCGGCAGGATGATCAGACGGAAGATGGTGAAGAAACCTGCACCGTCCAGGCGCGCCGCCTTGATCAACGCATCCGGAATGCTTACGTAGTAGTTACGGAAAAACAGCGTAGTGAACGCCAGGCCGTAGACCACATGGATAAACACCAGGCCGGTGGTGGTGCTGGCCAGGCCCATCTTGCCGAGAGTGAACGACGCGGGCAGCAGCACGGTCTGGAACGGCAGGAAGCAGCCGAACAGCAACAGGCCGAAGAACAATTGCGAACCACGGAAGCGCCAGAACGACAGCACATAGCCGTTCAACGCACCGATGGCGGTGGAAATCAGCACAGCCGGCACGGTGATCTTGATCGAGTTCCAGAAGTAGCCATCCACCGTGGCCCAGGCCTTGACCCAGCCGATGCCGGTGACCACGGTCGGCCAGCTCAACAGGTTGCCGGTGCTGATGTCTTCCGGGGTCTTGAAGCTGGTGAGCAACATCACCACCAGCGGCACCAGGTACAGCAGCACCGCTAAGATCAGCACCGCGTAGATCGCGATGCGGCTCAGGCTGATGGCAGGTTTTGCGGCAAGACTAGTCATTACGCTTGGTCCTCAGCTCGGAGTACAGGTACGGCACGATGATCGCGAGGATCGCACCGAGCATCAGGATTGCACTGGCCGAACCCATGCCCATCTGGCCGCGACTGAAGGTGAACGAGTACATGAACATCGCCGGCAGGTCGGACGAGTAGCCCGGTCCGCCTGCGGTCATCGCCGCCACCAGGTCGAAACTCTTGATCGCGATGTGCGCCAGGATCATCACCGCACTGAAGAACACCGGACGCAGGCTCGGCAGCACCACGCTCCAGTAGATGCGCGGCAGGCTTGCGCCGTCGATCTGCGCGGCACGGATGATCGATTGATCGACGCCACGCAGGCCGGCCAGGAACATCGCCATGATGAAACCGGAGGCTTGCCACACGGCAGCGATCACCAGGCAGTAGACCACGCGGTCCGGGTCGATCAGCCAGTCGAGACGGAAGCCTTCCCAGCCCCAGTCCCGCAGAAGTTTGTCCAGGCCCATGCCCGGGTTGAGCAGCCATTTCCAGGCCGTACCGGTGACGATCATCGAGAGCGCCATCGGGTACAGGTAAATGGTGCGGATAAAGCCTTCACGACGGATTTTCTGGTCGAGGAAAATCGCCAGCGTCACGCCGATCACCAGGGTGATACCGATGAACATCCCGCCGAACAGCGCCAGGTTCTTGCTCGCGACCCACCAGCGATCGTTGTCGAACAACCGCTCGTACTGCGCAAGGCCCGCCCATTTGTAGCTCGGCAGGAACGTCGACGTGGTGAACGACAGCACAAACGTCCACAGGATGTAACCGTAGAAGCCCACCAACACGATGAACATGCTTGGCGCCAGCACCAGTTTGGGTAGCCAGCGCTGCAGGGCATCGAACGGCGAGGCTTTGCTGAACACAGCAACAGAACTCATGGGAAAATCCAATACAGAGGAAAAGGACTACAGGAACGTACCGGATGGGGGCCAGGGCTCCCCCATCCGGTCAACCGTTACTTGGCCGACTTGATCGCAGCGCCGAGTTTCTTGGCGGTGTCGGCCGGATCGGCTTTCGGGTCGTTGATGTAGTTGGTCACGACGTCAAAGAACGCACCTTGCACGGCCAGCGTGGTGGCCATGTTGTGCGCCATGCTTGGCTGCAGGCCGCCGCTCTTGGCGTCAGCCAGGAAGTCTTTGGCTGCGGTCTGGGCGCAGGAGTCGAAACCGTAGGATTCCATTTTGTTCAGCATGTCGTTGCGCACAGGGATCGAACCCTTGTTGATGCTGAACACTTTCTGGAAGTTTTCACCCAGCACGACTCTGGCGATGTCCTGCTGACCGGCTGCAGTGCCTTTGTCTTTCTGCTTGAACACCGCCAGGGAGTCGATGTTGTAGGTAAAGGCTTTGTCGGTGCCCGGGAAGGCTACGCACTCGTAGTCTTTGCCGGCGACTTTCTTCGCGGCGGTCCACTCGGACTTGGCCCAGTCACCCATGATCTGCATGCCGGCCTTGCCGTTGATGACTTTGCCGGCTTCGAGGTTCCAGTCCTGGCCTTTGCCGTCGACGTCCATGTAGGTCGCGACTTTCTTCAGCTCGGTCAGCGCCTTGACCATTTGCGGGCCAGTCAGCGCGCCGTTGTCCAGGTCAACCAGGGCTTTCTTGTAGCCATCGGCGCCCATCACCGACAGAACGACCGCTTCGAACACGGTGCTGTCCTGCCAAGGCTGGCCACCATGGGCGAGCGCGATGAAGCCAGCGGCCTTGAGCTTGTCGCCGGCGGCGTAGAATTCTTCGAGGGTGGTCGGGTTCTTGGTGATACCGGCTTTCTTGAAGACTTCCGGGTTGATCCACAGCCAGTTCACGCGGTGGATATTCACCGGAACGGCAACGTAGTCACCGTCGTACTTCACGGTGTCGGAGACTTTCTTGTCGAGCAGGGAGTCCCATTTTTCTTCTTTGGCCACGTCTTTGAGGACGTCGGTGTCGAGCAGACCGGTGGATGCCCATTCCTGGATGTCCGGGCCTTTGATCTGGGCTACGCCGGGTGGGTTGCCGGCGACCGCGCGGCTTTTCAGCACGGTCATGGCCGTGGCGCCACCGCCACCTGCGACAGCACCGTCTTTCCAGGTGAAGCCGTCTTTTTCAACTTGGGCCTTCAGGACATCTACTGCCGCTTTTTCACCGCCCGAGGTCCACCAATGCACAACTTCAACCGTCCCTTTCGAGTCGGCGGCAAATGCACTGAGGGGAAACAACGAGGCAATGGAAATAGCGACGGCGAGGCGATTAATCGCGTTCATCTGAGTACCTTTTCTTGTTGTTATGCATGCAAGTCTGGAGCTTGCGCTGCACGGAGTTTAAACAGGGAATTTTTAAGCGCAGGTAACAAAGGGATGCACAAATGTCACCACTTGGTGACATAGCACCCGGAACCCAACGCACTGGCCATGCTCGGCGCCAACGGCAGCGCCGGCAGCAGGACCGCTTGCCAGGCATGGTACAGGTCCGGTTTGCCGCCCCAGATCTTGCTGCTGGGCTGGTTGTGCGGGCTGAGTTCGTGGTGCCAGCTGCCGTGGGTACGGTCGATGAAATGGCTGTCGCAAAACTCCCAGAAGCGCCGGTACCAGGTTTCGTAATGCGGCTCGAAGGTGCGTTTGAGCAAGGCCTGCGCGGCGGCGCTGGCTTCGGCGTGGGTCCAGTGCAGGCGTTCGCGCACTACCGGGCGCTGGTTCCAGTCCAGGGTGTAGACGATGCCGGGGGCGCCATCCACGGCCCAGGCGCTGTCGCAGGCGCTGGCGAACAGGCCTTTGGCGTCGGTCACCAGCCAGTCCGGCGTGGCCAGCCCGGCCCGCAGGCGCGCAGCCTCCAGGTGCAATAGCAACCGCGCCCACTCGAAGCCGTGGCCGGGGGTCACGCCATAGGGGCGGAAGCCGTCGGCGGGGTTGTCTTCGTTGTAACCGCGCAAGGGTGTCCACTGGGCGTCGAAGTGCTCGATCACCATGAACTGGTTGCCGGCGGCGTGGGTGTGGATCACGCGCTCGACGATGCGCAGCGCGCGGTCCAGCCAGCGTGTGTCGGCGGTGACGTCGGCCAGGGCGAGGAACGCTTCCGTCGCGTGCATGTTGCTGTTGGCGCCGCGATAGGCCTCGACGCCGCTCCAGTCCTGGGCAAAGGATTCGAGCATGACGCCCTCCTCCTCGCTCCAGAAAAACTGCTCGATGATCTGGATCGCGTCGTTCAACAGGGCTTGTGCGCCGGGTGCGCCCGCGACCACCGCAGAACTGGCGGCCAAGGCGACAAAGGCGTGCAGGTAGGCAGCTTTGGTGCGGTTGCCATCCACCGCACGGGGCGTGGCGAACCAGCCACCGTGCGCGTTATCGCGCAGCGCGCCGCTGAGGGCGGCCACCCCATGTTCGACCAGCCCGGCATAACCGGGCAACCCCATCGCGTGAGCCATGGCGAAGCTATGGGTCATGCGCGCGGTGTTCATGGTCTCGGCAACGGCATCGGCCGGCAACTGGCCTTTATCGTCCAGGTTGCCGAACCCGTCGGGCAGGCGCGAAGCCTTGGCGAATGACAGCAGGCGCAGGCCTTCGCTGGCGAGCCAGGCGTGGTGGGCAGGTGCGTTCAGCCAACTGCTGGCAGGCAGTGGTTGGGTGGTCATGGGGAGCCCTTATTATTGTTTGTGGGATGACCGGAGTCTAAACAAGGGCGAGGTGAGCACATGTAACGAAGGACCAGGGAAATGTCACCAGATGGTGACATTCCCCCCAAACCCTTTACTGACCGATCGGCGTGACCGCGGCCGGCGCATTGAGGCGCTGGTTCAGGTTCTGCACCTGGCTCTGCAAGGTGGTGATATTGCGGGTGGTCTGGATGCGGAACACATCGAACTCTTTATTGGT
Source organism: Pseudomonas sp. GV105 (assembly GCF_003058185.1). Classification (NCBI taxonomy): domain Bacteria; kingdom Pseudomonadati; phylum Pseudomonadota; class Gammaproteobacteria; order Pseudomonadales; family Pseudomonadaceae; genus Pseudomonas; species Pseudomonas sp. GV105. The sequence goes on from NZ_QBUF01000003.1 coordinate 62,290, forward strand.
CGGCGCGTCGCTATTGCCCGGCTGGTTGTCCTGCGCGCTCTTTAGCACCACCAGGTCTTGTTCAAGACGGGCGATGGCTGCACTCGGGTTGCCCTGTTTCTTCAGGGCCGCCACGTCGGCGACCAGTTCCCTGATCTCGGCATCGCGCTTGGCGGCCTCACCTTGTGCCGCCTTGAGGCTGGCCACGGCGTCGGTCAACGCCTGCACCTGGCCTTGCAGCTTGGCGTTGGCGTTCGACAGGTCGGTGGTGCTGGCGGTCATCTGGGCCAGGCGCTTATCCAGTTCGGTGGCCTGACCGGCCACGCCGACTTGCTGCTTGCCCTGCTCCAGCAACTGGGTTTCCAGCTGCTTGATCTGCAGTTTCAGCGCTTCGCTGCCGTTGTTCACGCTGGCCTCATTGGCCACGAACTTGCCGGAAATATCCTGCAGGCGCCCCGCCGCTTCTTCGCTGATGCGTGCAAAACTTTCCTGGGTGGCAACCAGTTGCTGGCCCATCAGGGAGATCTGCTGGAAGCTCCACCAGGCCAGGCCGGCAAAGGCGATCAGCAGCGCGCCGACCAAGGCCCACAGCGGCCCGGTACTGGCACTCTTGACCTTGACCACAGGGGTATTGCGCGAACGCACGGAGGTGGCGGCGGTCGGCACGAAATCATCATCGTCCAAGGAGTCGGCCCGCAGGCTGGGAACATTGTCGAAATCGTCGTTGGCATCGTTACGCATGAATCAACCCTGAATCGGTGAGATAGCTATCTGAAAAGCCGAGCGGCGGCAGTATAAACCGCTGTCCTACCGCACTGATCGACCTGGAACCCTGAATTCGGTTCCCGATGTGTTGCTGCTTGTGAGCTTACTTCAGCCCCGGTTCCTGGGCCTTCCACCAGCTGCAGAACTCGTCGAGCGCGGTCCACAGGCTGACCTTGGGGTCATAGTCGAGATAATGCCTTGCGCGGCTGATGTCGAGGGTGAAATCTTTGTTCATCACCTGCATGCCCAGGCGCGACAACGCCGGCTCCGGGCGCCCGGGCCACAGCGCGCAGAATGCCTCGTTCAACGCGGCGATACTGTAGGACAAACCGTAGGACCGATACCGCGTCACCTGGGGCAAGTCCATCTGGCGCATCACGTAGTTCACCACATCCCACACCGGCACCGGGGTGCCGTTGCTGATGTTGTAGGCTTTGCCCAGCGCCGAGCCGGTGGCGAGCAGACTGCTGAGCAGCGCTTCGTTGAGGTTGTGGACGCTGGTGAAGTCGACCTTGTTCAGGCCGTCGCCGACGATGGCCAGGCGGTTCTTGCGCTGCATTTTCAACAGACGCGGGAAGATGCTCATGTCGCCGGCGCCGGTGACAAAACGCGGGCGCAGGGCCAGGACTTCGAGGCCGAATTCCTGGGCACCGAACACCTTTTGCTCGGCCAGGTACTTGGTGGCGGCATAAGGATGCTTGAAGCGCTTGGGCACTTGGTCTTCGGTCAGCCCCAGGTGGTCGCGGCCGTCGAAATAGATCGATGGCGACGACAAGTGAACCAGGCGCCCGACCCGTTGCTTGAGGCAGGCTTCGACAACGTTCTCGGTCACCAGCACATTGCCCTGATGGAAATCCTGATAGCGCCCCCACAGCCCGACAGCGCCGGCGCAATGCACCACGGCTTCGACATCGCGGCACAGTTCGCGCACAAGGTCGGCATCATTCAAATCACCCTGGATAAACTCGGCACCGCGCCGTACCAGGTGTTCCACACCTTCGGCGCGCCGCCCGTTGACCCGCACGTCCAGGCCCTGCTCCAGGGCGAAACGCGCAAAGCGCCCGCCGATGAAGCCGCTTGCGCCGGTGACCAGAATCTTCATGTATTACTCCGTGTTCTTTCGTTTTTCATCGCTGTTGCCTTGACGCCCGCCATCAGTCCAACGGCACCAACCATTGACCACAGGCCTGGGCCAGATGGTCGGTCAACAAACCCAACAGTTGCCCGCCACTGCGCCAATGATGCCAGTACAGCGGCACATCGATGGGCTTATCTGGCAATAACTCGACCAATACGCCCCTTTGCAGCTGGTCGCCGACCTGCAGTTCAGGCACCAGGCCCCAACCGAGCCCGGCTTCCGCCAAGCGGATAAACCCTTCGGACGACGGGCACAAATGGTGCTCGAAACCGCCGTCCACCCCGAGCGCGGCCAGGTAGCGGTGTTGCAGGAAATCGTCCGGGCCGAATACCAAGGCCGGCGTGCGCGCCAGTTGATCGGCGCGCACGCCGTTGGGGAAGTGCCGTGCGATAAACGCCGGACTCGCCAGCGCCCGATAGCGCATGGCGCCCAGCAACAGGCTGCGCGCCCCGGCCACCGGGCGTTCACTGGCGCAGATACAGGCCGCCACTTCACCGGCGCGCATGCGCTTGAGGCCGACGGTCTGGTCTTCCACCACCAGGTCCAGCAGCAAATGCTGCTCGGCGCAAAAGTCGCTGACGGCCTCGGCCCACCAGGTGGCGAGGCTGTCGGCATTCAACGCGATGCGCAGGCGTTCGGGCATGCCTTCTTCATCCAGCGCCGGCACCTGGCTTTGCAAGTCGCGCTCCAGCAGCCGTACCTGTTGCACATGGTTGAGCAGGCGCCGGCCGATATCGGTCGGCGTCGGCGGTGTGGCCCGCACCAGCACCGGCTGGCCGATCCGTGCCTCCAGCAGCTTGATACGCTGGGAGATCGCCGATTGCGACAACCCCAGCACCTGGGCGCCGCGCTCGAAGCCGGCTTGTTCCACCACCGCCGCCAGGGCGGAGAGCAATTTATAGTCGAACATCAGTTTCTCTAATGAGCGATCAGCAATATTGGTTTTTCTTATACAGCCATGCCAGGGAAGATAGCCAGCATCGTTTCGGCTTGAGCAAGGATCTTCAACTATGTGGCAAAGCTATATGAACGGCCTGCTGGTCGCGTTGGGGCTGATCATGGCCATCGGCAGCCAGAACGCCTTTGTGCTCGCGCAAAGCCTGCGTCGTGAACACCACCTGCCGGTGGCGGCCCTGTGTGTGGTCTGCGATGCGCTGCTGGTGGCCGCCGGGGTATTCGGCCTGGCGACGATACTGGCGCAAAGCCCGATCCTGCTGGGGATTGCCCGCTGGGGCGGTGCCGCGTTCCTGCTGTGGTACGGCGCCTGCGCGCTGCGGCGGGCCTGTTCGAAACAGAGCCTCGACCAAGGCGACGCCCTCAAGGTGCGCTCATTGCGCGCCGTGTTGCTCAGCGCGTTGGCGGTGACGTTGCTCAACCCCCACGTTTACTTGGACACCGTGCTGCTGATTGGCTCGCTGGGCGCCCAACAGACCGAACCCGGCGCCTATGTGGCCGGCGCGGCCAGCGCTTCGTTCCTGTGGTTCGCCACGCTGGCGCTCGGCGCCGCCTGGTTGGCCCCGTGGCTGGCACGTCCGGCGACGTGGCGTCTGCTCGACCTTCTGGTGGCGGGGATGATGTTCAGCGTGGCCTATCAATTGATCAGTGCATGATGAATATTCCAAAACGCTCTGGAACCTCTATCCCACACAGTTGTTGCGTGGTTTTGCCACACCCCGGGTGCTATGATCCGGACCCTGCGCCGCAAAGAGTACAAACTCCCCGGCGCTTGTTTGGCCGCCCGTGATCGGCCTTGCGCTCACCGCAACTGACCTGATTAGGAGAATCATCATGGCTTTCGAATTGCCGCCGCTGCCCTACGCACACGATGCCCTGCAGCCGCACATTTCCAAGGAAACCTTGGAATACCACCACGACAAGCACCACAACACCTATGTCGTGAACCTGAACAACCTGGTGCCTGGCACCGAGTTCGAAGGCAAGACCCTGGAAGAAATCGTCAAGTCTTCTTCGGGCGGCATCTTCAACAACGCCGCTCAGGTCTGGAACCACACCTTCTACTGGAACTGCCTGGCGCCAAACGCCGGCGGTCAACCGACCGGCGCACTGGCTGAGGCCATCAACGCTGCGTTCGGTTCGTTCGACAAGTTCAAAGAAGAATTCACCAAGACGTCCGTCGGCACCTTCGGTTCCGGTTGGGGCTGGCTGGTGAAAAAGGCTGACGGTTCCCTGGCTCTGGCCAGCACCATCGGCGCCGGCAACCCGCTGACCAGCGGCGACACCCCGCTGCTGACCTGCGACGTCTGGGAACACGCTTACTACATCGACTACCGCAACGCCCGTCCAAAGTATGTGGAAGCGTTCTGGAACCTGGTCAACTGGAAGTTCGTGGCTGAGCAGTTCGAAGGCAAGGCCTTCACTGCCTAAGCAACCCTTGCAGTAAAAAGAGCCCGGCGATTGCCGGGCTTTTTTTTGTGCGTTCGACGGCGGCGCCAGTTGGGCATGACGGAACCAACTGCGCGGAAATTGCCACCCAGGCAGTGAGAGGAATGTCCCTTTCATTCAATGTCGGAGAATTAACTTATGATCGCAGGCGCAGCAGGATTAGGAGCAGCAGCCTCCGCAGCCGCAGCACTCGCCCCCGTGCTAATGCCGTTGGCTGAACAAGCCGCCGGTATGGCCATGAATGTCGCAAAAGACCTTCTGAAAAACGCAACGAGTGCTGCCGGCAGCGCAACGAATCAACAGCAGCAAATCAAATTCTGATTGGGAAAGCGTGAACGGTGGCGGAGCAAAATCAGTCCGCCATCACTTGAATTCCCCCCTCGCCTGACGACCCCGCCTGCAACAGACCGGCCCACCATGGCGTCATGGAGCATCGCGCCGCAATGTTCCTTTGACTGCCATCACCAGATTGCCAATACTCATGGCATATTGAAGGCCACCCGCATGAGACAAGGAATGCCCCTTTGAAGCTGGAACTCAAAAACAGCTTGTCGGTGAAGTTGCTACGGGTTGTGCTGCTGTCGGCATTGATCGTGGGCGTGGCGCTGAGCGTGGCGCAGATCGTTTTCGATGCCTACAAGACGCGCCAGGCCGTGGCCGATGATGCCCAGCGCATCCTCGACATGTTTCGCGACCCCTCGACCCAGGCCGTCTACAGCCTGGACCGCGAGATGGGCATGCAGGTGATCGAAGGTCTGTTTCAGGACGACGCGGTCCGCATGGCCTCCATCGGCCATCCCAACGAAACCATGCTCGCGGAAAAAAACCGCGCCTTGCAGCAATCCTCCAGCCGCTGGTTGACCGACCTGATTCTCGGCCAGGAGCGCACGTTCACCACCGCCCTGGTCGGCAAAGGCCCCTATAGCGAGTATTACGGCGACCTGAGCATCACGCTCGACACGGCCACCTACGGCAAGGGTTTCATTGTCAGCTCGGTGATCATTTTTATTTCCGGGGTGCTGCGCGCACTGGCCATGGGCCTGGTGCTGTACCTGGTGTATCACTGGCTGCTGACCAAGCCGCTGTCGCGGATTATCGAGCACCTGACCTCGATCAACCCCGACCGCCCCAGCGAACACAAGATCCCCCAGCTCAAGGGCCACGAACGCAATGAACTGGGGCTGTGGATCAATACGGCCAACCAGTTGCTCGAATCCATCGAACGCAACACCCACCTGCGCCATGAAGCGGAATCCAGCCTGCTGCGCATGGCCCAGTACGACTTTCTCACCGGCCTGCCGAACCGCCAGAAACTGCAGGAGCAACTGGACAAGATCCTGATCGACGCCGGCCGTCGGCAGCGCCGCGTCGCCGTGTTGTGCGTGGGCCTGGATGACTTCAAAAGCGTCAACGAGCAGTTCACCTACCAGGCCGGCGACAAACTGCTGCTGGCCCTGGCCGATCGCCTGCGCGCCCACAGCGGCCGCCTCGGCGCCCTCGCCCGCCTCGGCGGCGACCAGTTCGCCCTGGTGCAGGCCGATATCGATCAGCCCTACGAAGCCGCCGAGCTGGCGCAAAGCATCCTCGATGACCTGGAAGCGGAGTTTGCCCTCGACAGCGAGCAGATTCGCCTGCGCGCCACCATCGGCATCACCTTGTTCCCGGAAGACGGCGACAGCACCGAGAAACTGCTGCAAAAAGCCGAACAGACCATGACCCTGGCCAAGAGCCGCTCGCGCAACCGCTATCAGTTCTATATCGCCAGTGTCGACAGTGAAATGCGCCGACGCCGCGAACTGGAGAAAGACCTGCGCGACGCCTTGAGCCGCAACCAGTTTTACCTGGTGTACCAACCGCAGATCAGCTACCGCGACCACCGCGTGGTCGGCGTCGAAGCGTTGATCCGTTGGCAGCACCCGGAACACGGCCTGGTGCCGCCAGACTTGTTCATCCCCCTGGCGGAACAGAACGGCACGATTATCGCGATCGGTGAATGGGTGCTCGACCAGGCCTGTCGACAATTGCGCGAATGGCACGACCAGGGCTTCACCGAGCTGCGCATGGCGGTCAACCTGTCCACCGTGCAACTGCACCACACCGAATTGCCACGGGTGGTGAATAACCTGATGCAGATCTATCGCTTGCCACCGCGCAGCCTGGAACTGGAAGTGACCGAGACCGGCCTGATGGAAGACATCAGCACCGCCGCCCAGCACCTGCTGAGCCTGCGCCGCTCCGGCGCGCTGATCGCCATCGATGACTTCGGCACCGGCTATTCATCCTTGAGCTATCTGAAAAGCCTGCCGCTGGACAAGATCAAGATCGACAAGAGCTTCGTGCAGGACCTGCTCGACGATGACGACGACGCCACCATCGTGCGCGCGATTATCCAATTGGGTAAAAGCCTGGGCATGCAGGTGATCGCCGAAGGCGTGGAAACCGCGGAACAGGAGGCTTACATCATCTCCGAGGGCTGCCATGAAGGTCAGGGCTACCACTACAGCAAACCGTTGCCGGCACGGGAGTTGGCGGCGTATTTGAAGCAGGCCGAGCGCAATAACGCAGCCATTCTCTGACACGACCAAACGATAGTTGAGATTTCCCTCGTATAACCCTTTACAGAAAATGCAAATCTTTCGCATTATGTTGCAGTTTTGCGCGGCCCCCGCGCGCCCTATCAACGACCGATGCAGGATGTTCGCCATGATTCGTATGCCCCTGGCCACCGCCAGTCTGTTGGCCATTGCCATTTCGCTCGCCGGTTGCGGCGAAGGTAAAGACAAGGCCGCCGCGCCCCAGGCGCCGACCCCGGCCGCCAGCACTGCCGCTCCGGCGGCTGCCACCCCTGCCGGCCAGGTCGACGAAACCGCCGCCAAGGCCGTGGTCGCGCATTACGCTGACATGGTGTTCGCGGTGTACAGCGATGCCGAGTCCACCGCGAAAACCCTGCAAACCGCGATCGACACCTTCCTCGCCAACCCGAACGACGAGACCCTCAAAGCCGCCCGTACCGCCTGGGTCGCCGCGCGCGTGCCGTACCTGCAGAGCGAAGTGTTCCGCTTCGGCAACACCATCATCGACGACTGGGAAGGCCAAGTGAACGCCTGGCCCCTGGACGAAGGCCTGATCGACTACACCGACAAATCCTACGAGCACGCGCTGGGCAACCCTGGCGCCACGGCCAACATCATCGCCAACACCGAGATCCAGGTCGGCGAAGACAAGGTCGACGTCAAGGACATCACCCCGGAAAAACTCGCCAGCCTCAATGAGCTGGGCGGTTCCGAAGCCAACGTCGCCACCGGCTACCACGCCATCGAATTCCTGCTGTGGGGCCAGGACCTGAACGGCACCGGCCCGGGCGCCGGCAACCGTCCTGCGTCGGACTACATGACCGGCGACGGTGCAACCGGTGGCCACAACGAGCGCCGCCGCACGTACCTGCGCGCCGTGACGCAGTTGCTGGTCAGCGACCTGGAAGAAATGGTCGGCAACTGGAAACCCAACGTCGAAGACAACTACCGCGCCACCCTGGAGGCCGAACCGGCCACCGACGGCCTGCGCAAAATGCTGTTCGGCATGGGCAGCCTGTCGCTCGGCGAACTGGCCGGTGAGCGCATGAAGGTGTCCCTGGAAGCCAACTCGCCGGAAGACGAGCAGGACTGTTTCAGCGACAACACCCACAACTCGCACTTCTACGACGCCAAGGGCATCCGCAACGTCTACCTGGGCGAATACACCCGCACTGACGGCAGCAAAATGACCGGCGCCAGCCTGTCATCCCTGGTGGCCAAGGCCGACCCTGCCGCCGACGCCGCGTTGAAAGCGGACCTGGCGGCGACCGAAGCGAAGATCCAGGTCATGGTTGACCACGCCAACAAGGGTGAGCACTACGACCAGTTGATCGCTGCGGGTAACGACGCGGGCAACCAGATCGTGCGGGACGCCATCGCCGCACTGGTCAAGCAGACCGGCTCGATCGAAGCGGCTGCCGGCAAGCTGGGGATCAGCGACCTGAACCCGGATAGCGCTGATCACGAGTTCTGATCACTGCCGACGCCTAAGTGCCATAAAGAATGCCCCGACTCGCTCGGGGCATTTTTTTTACGCCCGCAGTCCAAGGCATTACACCCGAATGATAAAAATCTGCGGCGACGCGATGGGCGTCGTCAGTTGGATGCCGCCGATCAGCGGTACCAGGTTATGACTGGCCTCAGCCTGGGCGACCAGGGTTCGCGTCGGCTCATCCATCAAGCTGCGGTAGGGCGCAACCTGCGCGTCGGCGGCAATCCGCTCACCGACCACACGCCGCGTTCTCAACCAATACAGCCTGACATCCCCCGCACGCCGGAACAGCAGCTCGCCGGCAACGTCATAGCCGCCAAGCACGCCGTAGCGACAGCGGCTCACCACCTCGCTCATCAAGCTCCGCAACCAGCCGGCCGAGCCGGGCGGGAGCGCGTTGAACAGCGGCACCGCGACGGGCTCCGGACGAAAGTCCAGGCGGCGGTAATGCCCGGGCGCGGTCGGTAACAGCCAACTGCCGTCGCTGAGCGTGTGGGTGGGCGGCAGCAACGAAAACGGATCGGCCAACCGCCCCTGCGCCGTGGGCAGCCAGAACTGCCAGTCCCGCAGGGTGCGTATCAGCGAGCGCAGGCCCAGTTGGGTCAAGCCCCCCGGGTTGGCCCGATTGAATAGGATCTGGGCGAGTTCGACTTGGCTGCGGGTGGTCAACAGCGCAAACGCCTCGCGCACATAGGCGGTGACCAGTTTTTTCAAGGCCACGCCACTGGCGACGACCCACAGCCCATCACCGGTGGCAAACTTCACCTGTCGGGGCTGATTGTAAATGCCGGAGAGCAGCAGGTTTTCCAGATCCAGGAAATGCATGGCCGGCCGCCTCGGGTCACGAATCAATACGTCGTTGGGCGCGCTGGGGTCGCGGGGCAAAATCGCGAAATAGCGCTGGTCCATCTTGATGTATTCCTGCCCCAGCCACTGCGGATCACCGGCAACCCGCCGATAGATGCCCCGCGTCGCATCCACCACCTCGAGTTCGGCCACGTCGAGGGTTCTGCCCCACTCGATGAATTGTTCGTTTGCAGGACGCACCACCGTGGCCTCGGGCGCCGCGACACGGGTACTGGCGCGTGGTGGCGTCGGTAGGCTCGGTGGCAGCTCGGCGGGCGGCGGATGGCGGGTCGCCACCACCGGCAGGTCTGGCAGATCAATCCCGTCCAGACGCCACTGAAACCGCAGAAGCGGTACGTTCAGATAGGTCTCGAAGGCCGCCGTGGAGAGCCTCAGCCGCAGGTTTTCGACCAAGGCCAGCCGATATTCGATTTCGCGCCCCGCCGGGAAGTTGAACGACTCAAACACGCGTCTGGCCTGCACCTCATCCAGCCGAGGGTAAAGGTCCCTGAGGGCACGCTCCGGCGCGTTGCCGCCCTTGAGTCCGGCTAGCGGATGGGAACCTATTTCCCACTGCCCCGACGCATTCCGCCGAATCGGCGCGTAGTGATATTGCGTCAGCTTGCGTGCGTCCCTGAGCCGCCAGGCGGCTTTGTCGCCGTCATCGAGGATCGAGTACCAACGCCCACCGTCATTGAGGAAGTAGTGCTGGGCACCCGCGGCGTTCGAGGGCGCGTGATACACGCCCTGGCCTTCCCATCCGGCCAACGGCACCACGCCGTCGGGCTTTTTCCCCAGCGCCATCTCCGCCGGCAACGCCCTTGGCCGGGAGCCCGCCACCGGTGCGCGGGCGCCGACCGCGCCGTCCACCAGCGCACCGACCAGCTCCCCCAGCGAGCGCACGAAAGACTGTGCGGCACCGGCGCGGTCGCCCAGGTCCAGCGCCTCGACGGCGTTGAACACCGAAAACAGGCTGCGCGCCAAACCGATCGGCAACATGATCCTGACCGGCAGCACCACGGACAGCACGTCGAAGGCCACGGTGGCGACGTTCAGGCCGGTTTCGATATCGACTTGCCGGGTGCTCTTCACTTGCGCGGCGGCGTCGTTGATCACGCAGTTCGCTTCAGCCTCATAAGCCTCCTCGAAGAAGTCGTCGGCAATCCGGCTCAGGCTCACCATCGACACGTCGCCGCGGCCCCTGAGCACGGCGCGGACGTGAGGCTCGAAGGCCCGCTCCACGCGCCCCAGCAGGTAGGCGCGCCAACTGCTGTTGATGATGAAGTCGCTCATCAGGCGGTCTTTGGCGTACTCGTGGAACACGCGACCGTCGGGCGCCTGCGGGGTGTACACAACGATCGAGCCGACCCCGGCGGCGGCCGTGCCGAACAGCAGTACCCCGCGCACGCGCTGACCGCGCAGTTTCAAGTGCTGCACGAGAATCCGATGCCCGTCGACGCGCTCGCGCCGATCACTGTCGACGGGGGCATCGAGCACCGCCCGCACCCAATTGAAGCCACGGGCCAGGCGGTCCGGGAGGAAGTCGCCGTGGATCTTGGCCTCGATGGCGTCGAGACGCAGTTGCCGCCGCATGACTTGGCCATAGGTGTGTTTTTGCGCGAGCGCAGCCGGCGAGGTGATAAGGCGGTCCTTCAGAAAGGTGTCGTAGCCTTGTCCGACATTGACCGCGCGCACCAGATCCTTGACCTGTTGCAGGGTCAGCCCGTCATAGGCCGGGGCCGCCTCCAGATCTTCGGGGAGCAGTGCTTCATCAGGCTTTTTGCGCGTGCTTTCACTGAGCCTGGAAAAGTGCGTGAAGTTAAAATCCAGCCCGCCGAGATTCTCCAGGGCCAGCTCGGTCAGCGTGCGGCTTCGCTGCCGGAACAACGCTGTACCGGGCTCGCGCGGCGCCGGAGCAGGCGCGCCCGGAACCACGACAGTCGCCGGCACGAACGGTTCTTTGGTGTGTACGCGGACAGTGTCGGGGTCGATGTCCAGTGCATAGTCAGCCTTGAGGCGAATGCGCAGCTGTTGGTTGGCGTATGCCAGCAGCGTCGGTTTATCACTGAATTGCGCCAGCGACGGCAAGCCCTCGGCGTCCGGCAGGCGCGACAGCAGCTCGTAATAATCGGCCATCGCGGCGCGCCACGCCTGTTTATCGGCGGGGGATGCGTCGTGCAGAAAGGTCCGGAGCTGCGCCTGTCCGCGCTTGATTTCGCGGCCCCACAACACCCCGCCAGCACTGAAAAGGCGAGCGGGGTCCGTGACCCGGTCCAGCACCTGCGGCAGCTCAGCCACTTCGATGGGGTCGACCGGTGACGGGTAGCGCGACAGGGTTGAGGTGAAGTTGTCGAGCATCAACCGGCATTGCGCCTCGACACTCTCAACGAACGGCGACTCGAGCTGTTCATGGTAGACCACCTGCCCCGTGGCCTTGAGCTGACGATGCAGGGCCAAGCCTTGCGCCTGGTCCGCCACCGCCAGGCCAGCGAGCACAGCGGCGAATTCGACGGGGTGGTTCAAACGCCGATGCAACTCCCGATCCAGGCTGGCCAGGGAGTCAAACGCTTCAAGCCCAGAGTCCGGCAGAAACAGCAGCAGCGTGCCGACGTTCATGCTTGGGTCCACGGGGCGCACCCGAGCCGGCTCGACCGCCTCCTGCGCCCTCACCACGGCTTGTTCCGGGTCTCTGGAGGTCAGCACAAAGGCGCCGCGCAAGGTCAGGTCCGCAGCGCCGGGAGCTCCCTTGAGGGCAACCGCGTAGACACACGGCCGGTCAGCGCGCAGCGCCTGTCGTGCCTGGGCGTGCGGGTGACGCAGTACCAGGGCGAACAGGTCCTGGTCGGCGGGGCTGAGCAGGCGGTCGGCAGCCAGTAGCGCCACTTCGGTTTTCAGCAGCTCGATACGGGTTTGCACCAACCATTGTTTCTGCGTGCGCGCATCGGTCAGGCTGCGCGCGCGCGTCCAGAAGGCTTGCACGAAAGCGCTGTAAGAAGCAGTCAGCCCGGTGGCCAGACGGTCGAGGAATTTATCCAGCCCGGCCGGGGTGATACCGCTCAAGGGCAGCAGCGCTTCGCCCGTCGCCGGCAGCCGATGCAGGGTCGCCATGCGCCCCGCATAACTCGCTGGCTGGTCAGCGGTGATACGTTGCACCACCGCATCGAACAGCGTGGGCAGCAACTCGACCTCGGTGGGCGGTTGCGCCTCTGACGTCGCTGGCGGGATGGACGTCTCCGGCAGTCGGATGAAGGCGTGGCGCACATCGAGGCTGGGCGTCAAGGTCGGGAATGCTTGCTCGAACGCATGCTGCACAAATGAATGGAACGTCGGTGGCGACTGAAACTGCTCGGCGATCTGGCGGTCGAGCGCCATTAACTGTTCGCGCAACGCAACCTGTTGCGGTGCGTCCTTGACAGTTGGCGGTGCAGATAACAATAAATCAGACGGCATGGTGGCCTCTCGAATAGGAAACATACCGGCCCATCGTGCCTAAGCGCCCCCTGAACCATGCGCTACATAGCTACGCGCCGCCGATCGGCGGCCAAGGTTTACATGCCCTGCACCCCAGGTAGAATGGCGCCCTTCCCCTGTCACCCGAGCAGACTTCATGGCGTTGCCGACCCTTCGCATCATTGGCTTCATCATCGGCATCTTCCTGATCACCCTCGCGATCGCCATGGTCGTTCCGATGGCCATCCTGGTGATCTTCGAACGCACCAGCGACCTGCCGTCGTTCCTGTGGGCCAGCCTGATTACCTTTATCGCCGGCCTGGCCCTGGTGATTCCCGGTCGCCCGGAACATATCCACCTGCGTCCCCGGGACATGTACCTGCTGACGGTGAGCAGTTGGGTGGTGGTGTGCATCTTCGCCGCGCTGCCGTTTTTCCTGACGCAGAACATCAGCTACACCGACTCGTTTTTTGAAAGCATGTCCGGCATCACCGCCACCGGTTCCACGGTGTTGAGCGGGCTGGACACCATGTCGCCCGGCATTTTGATGTGGCGTTCGCTGCTGCACTGGCTCGGCGGGATCGGCTTTATCGGCATGGCGGTGGCGATCCTGCCGCTGCTGCGCATTGGTGGCATGCGCCTGTTCCAGACCGAGTCCTCGGACCGTTCGGAAAAGGTCATGCCGCGTTCGCACATGGTGGCGCGGCTGATCGTGGCGGCGTATGTGGGCATCACCATCCTCGGCAGCCTGGCGTTCTGGTGGGCCGGGATGGGCTTGTTCGATGCGATCAACCATGCGATGTCGGCGATTTCCACCGGCGGGTTTTCCACCTCCGATGAGTCCCTGGCGCACTGGAAACAACCGGCGGTGCATTGGGTGGCGGTGGTGGTGATGATCCTCGGCAGCCTGCCGTTCACCCTGTACGTCGCCACGTTGCGCGGCAACCGCCGGGCGTTGATCAAGGATCAGCAGGTGCAGGGTTTGCTCGCCTTGCTGTTGGTGACCTGGCTGGTGCTCGGCACCTGGTACTGGTGGACCACCAACCTGCACTGGCTGGATGCGCTGCGCCATGTGGCCCTGAACGTGACGTCGGTGGTGACGACGACCGGTTTTGCACTGGGGGACTACAGCCTGTGGGGCAATTTCTCACTGATGCTGTTTTTCTACCTGGGTTTTATCGGCGGTTGCTCGGGGTCAACGGCGGGCGGGATCAAGATCTTCCGCTTCCAGGTCGCCTATATCCTGCTCAAGGCCAACTTGAACCAGTTGATTCACCCGCGCGCGGTGATCAAGCAGAAGTACAACGGTCACCGCCTCGACGAAGAGATCGTGCGTTCGATCCTGACCTTCTCGTTTTTCTTCGCCATCACCATTTGCATGATCGCCCTGGCCTTGTCGCTGCTCGGCCTGGACTGGATGACCGCGCTGACCGGCGCCGCCAGCACGGTATCCGGGGTCGGCCCGGGCCTGGGCGAAACCATCGGCCCGGCCGGCAACTTCGCCAGCCTGCCGGACGCGGCCAAGTGGATCCTGGCGCTGGGCATGCTGCTCGGCCGGCTGGAAATCATCACAGTCTTTGTTCTGTGCATCCCGGCGTTCTGGCGTCACTGACCGTCGACGCATCCAGCAAGCGCGCGCGGTACTCGCCGGGCGTGGCGTCGAACCAGCGGCGGAAGGCGCGGAAGAAGTTGCTCGGGTCGGCAAAGCCCAGCAGGTAGGCGATCTCCAGCAGGGTCATGCTCGGCTGCGCCAGGTATTGCTCGGCGAGTTCGCGGCGGGTGTCGTCCAGCAGGGTCTGGAAACTGGTGCCCTCTTCCTGCAGACGTCGCTGCAACGTGCGTTGGGACAGATGCAGGGTCTGGGCCACCACTTCGCGCTTGGGTTCGCCCTGGGGCAACAGGCGGCACAGCACCTGCCGCGCCTTGTGGGTCACACGGCTTTCGGAGAAGCGCGCCAGGTATTCACCGGCAAACCGGTCGTGCAGCAGCGCCATTGCCTCATTGGCGGTGGGCAGCGGCGCCTCCATGTCGGCGCGCTCGAAAATCAGCGCGTCATAGGCTGCGTTGAATTCCAGGGGCGCATGGAACGCCTGTTTGTAGGGCGCGAGGTCGGCGGGTTGCTCACCTTGCAGCAGCACCTTGCGCGGTTGCAGGGTACGCCCGGTCAACCAACCGCACAGCGCCAGCGCACAGGCCAGCGAGGCTTCGGCGCTTTGCCGGGTGGGCGGCAGGTGATCGCCATGTACTGTCAGAATCAGCGCATAGCCTTCGGGTAATAATCGGAAACTCAGGTCAGCGCTTTCGGCGATGATCCGCTGGTAGCGCACCAGGCGCATAAAGCCTTCCGCCAATGTGTTGCTGGACATCAGCGCGTAACCGGTCACGTGAAACGACGCCGGGCGCACCACTTTGCCCATGTTCAGGCCAATCGCGGGGTTGCCCGACAATTCCACGGCACGCTGCCACAGCCGCGTCATGGAGTCTTGCGGAAAGCGCGCATCGGGGTCGTTGAGGGCGGCATAGTCCAGGCCCAATTGTTTGAACAACACCTGGCAATCCAGGCCGTCCATTTCCAGTGCCTTGACTATCCCCATCGCCCAGCTTGCAGAAGTTGTTCGTTCGCTCATGGCGTCTTCTTAATAAAGCAGGCTGAAACCGCAGCCAGGAAGGCAAGGATACTAAAGTGGCATCTAATGTCACTGGCTGTTACCACTGATCACTCTAGACTCAAATAAGCTCCCCGCCGAACAACTGTTCGACGGCATAACAATCAGAGGGCCGACCACCGTGGGAAATACCAAGCAATTCAATAGCTTCGCCGAGTTTTACCCGTATTACCTGAAAGAACACGGCAACAGCACCTGCCGGCGCCTGCACTTTATCGGCACCACGCTGGTGATTGGGCTTCTGGCGTATGTGCTGGGCAAAGGCGCCCTCGGCCTGTTGATTGCGGTGCCCATCGCCGGCTACGGCTTCGCCTGGGTGGGCCACTTCTTCTTCGAAAAGAACCGCCCGGCGACCTTCCAGCATCCGTTCTACAGCCTGCTCGGGGATTTCGTGATGTACCGCGACATGATCCTGGGCAAAGTGCCGTTCTAGTGGTGCGACGTCTGGTCACTTGTGCTTTAACGATGACGCTTTGTCCATCCGTCGATATAAAAGTCTTTTTGTCATTTACAGTGCTGTATCCTGCCAAGGCTTTTTGAGAGCGCGGAATCACCTGCGATTGAAAAAACAGACTTTGCGAGGAGCGACGACGATGCACGAGATACCTAATCTCCCCTTCCCAAGCCTGCACCCAACAGAGCAGCCAACACCGCAGCAGGCCGGCGACAAGCAGCCTGAGGCCAAAGAAGCAAAACCAGTCGACCGCGAAAGCCAGGACTGACGCCGTACCAGACCGTGTGGAAAGCGCACCTTTGAGCGCTTTCCACACTGCCTGAAATTCCCGAGATACCCGCCATGACCGACAACCACTCCGATAGCCCCAACGCCGCCATACTCGACACTGCCCTGCAGATGGTCGACGTATGGAACCGCCTCAACGCGGACAAACAGGCCCTGCTGCTCAAGCGCTTCGGCACCCAGGAAAACGCCTTGGCCGCCCTGGTCACCACGCAATTGCTCGCTCCTGCCCGGTCCTGACACGGTTTAGACCGACGTATTGGCTTTTTACTGCCCTGCGCGGGCCAAAGCATCGGTATCATTAGCAGCCTATCTTTACCTGCTGCGACAGTGGACCCTTCCCATGCCAGATACCCAGCGCCCCATGGCGGTCACGCTGCAAGTTGTTTCCATCGTGTTGTTCACCTTTATCGGCTACCTGAATATCGGCATTCCCCTGGCCGTGTTGCCGGGCTATGTCCACAGTGAGCTGGGCTTTGGCGCGGTGATCGCCGGGCTGGTGATCAGTGTGCAATACCTCGCCACCCTGCTGAGCCGGCCGTATGCCGGGCGCATCATCGATAACCTGGGCAGCAAGCGCGCCGTGCTGATCGGCCTGGCGGGCTGCGGCCTGAGCGGCGTGTTCATGTTGCTCGCGGCGTGGTTTTCCAGCCTGCCGGCGCTGAGCCTGGGCAGCCTGCTCATCGGCCGCCTGGTGCTGGGCAGTGCCGAAAGCCTGGTAGGTTCGGGCGCCATCGGCTGGGGCATTGGCCGGGTGGGGGCGGCGAACACGGCGAAGGTCATCTCGTGGAACGGCATCGCCAGCTATGGCGCCCTGGCGGTCGGCGCGCCGTTGGGGGTGCTGCTGGTACGTCACCTAGGCTTGTGGAGCATGGGCGTGAGTATCCTGCTGCTGGCGGCGCTGGGCCTGCTGCTGGCGTGGCGCAAAGAGCCGGCACCGATTGTCGCCGGGGTGCGCCTGCCTTTCATGAATGTGCTGGGCCGGGTATTGCCCCACGGCTGTGCACTGGCGCTGGGCTCCATCGGCTTTGGCACCATCGCCACCTTCATCACCTTGTATTACACCACCCAGCATTGGGATAACGCGGTGTGGGCACTGAGCCTGTTCGGCGCCAGTTTTATCGGCGCGCGCCTATTGTTCGGCAATTTGATCAACCGCATCGGCGGCTTTCGCGTGGCGATCGCCTGCCTGTCGGTGGAGGTGCTGGGCCTGCTGTTGCTGTGGCTGGCGCCGGATGCGCCGTGGGCACTGGCGGGCGCGGCGTTGAGCGGCTTCGGTTTTTCTCTGGTGTTTCCGGCGCTGGGAGTGGAGGCGGTCAATCTGGTGCCTGCGTCCAGCCGGGGTTCGGCGGTGGGCGCGTACTCGCTGTTCATCGACCTGTCGCTGGGGATCACCGGCCCGTTGGCCGGGGCCGTGGCGGCCGGCTTTGGCTTTGCGTCGATCTTCCTGTTCGCCGCCCTCGCCGCCCTGGTCGGGTTGCTGCTGAGTGTCTACCTGTACCGGCAAGCCCCCAAGGCCCGCGAGGCGCGCGACGCCTAGAAGTCGACCTTGCCGCGCCCGGCCTTGATGCTGCCGCGCTTGGTCTTGGATTCGAGGCGGCGTTTCTTCGAGCCCAGGGTCGGTTTGGTCGGGCGGCGTTTCTTCTCCACCTTGGTGGCGCTGAGGATCAACTCCACCAGGCGTTCCAGCGCATCGGCGCGGTTCTGTTCCTGGGTGCGGTATTGCTGGGCCTTGAGCACCAGCACGCCGTCGCTGGTAATCCGACTGTCGCGCAGTGCCAGCAAGCGCTCCTTATAGAATTCCGGCAACGACGAGGCCGGAATATCAAAGCGCAGATGCACCGCGCTCGACACCTTGTTGACGTTCTGCCCGCCGGCGCCCTGGGCGCGAATGGCGGTCAGCTCGATCTCGGCGTCGGGCAAGTGGACGTTGTTGGAAATCACCAGCATGAGCAACGGGTTCCTCTAAGGGGAGCCCAAGGATACGCGAATGCGCCCCGCCCATCCCTTCAAACGACAAACCCGGCACGCGGCCGGGTTTGCTCAACAGCATCGAAGGGTTACTCCAGCGCGGCCATCGCCAGACGCTGATCCGCGCGGCGCTTGTTCTTGATCCAGTAACACAGCCCCATGAACGCCACCCACACCGGGATCGCATACACCGAGACCTGAATCCCCGGACTCATCAGCATGATCACCAGGATAAACACCACGAACGCCAGGCACAGGTAATTGCCATACGGATACCACAGCGCCTTGAACAACGGCACCTGGCCGGTGCGGTTCATGTGCTGGCGGAACTTGAAGTGGGAGAAGCTGATCATCGCCCAGTTGATCACCAGCGTGGCCACCACCAGCGACATCAGCAGTTCCAGCGCGTGTTGCGGGACCAGGTAATTCATCAGCACCGCCACTAGGGTGATCGCCGCCGAGGCGAGGATCGAGCGCACCGGCACGCCGCGCTTGTCGATCTTCGCCAACACCCGCGGCGCGTCGCCCTGCTCGGCCATGCCCAGCAGCATGCGGCTGTTGCAGTAGGTGCCGCTGTTGTACACCGACAGCGCGGCGGTCAGCACCACAAAGTTGAGGATATGCGCGGCAGTGTTGCTGCCGAGCATCGAGAACACCTGCACGAACGGGCTGCCGCTATAGGCATCGCCGGACGCATTGAGGGTCGCCAGCAGGCTGTCCCACGGCGTCAGCGACAACAGCACCACCAGGGCGCCGATGTAGAAGATCAGGATGCGGTAGATCACCTGATTGATCGCCTTGGGGATCACGGTGCGTGGCTGGTCGGCTTCGGCCGCGGTAAAGCCGAGCATTTCCAGGCCGCCGAAGGAGAACATGATGAGCGCCATGGCCATCACCAACCCACCGACACCGTGGGGGAAGAAGCCGCCGTGTTCCCACAGGTTACTCACCGAGGCTTGCGGGCCGCCGCTGCCGCTGACCAGCAGGTAGCTGCCCAGGGCGATCATGCCGACGATGGCCACCACCTTGATGATGGCGAACCAGAACTCGGCCTCGCCGAAGACTTTGACGTTGGCCAGGTTGATCAGGTTGATCAACACGAAAAACGCCGCCGCCGACACCCAGGTCGGAATCTCCGGCCACCAGTAATGCACGTATTTGCCGACAGCCGTCAGCTCCGACATGCCCACCAGGATGTACAGAATCCAGCAGTTCCAGCCCGACAGGAAGCCGGCGAAACCGCCCCAGTATTTGTGGGCAAAGTGGCTGAAGGAACCGGCTACCGGCTCTTCGACGATCATTTCGCCGAGTTGGCGCATGATCATGAAGGCAATGAAGCCGCAGATGGCATAGCCCAGGATCATCGACGGGCCGGCGGATTTGAGCACCCCGGCCGAGCCCAGGAACAGGCCGGTGCCGATGGCACCACCGAGGGCGATCAACTGGATATGACGGTTTTTCAGGCCACGTTTCAGTTCGCCTGAAGAGGAATCGGGTCCACTCATGAAAAGGCTCTCACGCAAGGTTTGATGATGTTGAATGCAGGTTGCTGCCTTGATGTGCGACTCAAGCAGCGCCGCTCAAACCCCAGCGCAGGCACCAGGAATACAGCGTCGTTCTATCGGTCATGCGTCACCTGTTTGTTTTTATCTGTGACGAAATCGAACCCGTCTGGCTCGTGGCTAGGCGGAGTGATCAGGGTGGATTAACCCTGAGGTCTTGGCCTTTTGCGCGGTTACGCAAGGGGGTCACAGTAAAACGCGGCGCATTGTACACCGCTCGACCGCTTGCGGACGGCCCTGGCGAGCATCCGCGACAATCTGTCAGGTATTCCTTACAGCGCGGTGCCGGCCCGGTACCGCAGGCCTTTTGCGTAAATCAATCGTTACAACGCGGAAAATCGGCGTTACACCCAGCCAGTATCTGTCAGTTCACAAAAAATTGGCGGTAGGACATATCCGAACACTCGCCTGCCCCAGTGCGCTGTTTTGCATGGGGAAAAAATGGCGCGTCAAAAACAGAACAAAAAATCCAAATGAGACCGTGTCAATAAAATTTTTGCATTCCGAAACACTCTCACCTAGGTTCTTTCACTTGCCCTGCGAAGCCCGCGGGTAAGCCGTTCTCAAACAACGTCCTCTAGGAGATACACCATGCAAGCACTGGAAAACGACCTGGAAACCGAACTGCAACTTGACGATTGGTTTGAAGCGCCGACCCATGAGGCCGCCGTTGAAATGATGCAAGCCGATGCCGTGGTGCCTTTTGGCACCGCGATGTGGCCGTTCTAACCCCCGGCAGGCATCCGGCAGGCGCAGTGCGCTGCGCCTGCCCCCTTACCCAAGGCACACAAGGACACCCGTCATGGACAAGGCCCGCGCCGTCGAACACTTTCTCTACTACCTCGCCCACCATCCGGCCCTCAGCGGCTTGAGCCGGCCGACTGTGCTGCTGGGCCATACCGAACGCTACGAGGCGATTGCCCAGGCGATCAGCCTCGGCAGCGCCGCCCGCTTCAACTTCCAGGTGCAGCGCCTGGACCTGGCCGCCGGCGACACCCTGGCCGAAGCCATCGAAACCTGCGACCTGTACCTGTTTTTCTACGACGCCTCGACCCTGCCCAACCCCCGCGCCGAAGGCCCGGACTTTATCCGCGCGTTGCATGGCGTAATGGCCGAGCACTGGAAAAAATCCCTGCTGTTCAAGGACTACGGCGACTACTTCTACGACACCTTCAGCGTCGAGCCGCAACGCATCGCCGACCTCAACGCCACGCTGATCCGGCGCATGTCCCAGGCCTCGGTGCTGAGCTTCAGCGATCGGCACGGCTCACGCCTGCGAGCACCGCTGAGCAGCATCAAGAAGTGGACCAATATCAACGGCATCGGCAACCACGACCTGGCCCCCGGCGAGATCGCCACCCACAGCGAAGCCATCAACGGCCAGGTGCGGTTTGTCGGCACCTTCCTCAGCACCATCCCCTTCGCACGCAAATATGGCGTGCTGCAATCACCGCTGGAGCTGTGGATCGAAAACTCGACCATCTGCAGTGTGGCCAGCGACGTTCCGGGGCTGGCGGACGATTTCAACAAGTACCTGAACGCCAACCCATCGAACCGCCGCGTGGAGGAACTGGGGATCGGTACCAATGAAGGGGTCAAGGATCTGTATGCGCGCAACGCCGGGTTCGAAGAGCGTCACTGCGGCCTGCACCTTGGGTTGGGTGGCGGGCAGAAAGGCAGTCATCACCTGGATTTGATCTTCGCCAGCGGGGTGTTGGCGCTGGATGACAAGCCGGTGTTCGATGGCACCTTTGCGTTCTGATCAGATCCAACTGTGGGAGGGGCTTGCTCCCTCCCACAGTTGATGGCATTGCAAATGCAGATCCAAAAAAAACGCCAACCCGAGGGTTGGCGTTTTTATGCAGCGCTTACATCACTGCGGTTTCTTGCGACCAAAACCCGGGCGCTGACCGGAACCGGCCGGCGCGCCACGGCGCTTGCCCGACGGCTCGTCCGCCACCAGTTTCAGGCCTGGGCGCTTGTTCGGCGCGGGCTTGGCTGGGCGCTTGGTGCTGGCGTTGTCGGCCGGGCGACCTGCGGGCGCACCGCGACCGGCTTCACCGCGATTACCGCGACCACCGCTTGGCGCTTCGCCACGGCCGGCAGGACGCGGCGTGCGTGGCGCACGTTCGCCTTCCTGACGCGATGGCGCGGTTGGACGACGCTCGCCTTCAATGTGCGGCTCACGGGAAATCCGCCCGCCGGTAGCCGGTGCATCCAGCGCCGGGCGCAGGGTGCGGGCAACGCGTTCGGTGCGGGCCACCGGGCGCGACGATTTACGCTGCATGCGTTCGAGCTTGTCTTTGCTCTTGGCGTTCATCTGCGGCATCGCGACCGGCGTCAGGCCGACTTCGGCGCTGAGGATGTCGACTTCGTACTGGCTCATTTCGCGCCAGCGGCCCATCGGCAGGTCGGAGTTGAGAAACACCGGACCGAAGCGCACGCGCTTCAGGCGGCTGACCACCAGGCCCTGGGATTCCCACAGGCGACGCACTTCACGGTTGCGACCTTCCATCACCACGCAGTGGTACCAGTGGTTGAAACCTTCGCCGCCGGGTGCTTGCTTGATATCGGTGAACTTGGCCGGGCCGTCTTCGAGGACGACGCCCGCTTTCAAGCGCTCGATCATCTCGTCATCGACTTCACCACGCACACGCACGGCGTATTCGCGGTCCATCTCGTAGGACGGGTGCATCAGGCGGTTGGCCAGCTCACCGTCGGTGGTGAACATCAGCAAGCCGGTGGTGTTGATGTCGAGACGGCCGATGTTGATCCAACGGCCTTCTTTGGGCTTTGGCATCTTGTCGAACACTGTCGGACGGCCTTCCGGGTCGTCACGGGTGCAGATCTCGCCATCGGGCTTGTTGTACATGATCACGCGGCGCACCGATTCGGCGGCCTCTTCACGCTTGATGACCTTGCCATCAATGGTGATTGCATCGTGCAGGTCGACGCGCTGGCCGAGGGTGGCCTCGACGCCGTTGACCTTGATGCGCTTCTGGGTGATCCAGGCTTCGACGTCGCGGCGCGAGCCCACGCCGATACGCGCCAGCACCTTTTGCAGTTTTTCGCCTGCTGGGCCGATTTCCTGGCTGTCGTTCTGGTCTTTATCGTTCATCTTAAGCACCTCCCGGTGGGTCGATTCAGGCGTGGCCTGAAGAGTGTTGAAAGCGGGGCTTTGGCCGAATACATCGGCAAAGGGTCGCGAATCATACGCGCATGGCGCGCGTTGCGCATCAGAGGCTAGTCGATAAGTGCCGAGTCGGTGGTTTTTCCGCCGACCGGTGGTGCCCACCGGCTGTAGGAGCGAGCTTGCTCGCGAATATCGTCAACGATAACGCGGGGAATCTGGTTGTCTGCGGTGTTCTTGGGTTTTTCGCGAGCAAGCTCGCTCCTACAAGGTGGGCGTCAGTCGTCGAGCTGGCGGCGCTCGGCCTCGATGGCTTCGGCCAGGGCACGGGCTTCGTCCTCTTCGTCGCTCAGCGGCGGCTGCTCGAGGGCGGCGACGGCAGCCAGGAGTTTTTCGCGGGCTTGGGCGACGCCGAGAATGTCTTCCTCAGGTTCCGCTTCGGGCTCTGGCTCGGCTTCAACATTCACCTGGCTTTCGGGCTCGGCCGCGCCATCACGCAGCAAGTCATCGAAGTCGGTCTTGATCCCCTGCTCCATGTCGTCCAGTTCCAGCAACAAGGTATGGAAACTGGTTTCGTCCTTCGGTTCTTCCGGCTCGGCCGTGGCATCGGCCAGTTCCTGCAGGCTCGCCGGGACCGGGGCGTCGTCGAAGTCGAGTTCCGGCTCGGTTTCCATCTCGCGCAATTCGGCCAAGGGCGGCAGGTCGTCGAGGTTTTTCAGGTTGAAGTGGTCGAGGAACACCTTGGTGGTGGCGAACATCGCCGGTTTGCCGGGCACGTCGCGGTAACCGACGATGCGAATCCACTCGCGCTCCAGCAACGTCTTGACGATATGGCTGTTGACCGCCACGCCGCGCACGTCCTCGATTTCACCACGGGTGATCGGCTGGCGATAGGCGATCAGCGCCATGGTTTCCAGCATCGCCCGGGAATAACGTTGCGGGCGTTCTTCCCACAAGCGGCCGACCCATGGGGAAAACTTCTCACGTATCTGCAGGCGATAACCCGACGCCACTTCGCGCAGTTCAAAGGCGCGGCCGTCGCAGGACTTGCGCAGGATCTCCAGGGCTTTCTTGAAGACCGGCGGTTCAGGACGTTCGGCCTCTTCAAAGAGTTCGAACAGGCGCTCCAGGGATTGCGGCTTACCCGAGGCCAGAAGAAAGGCCTCCAGCAGCGGGGCCAGTTCGCGGGGTTCAGTCAGATTCATCGATTCAGCTCGTTATTCGGCTCGCGCCCGCACGTGGATAGCCGCAAAAGGCTCATTCTGGACCAGCTCGACCAAGGATTCCTTGACCAGCTCAAGGATCGCCATAAAGGTCACCACCACCCCCAGGCGCCCTTCTTCGGCGGTGAACAGCTCGACAAACGGCACAAAACCGCCGCCTTTGAGGCGTTCGAGCACATCGCTCATGCGCTCGCGGGTCGACAACGCCTCGCGGCTGACCTGGTGGTGTTCAAACATGTCGCCACGGCGCAGTACCTCGGCCATCGACATCAGCAACTCTTCCAGGCTCACGTCCGGCAACAGCTTGCGCGCCCGGGCTTCCGGGGCATCGAGCTTGGGCACCACCACATCGCGGCCCACGCGGCTGAGGCCGTCGATGCCTTCGGCGGCGGCCTTGAAGCGTTCGTACTCCTGCAGGCGTCGGATCAGTTCGGCGCGCGGGTCGTCCTCTTCGGCCTCGATCGTCTCCGAGCGCGGCAACAGCATGCGCGACTTGATCTCGGCGAGCATCGCGGCCATCACCAGGTACTCGGCGGCCAGTTCCAGGCGCACCGACTGCATCAGCTCGACATAGCCCATGTACTGGCGGGTGATTTCCGCCACCGGGATGTCGAGGATGTTGATGTTCTGCTTGCGGATCAGGTACAGCAGCAAGTCCAGCGGGCCTTCGAAGGCCTCGAGGAACACTTCCAGGGCATCCGGCGGGATGTACAGGTCCAGCGGCATTTCCATGACCGCCTGGCCATACACCATGGCAAACGGCAGTTCCTGCTGGGCGCCGGCCTGGCTGTCGACGGTTTCCACGGCCGACATTCAGGCCTCGGCCATAAACGGCGCAGGGTCGCCGCAGCCGACGCGGATCACTTCGGGGTCGCCGTCGGCCAGGTTGATCACGGTGGATGCCTTGCCGCCGCCGAAACCACCGTCGATGATCAGGTCGACGTGTTTTTCCAGCAGTTGGCGCATTTCGTAGGGGTCTTCCAGCGGTTCAGTGGCGCCGGGCATGATCAGCGACACGCTCATCAGCGGCTCGCCCAACTCGGCCAGCAGCGCCAGGGCGATCGGGTGTTCCGGCACGCGCAGGCCGATGGTGCGCTTCTTCGGATGCAGCAGCAGGCGCGGCACTTCGCGGGTGGCGTTGAGAATAAAGGTGTACGGCCCCGGCGTGTGGGCCTTGAGCAGGCGGAAGGTGCCGGTGTCGACCTTGGCGAACAGGCCCAGTTGGGACAGGTCGCTGCAGATCAGCGCGAAGTTGTGCTTGTCGTCCAACTGACGCAGGCGTCTGACACGCTCGACCGCGTTTTTGTCGCCGATCTGACAACCGATGGCGTAGGACGAATCCGTTGGATAGATCACCACGCCACCGGCGCGAATGATCTCCACGGCCTGTTTGATCAGGCGTGGCTGAGGGTTTTCCGGATGAATCTGGAAGAATTGACTCACGTGCTCTACCTGTTCAGACGGTGGCAATAATGGGGTCATGCTTGAATCGCCCCCACAAGAGCGGCAAGTCTTCCGGGACCGGGCGATATTCGCCGATCTCGGACCAGCCGCCTGGGCCATGAAAGTCACTGCCGGCGCTGACCAGCAGACCAAATTCGCGGGCAAGAATCGCCAGGCTGCCAACCTGTTCGGCGGGTTGATGCCCGTTGACCACTTCAATTGCGTGGCCGCCCGCACCAATATAGTCGCCAATCAGCTTGCGACGCTTGCTGCGGGTGAAATCGTAATGCCAGGGATGTGCCAGGCTGACCCAGGCCCCGGAGGCCCGCAGGGTCTCGACGGTGTCGTCCAAGGTCGGCCAGTGCTGCTTGACGTCGCCCAGCTTGCCGGCGCCCAGCCATTTGCGAAAGGCTTCGGCGCGGTCCCGGACAAACCCTTCGCGCACCATCCAATCGGCGAAATGCGGCCGGGCCGGTGCGTTGCCGCTGTCGCCCAGCTCCTGCTGGATGGCCCGGGCGCCGTCGAGGGCGTTGGACATGCCTTTGAGGCCGAGCTTGCGGCTTATTTCTTCGGAGCGCAGCCAGCGGCCATCGCGCAATTGGGCGATGGCCTCCACCAGCGGCGGGGCTTTCTGGTCGAAACCGTAGCCAAGCACATGAATGGTGGCGCCACCCCAGGTGCAGGACAATTCCACGCCGTTGACCAGTTGCATACCCAGGGCCTGGGCGGCTTCGCGGGCTTCGTCGAGGCCTTCGAGGGTATCGTGGTCGGTCAACGACAGGACTCGCACGCCTTTTTCAAACGCACGCGCAACCAGCACCGCGGGCGCCAGGGCGCCATCGGAGGCCGTGCTGTGGCAGTGCAAATCAACATTCACGGAAGTGTGTAACCTCAAGTCAGGTGGCGCTTTCGCTACCAAGGATGTTTGTTATTATGCCGCCACATCCAGCTTCTGGCTCTTACTGTGAAACAATTCATCGACTTCATCCCGCTGTTGCTGTTTTTCATCGTTTACAAACTCGACCCCAAGGTCATCGATCTCGCCGGCCATGAACTGACCTTCGGAGGCATCTACAGCGCCACCGCCGTGCTGATCATCAGCTCCATCGTGGTCTACGGCGCCATCTTCATCTCCCAGCGCAAACTCGAAAAAAGCCAATGGCTGACCCTCGTCGCCTGCCTGGTCTTCGGCAGCCTGACCCTGGCCTTCCATAGCGAAACCTTCCTTAAATGGAAAGCCCCGGTGGTGAACTGGCTGTTCGCCCTGGCGTTTATCGGCAGCCACTTCGTTGGCGACCGCCTGTTGATCAAGCGGATCATGGGCCACGCCCTGACCCTGCCGGAGCCGGTATGGACGCGCCTGAACATGGCCTGGATCGTATTTTTCCTGTTCTGCGGCGCCGCCAACCTGTTCGTGGCCTTCACCTTCCAGGACTACTGGGTCGACTTCAAGGTGTTCGGCAGCCTGGGCATGACCGTATTGTTCCTGGTCGGCCAAGGCATCTACCTGTCGCGCCACCTGCATGACACCGACCCCACTTCGCCGAAAACCGAGGACTGACATGCTCTACGCCATCATTGCCACCGACGTTGCCAACTCGCTGGAAAAACGCCTCTCCGCGCGCCCGGCCCACGTCGAGCGCCTGAAAGTACTGCAGGCCGAAGGCCGCATCGTGTTGGCCGGCCCGCTCCCGGCGATCGACAGCAACGACCCGGGCGACGCCGGTTTCACCGGTAGCCTGATCGTTGCCGAGTTCGCGTCCCTGGCCGATGCCCAGGCCTGGGCCAAGGCCGATCCGTATGTAGCGGCCGGCGTCTACGCGGACGTGGTGATCAAACCGTTCAAGCAAGTCCTGCCTTGACCCCGGTCGCGCCGAACCAATTCGGTTCGGCGCACTCCTAATTGCTCATTATTCTGGGTAACCTGCCGACAACGTTCTGAATATTCGTGTGGAATCAGGAGTTCCGATGCGCTTACGTCAGTTGTGTCTGTTGGCAGTGTTAATGATCGGGGCTACGGCCCACGCTGAAGAAACCTCAAGCACCGGCAGTTCTACGCCCCTGTCCTTGAGCGCCGGCAGCCAGATCACCGAATTGCAGCAACGCTTGAAAGAAAGCGAACGGCTGCGTGAAGAACTGAGCAAGCAACTGCAAACCACGGATGCTGCGCGTGAAAGTGCCCAGTTGAGTCGCTTGCGCCAAGAGAACCAACGCCTGGCCCAGCAACTCAAAGAGGCACAGGGCGGCGGCTTGACCCGATGGCTGACCGAGCAGCAGCAGTGGTTTGTCACCGGCGCGGCCGTCGCGCTGATCGCCTTGCTGTGCGGGATCTTCGCCAGCGGTGGGCACCGTCGCCGTCGACAATGGCTAAATTGAGTGAGTCATGAGCGAGCTGTTACTGATAGATGATGACCAGGAGCTCTGTGAGCTGCTGACCAGTTGGTTGGGCCAGGAAGGCTTCCAGGTGCGCGCCTGCCACGACGGCTTGAGCGCCCGCAAAGCCTTGGCCGACAGCGCCCCGGCGGCCGTGGTGCTCGACGTGATGTTGCCCGACGGCAGCGGCCTGGAGTTGCTCAAGCAATTGCGCAACGACCATCCGGAGTTGCCGGTGCTGATGCTGTCGGCCCGGGGCGAGCCGCTGGACCGCATCCTCGGCCTGGAACTGGGCGCCGACGATTACCTGGCCAAGCCCTGTGACCCGCGGGAACTGACTGCCCGCCTGCGCGCGGTGCTGCGCCGCAGCCACCCGGCTGCCGTGTCGACCCAGCTGGAACTGGGCGACCTGTGCTTCAGCCCGGTGCGCGGCGTGGTCAGCATCGACAATCAGGAATTCACCCTCACCGTCTCCGAAAGCCGCCTGCTCGAAGCCTTGCTGCGCCAGCCCGGCGAACCGCTGGATAAACAGGAACTGGCGCAGATCGCCCTCGGCCGCAAGCTGACCCTCTACGATCGCAGCCTCGACATGCACGTCAGCAATCTGCGCAAGAAGATCGGCCCGCACCCGGATGGCCGGCCACGGATCGTGGCGCTGCGCAGCCGCGGCTACTACTACAGCCTCTGAACCCCGCGCCACACTGATCCCACCGTTGATCTGCTCGTTCCCAAGGGTTTTGTCAGGCGCCGCCAAAACCCTCTTTACCCAAGCTTTACCCACACCTGACCGCCGCTGACCTTGATCTCCGTAATCTACTCACATCCGGACTCACCGGAATAGAGACAGGAGAATCACCATGCGCAAGACCCTAATCGCTCTGATGTTCGCCGCTGCCCTGCCCACCGTTGCCATGGCGGCAATGCCCGAAGGCCCAGGCCCGATGGGCGGCCCAGAAGGCCACATGATGATGGGTGGCCCGGGCCACGGCGGTGAACATGGTCCGCGTGGCAAAGGTGGCCCGCTCAGCCAGCTGGACTTGAGCAAGGAACAGCGCGAGCAAATTGGCAAGCTGATGGGTGACCAATGGCAGGCTCGCAAAGACCTGGTCAAAAAGTACCTGGACAAACTCCCGGCTGCTGAGCAGAAAGCCATGCAAGATGAAATCGCCGCCGGCAAGCAGAAAACCCAGGCCGATATCCGTGCCGTACTCAAGCCTGACCAGCAGAAGAAATTCGACGAGATCGTCAAGAAACAGGAACAACGCCGCGCCGAATGGAAGGAATTCCAGGCCTGGAAAGCGCAGCAGCCGCAAAAAGCGCAATAATGCGTTAGCTTCACTGCCCCAGCCCAGCGGTTCGCGCCGCTGGGCTTTTCCTGTTTGAGGGTTTCCTGTGCGTTCATTGTTCTGGCGCATCCTGGCCAGTTTCTGGCTGGCTATCGCCTTGGTTGCCGGGCTGTCGATCCTGCTTGGGCATATGCTCAACCAGGACGCCTGGATTCTCAGCCGCCACCCCGGCCTCAATAACCTGGCCGAAGAGTGGACCCAACTCTACGAAGCCCAGGGCGAGGACGCCGCCCAAGACTTGCTGCAACAGCGCAAGCGTCAGTATCACATTGACGTGCAAGTACTCAACGAAAGCGGCGAGCCCGTGGTCCGCGGCACCTTTCCGCGCCGCGCCGCCGCCTTCGAAGCCCGGCAGAACGACAGCAAGGACGGCCACCTGCCCTGGCGGCGCCTGACCGCCGAGTACACCAGCGAAAAGACCGGCGACACCTACCTGCTGATCTATCGCATCCCCCACCCGGAGCTGGACGCCTGGCACCGCAGCAGCCTGATGTGGCCGTTGAGCGCATTGGCGATTGCCCTGGTGGTGCTGACCCTGTTCAGCCTGCTGGTGACGCTGTCCATCACCCGCCCCTTAAGCCGCCTGCGTGGCGCGGTACACGACCTCGGCCAGGCCACCTACCAGCAGAACAGCCTGGCGCAACTGGCCAACCGCCGCGATGAGTTCGGCGTACTCGCCACCGACTTCAACCGCATGGGCGCACGCTTGCAGAGCCTGATCGGCAGCCAGCGCCAGCTGCTGCGAGACGTGTCCCACGAACTGCGCTCGCCCCTGGCCCGCCTGCGTATCGCCCTGGCCCTGGCCGAGCGGGCCGGCCCCGAGGAACGGGAAAGACTCTGGCCGCGCCTGACCCGCGAGTGCGACCGCCTGGAAGCACTGATCAGCGAAATCCTGGTACTGGCCCGGGTCGATGCCGACAACGCCAGTGCCGAAGACGTCGACCTCATCCCGCTGCTCAAGACCCTGCAAAAGGACGCCCAACTCAGCGCGCCGGACCAAGTGGTGCAACTGAGCGCCGATCCCGACCTGCGCCTCAAAGGCTGGCCGACCATGATCGAACGCGCCGTGGATAACCTGTTGCGCAATGCCCAGCGCTTCAACCCGCCCGGCCAACCGATCGAGTTGCAGGCGCGCCGCCTGGGCGAACGCATTCTGATCAGCGTGCGCGACCACGGCCCCGGCGTCGAAGCCGAGCACCTGAGCCAACTGGGCGAGCCGTTCTACCGCGCCCCCGGCCAAACGGCGCAGGGCCACGGCCTGGGTCTGGCGATTGCACGGCGCGCAGCGGAACGGCATGGCGGCAACCTGATCCTGGCCAATCATCCCGACGGCGGTTTCAGCGCCAGCATCGACCTGCCATTGACGCCGGGGGTTGTCACACCGGTGTGATGATCTTCTATAGTGGCCCTTCTCTTATGGAGGGCCTTCGATGACTGACCTGCTGACTCCCATCCAAGCCGCACTCGATCTACCGCGCACCCCGCTGACCTCGACCGGGGCCGGCGCCTTGCCGTCGATCTTCGCCGTGAGCGACCTGGCCTGCGCCAGCATCGGCGCCGCCGGCCAGGCGGTTGCCCAACTCATCCTGCAACAGACCGGGCGCTTGCCCAGCGTGAGCGTGGACCGACGCCTCGCGTCTTTCTGGTTCTCTTCTTCGATCCGCCCCACAGGCTGGCAAGTACCGCCACTGTGGGACCCGGTGGCCGGCGACTATGCCAGCGCCGACGGCTGGATTCGCTTGCACACCAACGCGCCGCATCACCGTGCGGCTGCCGAGCGGGTGCTGGGCCACGTCGCTGACCGTGCCGGGATGGCGAGCAAGGTCGTCGCGTGGAACGCTGCCGAGCTGGAACAGGCGATTGTCGATGCCGGCGGTTGTGCCGCGCAGATGCGGTCGTGGCAGGCCTGGCAGCAACATCCCCAAGGCTTGGCGGTGAATGCCGAGCACCTGGTTCAGCGCCAAACTTTTGAACCCGCCGCCAACAGACCCTGGCGCGGCGCGGCGGCCCGCCCGCTGGCCGGCCTCAAAGTGCTGGACCTGACCCGCGTGCTGGCCGGCCCCGTGGCCAGTCGTTTTCTCGCCGGGCTGGGCGCGGACGTGTTGCGCATCGACTCGCCGACCTGGAACGAGCCGGGCGTGGTGCCGGAAATGACCCTGGGCAAACGCTGTGCGCGCCTGGACCTGAAAACCGCCGCAGACCGCCAGGTTTTCGAAGGGTTGCTCAAAGACACCGACATACTGTTCCACGGTTACCGCGCCGATGCCCTCGAGCAATTGGGCTACACCGCCCACGCATTGCAACAGCTCGCCCCCGGCCTGATCGACGTGAGCCTCAACGCCTATGGCTGGAGCGGCCCGTGGCGCAATCGCCGGGGCTTCGACAGCCTGGTGCAGATGAGCTGCGGCATCGCCGACGCGGGCATGGCCTGGAAACACACGGATAAACCTGTGCCGCTGCCGTTGCAGGCGCTGGATCACGCCACCGGCTACTTGATGGCGGCCAGCGCGATCCAGGCCCTGCGCGAGCGCTTGGCGTCCGGCCGTGGCGGCTCGGCGCAATTATCGTTGGCGCGCACGGCAAAATGCTTGATGGAGGCCGGGCCGGTTCCGGAGCAACCGGCATTGCGGGCCGAAGCCCTCGAAGACCAGGGGCTGGTGGTGGAGCAAACCGCCTGGGGACCGGCGCACCGATTGCTCGCGCCGCTGACCATCAGCGGCACACCGTTGCAGTGGGATTTGCCGGCAGGGGAATTGGGGTCGCACCGGCCTCGCTGGTGACCTGAGACCGCCATCGCGGGCGTGCCCGCGATGAGGCCCACACGATCAAGCCACCCTGCTCATAACGACAACACTCCGCTATACAGCCCATACGCCGCCAACCCCGCGCCCGCAATCACACAGGCGAAAATGCCTTTTTCCACATGGGTAAACAACGGCAGGCCCTGCTCGCGCTTGGCCAGGGCAAACAGCACCACGCCCGGCGCATACAGCAACGCCGACAGCAGCAAGTACTTCAGGCCCCCGGCGTACAGCAGCCACACCGCGTAGCCCAATGCAATCAAGCCCACCAGCAGATCTTTCAGACGCTGGCGCTGGGCGCCTTCGTAGGTTTCCCCGCGCCCGCTCAACAACACCGCGTAGGCCGCCGACCACAGGTAAGGCACCAGGATCATGGATGAAGCCAGGTAAATCAGGGTGGTGTAGGTGCTTTCGGAAAACAGCGTGATCACCAGGAATATCTGGATCATCACATTGGTCAGCCACAGCGCATTGACCGGCACCTGATTGGCGTTTTCCTTTTTCAGGAAGGCCGGCATGGTCTTGTCATGGGCCGTGGCGTAGAGAATTTCCGCGCAGAGCAGCGCCCATGACAACAACGCACCCAGCAGCGATACCGCCAAACCGATGCTGATCAGCAGCGCGCCCCAGGGACCGACGATGTGCTCCAGCACGCCGGCCAGGGACGGGTTCTGCAATTGCGCCAGTTCCGCCTGGCTCATGATCCCCAGGGACAGCAGGTTCACCAGCACCAGCAACGCCAGCACACCGAGAAACCCGATCACCGTGGCCCGGCCCACGTCCGAGCGTTTCTGCGCCCGCGCCGAGTACACGCTGGCGCCCTCGATGCCGATGAACACGAACACCGTGACCAGCATCATGTTGCGCACCTGATTCATCACACTGCCGAAATGCGGCTTGCCCAGGCCCCAGATGTCGGCGGTGAAGACATCGGCCTTGAACGCCACGCCGGCGATGACCACGAACATCAGCAGCGGCACGAGCTTGGCCACGGTGGTGATCTGGTTGATGAACGCCGCCTCCTTGATCCCGCGCATCACCAGAAAATGCACGGCCCACAGCAACACCGAGGCGCAGCCGATGGCCACAGGCGTATTGCCCTCACCGAATACCGGAAAAAAATAGCCAAGGGTGCTGAACAGCAACACGAAGTAGCCGACGTTGCCCATCCACGCACTGATCCAGTAACCCCAGGCGGACGAGAAGCCCATGTAGTCGCCAAAGCCGGCCTTGGCGTAGGCATACACCCCGGAATCCAGCTCGGGTTTGCGGTTGGCCAGGGTCTGGAACACAAATGCCAGGGTCAGCATGCCCACGGCGGTGATCGCCCAGCCGATCAATACCGCGCCGACTTCCGCGCGCGCGGCCATGTTTTGTGGCAGGGAAAAAATCCCGCCGCCGATCATGGAGCCCACCACCAGGGCGATCAAGGCGCTGAGTCGAAGCTTTTCAGACGATTGCGACATGAATTCTCCAGAATTAAAAGAACCACCGTGTACTCAACTAATTTACGCAGGCGCGTTAGCGTTTATCAGATATCGCGAATAAAACGCAGGCTCTAATAACCCAAAGGCATGTCAAAAAATAGAGTTTAGTCAAATTTATAAATTAAATAAGTATTGAACTTTAAGGTTTTGAGCGTCTTGCCAAGCCGGCCCGGAAAAAGTTTGCACATTCACCAAAAGGGACTAGCTTGAAACGTCCCGGCAATCAGGAAACCTTAACAATAAAAAAGCGCATAGAGGCTCTATGACGAGCGTCTTGGCGGCACTATCGCGCGCACGGCATTTTCACTCTAAGTCATTAATTCACAATGGAATGTGCCAATGATGTGATCTAAGTCAGCTGTTTGATTAGCGCACGGAATTATTCTGTGGTCTCTCTTCTCCTGCATTGGAGTCATACAATGTCTGAATCTGCCGGAAAACTTCGACTTGGCGCACTGGTTGCACTTGTCGTGGGTTCAATGATTGGCGGCGGGATCTTCTCTCTGCCGCAAAACATGGCGGCCAGCGCCGATGTCGGCGCCGTCCTGATTGGCTGGGTGATTACGGCTGTAGGCATGTTGACCCTGGCGTTTGTGTTCCAGACCCTGGCTAACCGCAAACCCGATCTCGACGGCGGCGTATATGCCTACGCCAAGGCCGGCTTCGGCGACTACATGGGCTTCTCGTCCGCCTGGGGTTACTGGATCAGCGCCTGGCTGGGCAACGTCGGCTACTTCGTGCTCTTGTTCAGCACCCTCGGCTACTTCTTCCCGATCTTTGGCGAGGGCAACACCCCGGCCGCGGTGATTGGCGCTTCGGTGCTGCTATGGGCCGTGCATTTCCTGGTATTGCGCGGGATCAAGGAAGCGGCGTTCATCAACCTGGTGACCACCGTCGCCAAGGTCGTGCCGCTGGTGCTGTTCGTGCTGATCGCCGTATTCGCGTTCAAGCTGGACATCTTCACCGCTGACATCTGGGGCCTGAAAAACCCGGACCTGGGCAGCGTGATGAACCAAGTGCGCAACATGATGCTGGTCACCGTGTGGGTGTTCATCGGCATCGAAGGCGCAAGCATCTTCTCGGCGCGGGCCGAAAAACGCAGCGACGTGGGCAAGGCCACCGTGATCGGCTTTATCACCGTGCTGCTGTTCCTGATGCTGGTCAACGTGCTGTCCCTGGGCATCATGACCCAACCGGAACTGGCCAAGCTGCAGAACCCGTCGATGGCGGCCGTGCTGGAGCACGTCGTGGGCCACTGGGGCGCCGTGTTGATCAGCGTCGGCCTGGTCATCTCGCTGCTCGGCGCGCTGCTGTCGTGGGTGCTGCTGTGTGCGGAGATCATGTTCGCCGCCGCCAAGGACCACACCATGCCGGAGTTCCTGCGCCGCGAGAACGCCAACCACGTGCCGGCCAATGCCCTGTGGCTGACCAACGCACTGGTCCAGGTGTTCCTGGTGATTACCCTGTTTTCCGCCAGCACGTACCTGTCGCTGATCTACCTCGCCACCTCGATGATCCTGGTGCCTTACCTGTGGTCGGCAGCTTATGCGCTGCTGCTGGCGGTACGTGGCGAGACCTACGAAAACGCCCCGGCCGAGCGCAGAAAGGACCTGATCATCGGCGCGATCGCGCTGATCTATGCGGTCTGGCTGCTCTATGCCGGCGGTACCAAATACCTGCTGCTCTCCGCCCTGCTCTATGCCCCTGGCGCGATCCTGTTCGCCAAGGCCAAGCATGAACTGGGCAAACCGATTTTCACCAACGTCGAGAAGCTGATTTTCGCTGCGGTGGTCGTTGGCGCCCTGGTGGCTGCCTATGGCCTCTACGCCGGCTTCCTGACTATGTAATTGTTGCTCACTGGAGGATCTGTAATGACCACGGAAAAAGTGAAGTACGGCGTACATTCCGAAGCCGGCAAACTGCGTAAAGTCATGGTGTGCTCCCCAGGTTTGGCCCACCAGCGGCTGACCCCCAACAACTGCGATGAACTGCTGTTCGATGATGTGCTGTGGGTGGCCCAGGCCAAGCGCGACCATTTCGACTTTGTCACCAAGATGCGCGAACGGGACATCGATGTGCTGGAAATGCACAACCTGTTGACCGATATCGTCGCCATCCCCGAAGCCCTGGACTGGATTCTGGAACGCAAGATCACCGCCAACCAGGTCGGCCTCGGCCTGATCAACGAAGTCGGCTCGTGGCTGCGCAGCCTGGAGCCGCGCAAAATCGCCGAGTTCCTGATCGGCGGCGTGTCGGCCGATGACCTGCCGGACAGCTTCGGTGGCAAGACCATCGAGATGTTCCGCGATTTCCTCGGCCACTCCAGCTTCATCCTGCCGCCGCTGCCGAACACCCAGTTCACCCGCGACACCACCTGCTGGATCTTTGGCGGCGTGACGCTGAACCCGATGTACTGGCCGGCGCGACGCCAGGAAACCCTGCTGGCCAGCGCGATCTACAAATTCCACCCCGAGTTCACCAACGCCGACTTCCAGATCTGGTACGGCGACCCGGACCAGGATCATGGCAACGCCACCCTCGAGGGCGGTGACGTCATGCCGCTCGGCAACGGCGTAGTGTTGATCGGCATGGGCGAGCGTTCGTCGCGCCAGGCCATCGGCCAACTGGCGCTGAACCTGTTCAAGCACAAAGCCGTCGAGCGCGTCATCGTCGCCGGCCTGCCGAAATCCCGCGCGGCGATGCACTTGGATACCGTGTTCAGCTTCTGCGACCGCGACCTGGTCACCATCTTCCCCGAAGTGGTCAGCCAGATCGTCGCCTTCAGCCTGCGCCCGGACGACAGCAAGCCCGGTGGCATCGATGTGCGCCGTGAAGACGCAAGCTTCCTCGACGTGGTCGCCACCGCCCTCAAGCTCAAAACCCTGCGCGTGGTCGAAACCGGCGGCAACAGCTTCGCCGCCGAGCGCGAGCAGTGGGACGACGGCAACAACGTCGTGGCCCTGGAGCCTGGCGTGGTGATCGGCTACGACCGCAACACCTACACCAACACCCTGCTGCGCAAGTCCGGCGTGGAAGTCATCACCATCAGTGCCGGTGAACTCGGCCGTGGCCGTGGCGGCGGCCACTGCATGACCTGCCCGATCATCCGCGACCCTATCGACTATTAATTTCCAGGCCTTGGCCGCCGCCCACAAGGCGTCGGCCAAGGGGATAACCTGAACACAAGGAGATCCACCATGGCTTTCAACATGCGCAACCGCAGCCTGCTGTCGCTGATGCACCACACCAATCGCGAGCTGCACTACCTGCTGGACCTGTCCCGCGACCTCAAACGCGCCAAATACACCGGCACCGAGCGCGCGCACCTCAAGGGCAAGAACATCGCGCTGATCTTCGAAAAAACCTCGACCCGCACCCGCTGCGCCTTCGAAGTCGCGGCCCACGACCAGGGTGCCCACGTCACCTACATCGACCCGGTGTCGTCGCAGATCGGCCACAAAGAAAGCATGAAAGACACCGCCCGCGTCCTCGGTCGGATGTTCGATGCCATTGAATACCGTGGCTTCGAGCAGGAAATCGTCGAAGAACTGGCCAAGTTCGCCGGTGTGCCGGTGTTCAACGGCCTGACCGCCGAATTCCACCCGACCCAAATGATCGCCGACACCCTGACCATGCGCGAACACAGCGACAAGCCGCTGCATGACATCAGCTACGCCTACCTGGGCGACGCACGCTACAACATGGGCAACTCGCTGCTGATGATCGGCGCCAAGCTGGGCATGGACGTGCGTATCGGCGCGCCGAAAGCCCTGTGGCCCCACGAAGACTTCATCAAACAGTGCCAGGCCTTTGCCGAAGAAAGCGGCGCGCGCATCACCATCACCGAAGACCCTCTTGAAGCGGTGAAGGGCGTGGACTTCATCCACACCGATATCTGGGTGTCCATGGGTGAGCCGGTGGAAGCGTGGGACGAGCGTATCGAGCAACTGCTGCCGTACCAGGTCAACGCCAAGATGATGAAAGCCTCGGGCAACCCCCGGGTGAAGTTCATGCACTGCCTGCCGGCGTTCCATAACAGCGAAACCAAGGTCGGCAAGGACATCGCCACGCGTTATCCGAACCTGGCCAATGGCGTGGAAGTGACCGAAGAGGTGTTTGAATCCCCGGCCAACATTGCCTTTGAACAGGCGGAAAACCGCATGCATACCATCAAGGCGATCCTGGTGTCGGCGTTGGCGGATATCTGATTTCGACACAACGCCTACTGTAGGAACACGGTCAAAATGTGGGAGGGGCGGTGCGACGATTCGACTTGCCCCCGATAGCGGTGTATCAGTCGACACAAGTATTGAATGTTAGCCCGCCATCGGGAGCACGCTCCCTCCCACACTTAGTCCTGTGTTCACACGCTGAACTCTAGAAGGATTGCATTATGCGTATCGTCGTTGCACTGGGCGGTAACGCCCTGCTCCGCCGTGGTGAACCCATGACAGCGGACAACCAACGCGCCAATATCCGAATCGCTACCGAACAGATCGCCAAAATCCATTCCGGCAACGAACTGGTGATCGCCCATGGTAACGGCCCGCAAGTCGGCCTGCTGTCGTTGCAGGCAGCGGCCTACACCAGCGTCTCGCCGTACCCGCTGGACGTGCTCGGTGCCGAAACCGAAGGCATGATCGGTTACATCATCGAACAGGAACTGGGCAACCTGCTGGACTTCGAAGTCCCGTTTGCCACCCTGCTCACCCAGGTCGAAGTGGACGCCAACGACCCGGCCTTCAAAAAACCCAGCAAACCGATCGGCCCGGTGTACTCCCAGGCCGAAGCCGAGAAACTCGCCGCGGAGAAAGGCTGGACCATTGCCCCGGATGGCGATAAATACCGCCGCGTGGTGGCCAGCCCGCGGCCGAAACGCATCTTTGAAATTCGCCCGATCCAATGGCTGCTGGAGAAAGGCAGCATCGTGATCTGCGCCGGCGGTGGCGGTATCCCGACGATGTATGGCGAAGACGGCAAACTGCGCGGCATTGAAGCGGTCATCGACAAAGACCTGTGCTCATCGCTGCTGGCTTCGCAACTGGAAGCCGATTTGCTGGTGATCGCCACCGACGTCAACGCGGCGTTTATCGACTACGGCAAACCCACCCAGAAGGCTATCAGCCAGGCCCACCCGGACGACATGGAAAAACTCGGTTTCGCCGCCGGTTCCATGGGGCCCAAGGTCCAAGCGGCCTGCGAGTTCGCCCGCCAGACTGGCAAAACCGCGGTGATCGGTTCACTCTCGGACATCGAAGCCATCGTCCAGGGCACCGCCGGCACCCGTGTCAGCACAGCGACCCCTGGCATCCGTTATCTGTGAAGTTGAGGAGAAATGCCTATGGCTACCTTTGAACCCGGGCACTTGCACATCGAACGCCACGCGCTGAACAAAGACGACTACAGCTACAACCTGTGCATCGACTATGAAATCAGCCAGCATCCCAAGGAAGGCCAGGGGATGCTGTTCACGCTGCATGGGTCGGTGCAGGGCAAGGACCTCAAGGAAGAATTCTTCCTGCCCAAGGACCAGGCCTTCGACTTTGCCCGGCACGCGATGAATATCGCGCAGAAGTACGGGATGCCGAAGATCGCGACACTCAATGGCGAGATGCACAAGCAGTACGACTCGATGTTCGAAGATGTGCGGCATCAGTTGAATGTGAAGCCCGGCGACCCCGTCAAACCCGAACACCTCGCATAACTCGGTCCAAATGTGGGAGGGGCAAGTCGAATCGTCGCACCGCCCCTCCCCCATTTTTGATCTCCCCCCCTGTCTGGCATACTTGCCGCCTCTCGCTCCCCAGAATTGTCAGCCGCCCCATGCGTATCCACGTCAGCTTCATCGACCGCGTCGGCATTACCCAGGAAGTCCTGGCCTTGCTCGGTGGGCGCAATCTCAACCTGGACGCGGTCGAGATGGTGCCGCCCAACGTCTACATCGACGCGCCGACCCTGAGCGCCGAAGTCCTCGAAGAGCTGCGGGACGCGCTGTTCAGCGTCAACGGCGTGCAGGCAGTGACCGTGGTGGACATCCTCCCCGGCCAACGCCGCCACCTGCAACTCGACGCCCTGCTGGCGGCCATGACCGACCCGGTGCTGGCCCTGGACAGCGCGGGCAAGATCCTGCTGGCCAACCCGGCGTTGATCGCCTTGTACGGTCGCGAACCGGCCGGCGAAAGCATCAGCGAACTGTTCAACGATCCGGCCTTGCTCGACACCTTGCTGGAGCAAGGCTTTCGCTTGCCTCTGCGCGAGATCAGCGTCAACGGCCAGACCCTGCTGCTGGAGGCGACGCCGATCACCGATGCCGGTGCCCTGCTCAGCCTCTACCAGCCCAACCGCATCGGCGAACAATTGTCGGCGCTGCACCACGACCATGCCGAAGGTTTCGATGCGCTGCTCGGCGAGTCGCCGGCGATCCGCACCCTCAAGGCGCGCGCGCAGCGTGTCGCGGTACTCGATGCGCCGCTGTTGATCCAGGGCGAGACCGGCACCGGCAAAGAGCTGGTGGCGCGGGCCTGCCACGCCATCAGCGCACGCTGCAGTGCGCCGTTCCTGGCGCTGAACTGCGCGGCGCTGCCGGAAAACCTCGCCGAAAGCGAACTGTTCGGCTACGCCCCCGGCGCCTTTACCGGGGCCCAGCGCGGCGGTAAGCCGGGGCTGATGGAACTGGCCAACCAGGGCACGGTGTTCCTCGATGAGATCGGCGAAATGTCGCCGTACCTGCAGGCCAAGCTGCTGCGCTTTCTCAACGACGGCAGCTTTCGCCGGGTAGGCGGCGACCGCGAAGTGAAGGTGAACGTGCGTATCCTCAGCGCCACCCACCGCGACCTGGAGAAGATGGTCGCCGAGGGCACCTTTCGCGAAGACCTGTTCTACCGCCTCAACGTCCTCAATGTCGAAGTGCCGCCCCTGCGCGAGCGCGGCCAGGACATCCTGCTGCTGGCGCGCTACTTCATGCAGCAAGCCTGCGCGCAGATCCAGCGCCCGGTCTGCCGCCTGGCCCCCGGCACTTACCCGGCCTTGCTCGGCAACCGCTGGCCGGGCAACGTGCGGCAGTTACAGAACGTGATCTTCCGCGCCGCCGCCATCTGTGAAAGCAGCCTGGTGGACATCGGCGACCTGGACATCGCCGGCACCTCGGTCGCACGTCAGAGCGACAGCGAAATCACCAGCCTGGAACAGGCCGTGGAAGACTTCGAACGCAGCCTGCTGGAGAAGCTCTACGCCAGCTACCCCTCGACCCGCCAGTTGGCGAGCCGCCTGCAAACCTCCCACACCGCTATCGCCCATCGCCTGCGCAAATACGGCATCCCCAACAAACCCTGAGCAGGGCGCTGTCCACTGTAGGAGCGAGCTTGCTCGCGAAAAACCCAAGGGCGCCGCGTTCATCCAGGCCTCCCACATCATCGTTGACGATCTTCGCGAGCAAGCTCGCGCCTACAGGGCTCGCATTCCCAATTGGGTCTGAGAACGACATCAACTGTACTGAAAGCGCTACAGCGTAACGATATCGCTACAACCCTGCTTTTTGCGCGCCATGCAAGGCTTTGATCCACATAGGCTTTTTTTCCAGCGCCGAAGTGTAGCGAAATCGCTACAACCTCAGCCGGCAACGCATTCGTCATTTTTATCAAGTCATTGATTTATAAACACTTAATGACATTGGCCGCGATATTGCTAAGCAACTCCCCATTATTCCAATCCCGTCCACCAGACGAATCTGGCCCCGAGGAGTTTCCATGAGCGAGTTGCGTTTCACTGAAGATCACGAATGGCTGCGCGCCGAAGCTGACGGCAGCGTCACCGTGGGTATCACCGCATTCGCGCAAAATGCGCTGGGTGATGTGGTTTTCGTGCAACTGCCGGAGTTGCAGGCTTACGAAAAAGGCGCCGAGGCGTCCACCGTCGAGTCAGTCAAAGCCGCCAGCGGCGTGTACATGCCCCTGGACGGTGAAGTGCTCGAAGTGAACGCCGAGCTGGAGGGCCGCCCGGAACTGGTCAACGAAGACCCGATGGGCGAAGGCTGGTTCTTCCGCTTTAAACCCGCCGATGCCGACGCAGTGACTACGCTGTTGGATCAGGATGCGTATGACCGCCTGATCAAAGCCACCGCCGAAGCCTGAGGAGCGCGCCATGACGATCAACTTGAGCACCGCCAACGAATTCATCGCCCGCCACATCGGGCCGCGCCAGGAAGATGAGCAGCAGATGCTCGCCAGCCTGGGCTTCGACTCCCTGGAAGCCCTCAGCGCCAGTGTGATCCCGGAAAGCATCAAGGGCACCAGCGTGCTCGGCCTGGAAGATGGCTTGAGCGAAGCCGAGGCCCTGGCCAGGATCAAAGCCATCGCCAGCCAGAACCAACTGTTCAAGACCTACATCGGCCAGGGCTACTACAACTGCCACACGCCGTCGCCGATCCTGCGCAACCTCCTCGAAAACCCGGCCTGGTACACCGCCTACACCCCGTACCAACCGGAAATTTCCCAGGGCCGCCTGGAAGCGCTGCTGAATTTCCAGACCCTGATCAGCGACCTCACCGGCCTGCCGATCGCCAACGCTTCGCTGCTCGACGAAGCCACCGCCGCCGCCGAAGCCATGACCTTCTGCAAGCGCCTGAGCAAGAACAAGGCCAGCACTGCCTTCTTCGCCTCGATCCACAGCCACCCGCAGACCCTCGACGTGCTGCGCACCCGTGCCGAGCCGCTGGGCATCGACGTCGTGGTGGGCGATGAACGCGAACTGAGTGATGTCAGCCCGTTCTTCGGTGCCCTGCTGCAATACCCGGCCAGCAACGGCGACGTGTTCGACTATCGCGAGCTGACCGAACGCTTCCACGCCGCCAACGCCCTGGTGGCCGTGGCCGCCGACCTGCTGGCCCTGACCGTGCTGACCCCACCGGGTGAGTTCGGCGCCGATGTGGCCATCGGCAGCGCGCAACGCTTCGGCGTCCCGCTGGGCTTCGGCGGCCCGCACGCGGCGTACTTCTCCACCAGGGATGCGTTCAAGCGCGACATGCCGGGCCGCCTGGTCGGTGTTTCGGTCGACCGCTTCGGCAAGCCGGCCTTGCGCCTGGCCATGCAGACCCGCGAGCAACATATCCGCCGCGAGAAAGCCACCAGCAACATCTGCACCGCCCAGGTCCTGCTCGCCAACATCGCCAGCATGTACGCCGTGTACCACGGCCCCAAAGGCCTGACCCAGATCGCCCAGCGCATTCACCAGTTGACCGCGATCCTGGCCAACGGCCTGCGCGCCCTGGGCCTGAAAGTCGAGCAAGAACACTTCTTCGACACGCTGACCCTCAACACCGGCACCCGCACCGCCGCCCTGCACGACCAGGCCCGCGCCCAGCGCATCAACCTGCGTGTGGTCGACGCCGAACGTCTCGGCCTGTCGGTCGACGAAACCACCACCCAGGCCGATATCGAAACCTTGTGGGCACTGTTTGCCGACGGTAAAGCCCTGCCGGACTTCGCCGCCAAGGTCGAAGGCAGCCTGCCGGCCGCGCTGCTGCGTCAGTCGCCGATCCTGACCCACCCGGTGTTCAACCGTTATCACTCGGAAACCGAGCTGATGCGCTACCTGCGCAAGCTGGCCGACAAGGACCTGGCGCTGGACCGCACCATGATCCCGCTGGGCTCCTGCACCATGAAGCTCAACGCCGCCAGCGAAATGATCCCGGTGACCTGGGCCGAATTCGGTGCCCTGCACCCATTCGCCCCGGCCGAACAAAGCGCCGGCTACCTGCAATTGACCTCCGACCTGGAAGCCATGCTCTGCGCGGCCACCGGCTACGACGCCATCTCGCTGCAACCGAACGCCGGTTCCCAGGGCGAATACGCGGGCTTGTTGGCGATTCGCGCCTATCACCAGAGCCGTGGCGATCAGCACCGCGATATCTGCCTGATCCCGTCGTCGGCCCACGGCACCAACCCCGCCACCGCCCACATGGCCGGCATGCGCGTGGTGGTGACCGCTTGCGACGCGCGCGGCAACGTCGACATCGAAGACCTGCGCGCCAAAGCCATCGAGCACCGCGACCACCTCGCCGCGCTGATGATCACCTACCCGTCGACCCACGGCGTGTTCGAAGAAGGTATCCGCGAAATCTGCGGGATCATTCACGACAACGGCGGCCAGGTATACATCGACGGCGCCAACATGAACGCCATGGTCGGCCTGTGCGCGCCGGGCAAGTTCGGCGGCGACGTCTCTCACCTGAACCTGCACAAGACCTTCTGCATCCCCCACGGCGGCGGCGGCCCAGGCGTTGGCCCGATCGGCGTCAAATCCCACCTGGCCCCATTCCTGCCCGGCCACGCGGCCATGGCACGCAAGGAAGGCGCGGTGTGCGCGGCGCCGTTCGGCAGCGCGAGCATCCTGCCGATCACCTGGATGTACATCAGCATGATGGGCGGCGCGGGCCTCAAGCGCGCTTCGCAACTGGCGATCCTGAATGCCAACTACATTTCCCGTCGCCTGGAAGAGCACTACCCAGTGCTCTACACCGGCAGCAACGGCCTGGTGGCGCATGAATGCATCCTGGACTTGCGCCCGTTGAAAGACAGCAGCGGCATCAGCGTGGATGACGTGGCCAAGCGCCTGATCGACTTCGGCTTCCACGCGCCGACCATGTCGTTCCCGGTGGCCGGCACCTTGATGATCGAGCCGACCGAAAGCGAATCCAGGGAAGAACTGGACCGCTTCTGCGACGCGATGATCGCCATCCGCGAAGAAATCCGCGCGGTGGAAAACGGCACCTTGGACAAGGACGACAACCCGCTGAAAAACGCCCCGCACACCGCGGCGGAACTGGTGGGCGAATGGAGCCACCCTTACAGCCGTGAACAAGCGGTGTACCCGCTGGCGTCGTTGATCGACGGCAAGTACTGGCCGCCGGTCGGCCGGGTCGACAACGTGTTCGGCGATCGCAACCTCGTGTGCGCCTGCCCTTCGATCGAGAGCTACGCATAACCTGGTCAAGAATGTGGGAGGGGGCTTGCTCCCGATGGCAGAGTGTCAGTTGATAGATCTGGTGACTGACACCCCCTCATCGGGGGCAAGTCGAATCGTCGCACCGCCCCTCCCACACTTGACCGCGTATGACCTCAAGAATAATAAGAACCTGGAGAACAACTCATGTCGTTAAGCGTGTTCGACCTGTTCAAGATTGGCATCGGCCCCTCCAGCTCCCACACCGTCGGCCCGATGCGCGCCGCCGCGCGCTTTGTCGAGGGCTTGCGCCGTGACGACCTGCTGAGCGCCACCACCTGTGTCAAGGTGGAACTCTACGGCTCACTCGGCGCCACCGGCAAAGGCCACGGCAGCGACAAGGCCGTGTTGCTCGGCCTGGAAGGCGAACACCCGGACACCGTGAACACAGAAACCGTCGCC
The DNA here is from genome assembly GCF_003058185.1 of Pseudomonas sp. GV105. Lineage (NCBI taxonomy): Bacteria > Pseudomonadati > Pseudomonadota > Gammaproteobacteria > Pseudomonadales > Pseudomonadaceae > Pseudomonas > Pseudomonas sp. GV105. The sequence continues at coordinate 107,077 of NZ_QBUF01000003.1, forward strand.
ACGCGCCTGGCACAGATGCGCAGCGCCGGCCGTTTGAACCTGCTCGGCGAACACAGCATTGTGTTCAACGAGAAAGAACACCTGGCGATGATTCGCAAACCCCTCGCCTATCACCCCAACGGCATGATCTTCCGTGCCTTCGACGCCGCCGGCATCCAGATCCGCAGCCGCGAGTACTACTCGGTGGGCGGTGGCTTTGTGGTAGATGAAGACGCTGCCGGCGCCGACCGGATCGTCGAAGACGCCACGCCGCTGACCTTCCCGTTCAAGAGCGCCAAGGACTTGCTCGGTCATTGCGCCACCTACGGGCTGTCCATCAGCCAGGTGATGCTGACCAATGAAAGTGCCTGGCGCCCCGAAGCCGAAACCCGCAACGGCCTGCTGAAGATCTGGCAGGTGATGCAGGACTGTGTGGACGCTGGCTGTCGCAATGAAGGGATCTTGCCGGGAGGCTTGAAGGTCAAGCGTCGTGCCGCCGCCCTGCATCGCCAGCTGTGCAAGAACCCGGAGTCGGCCCTGCGCGACCCGTTGTCGGTACTCGATTGGGTCAACCTGTACGCGTTGGCGGTCAACGAAGAAAACGCCAACGGCGGGCGCGTGGTCACCGCGCCTACCAACGGTGCGGCCGGGATTGTGCCGGCGGTGCTGCATTACTACATGCGCTTTATCCCCGGCGCGAGTGAAGACGGCGTAGTGCGCTTTCTGCTCACCGCCGCCGCGATCGGGATTCTGTACAAGGAAAACGCGTCGATCTCCGGTGCCGAGGTTGGCTGCCAGGGTGAAGTCGGCGTGGCCTGCTCGATGGCCGCCGGAGCGCTGTGCGAAGTGTTGGGCGGCAGCGTGTCCCAGGTCGAAAACGCCGCAGAGATCGGCATGGAACACAACCTCGGCCTGACGTGCGACCCGATCGGCGGCCTGGTGCAAGTGCCCTGCATCGAGCGCAATGCCATGGGCTCGGTCAAAGCCATCAACGCAGTGCGTATGGCCTTGCGCGGCGATGGGCAGCATTTTGTGTCCCTCGACAAGGTCATCCGCACCATGCGCCAGACCGGCGCCGACATGAAAAGCAAATACAAGGAAACCGCCCGTGGCGGTTTGGCGGTCAACATTATCGAGTGCTGACGCTTAGAAGCGCGTCCGCACGTTTTTCAGGAGCTGAATATGTCCACCGAAACCCTGTTGAAAACCCCGTTGCACGCGCTGCACATCGAACTCGGCGCGCGCATGGTGCCCTTCGCCGGCTACGACATGCCGGTGCAATACCCATTGGGCGTGATGAAAGAACACCTGCACACCCGTGATCAGGCCGGGCTGTTCGACGTGTCTCACATGGGCCAGATCCGCCTGACCGGCGCCAATGCCGCCAAGGCCCTGGAAACCCTGGTGCCGGTGGATATCATCGACCTGCCCGTAGGCATGCAGCGCTATGCCATGTTCACCAACGAGCAGGGCGGTATTCTCGACGACCTGATGGTGGCCAACCTGGGGAACGACGAGCTGTTCCTGGTGGTCAACGCGGCCTGCAAGGACCAGGACCTGGCGCACCTGCGTGCCAGGATTGGCGACCAGTGCAGCATCGAGCCGCTGTTCGAAGAACGCGCCCTGCTCGCCCTGCAAGGCCCGGCAGCGGTAAAAGTGCTGGCACGCCTGGCCCCTGAAGTGACCAAGATGACCTTCATGCAATTCACGTCCCTGCGCCTGCTGGGCGTGGACTGCTACGTCAGCCGCTCCGGCTACACCGGTGAAGACGGCTTTGAAATCTCGGTGCCCGCCGCCCACGCCGAAAGCCTGGCCCGCAGCCTGCTGGCCGAGACCGAAGTCCAGGCCATCGGCCTGGGCGCCCGCGACTCACTGCGCCTGGAAGCCGGCCTGTGCCTGTATGGCCACGACATGAACACCGACACCACCCCGATCGAAGCCAGCCTGCTCTGGGCGATCTCCAAGGCCCGTCGCGCCGACGGCGCTCGTGCCGGTGGCTTTCCCGGCGCCGACCGGATCTTTACCCAGCAGCAAGCCGGTGTGAGCCGCAAACGTGTCGGCCTGCTGCCTCAGGAGCGCACCCCCGTGCGTGAAGGTGCGGAAATCGTCGACGAACACGGCACCGTGGTCGGCAGCGTCTGCAGCGGCGGCTTTGGCCCGAGCCTCGGCGGCCCGTTGGCGATGGCCTACCTGGACAGCGCGTTCACTGCGTTGGATACCGAAGTTTCTGCACTGGTGCGTGGGAAAAAGGTGCCACTTCGTGTAAGTAAAATGCCATTTGTGCCGCAACGGTACTACCGCGGCTGATTGATTGTTTCTATAAGTAACGCGGTTGCGTTAACGCGCACTAATCTGTAACGCAACCGCCATAAAACAGTGCATTGACGATAGTCATTGTTATAGGGGTCAACCTATAACAAGTGACCATTTCTATCGAATAAGTCGTCCGCCCATTGTTCCCCCAAGTGCCACAAAGCCGAGCAAAAGCTGGGCTTTGCGCAGGGCTTGTTTTTTCTCCATTAGTTGACGTAGAGTTTGCTCACTGTGTTTGCATGGGTCGCTTGGAACCTGGACCTGGGCAGTAGCCAAAGTTTGCTACAACCCGTTCGACGTCTCTTACTTTCCTGCAACCCAGCCCAGTACTCTTTCATGCGAAAGGGGCTGTCATTCATTTTTAGCGTCAAGGAAATAAGAAAATGTCGGATAAACGTCAGAGCGGTACCGTCAAGTGGTTTAACGACGAGAAAGGGTTTGGTTTTATCACTCCAGAAAGCGGTCCGGATCTGTTCGTGCATTTCCGCGCTATTCAGGGCAACGGCTTCAAGAGCCTGAAAGAAGGCCAGAAAGTGTCTTTCGTCGCCGTGCAAGGCCAGAAAGGCATGCAGGCTGACGAAGTGATCGCCGAAGGCTGATCCCTCCTGCGACAAAAAGCCCCTGATGGTGACATCAGGGGCTTTTTTATGGGCGCGGTAAGGGCATTGCGCCGTAAAATGCTTTTTTTCTTCAGAGAGCCGGCCATGTCCAAACCCCTGCTGAGCCCCCAAGGCGACTTCCCCGCCGTTGGCCTGGGCCGTCGTCTGGCAGCGATGTTCTATGACTTCCTCCTCTGCACGGCGCTACTGATTGTCACGGCCTTTCTCTACAAGCTGGTGTGGATCGCGTTCGTGGGCGAAGCCAAAATGCGTACCCTCACCGAATCCGGCGCGCTGGACGGCGACCCGCTGCTGTCGACGATTCTGTTCTTCGTGCTGTTTGGCTTCTTCGCCAAGTTCTGGACCCATTCCGGGCAGACCCTGGGCATGCAGGTGTGGGGCGTGCGCGTACAGAACGCCGACGGCTCGCGGATCAGCCTGTGGCAGGCGCTGTTGCGCTTTGTGGTGTCGATTGCATCGTGGTTGTGCGTGGGGCTGGGGTTTATCTGGTCATTGTTCGACAAGCAGAAACGCAGCTGGCACGACATTTATTCTGACACGCAGTTGGTGCAGGTTCCGAAGCGGAAAAAATAACGCCCTGCTGGTGCGGATCAAAATGTGGGAGGGGGCAAGCCCCCTCCCACATGTTCGACCGGGTCAGGCGTTGCCGGCCAGCTTCAGGCGCGCAGCCTGAGTGAAGTCCAACATGCGCTTGAGCGGGCGCACCGCCTGCGGGATCACCGAAGGCTCGACGAAGATCTCGTTGCTGCCCTCACGCAGGCACTGCAGCGTGCGCTCCAGCGTATTCATCGCCATCCACGGGCAGTGCGCGCAACTGCGGCACGCCGCGCCGTTGCCGGCGGTAGGCGCTTCGACGAAGACCTTGTCCGGGCACAGCTGCTGCATCTTGTAGAAAATGCCGCGGTCGGTGGCGACAATGAACGTTTTGTTCGGTAAACGCTGAGCGGCGGCAATCAGTTGGCTGGTGGAGCCCACTGCATCCGCCAGTTCGATCACCGAGGTCGGGGATTCCGGGTGGACCAGGATCGCCGCGTCCGGGTACAGCGCCTTCATGTCTTCCAATTGCTTGGACTTGAACTCTTCGTGGACGATGCACGCACCGTCCCACAGCAGCATGTCGGCACCGGTCTGGCGCTGAATGTAAGTACCCAGGTGCTTGTCCGGCCCCCAGATAATGGTCTCGCCGTTGTCCATCAGGCTTTCGACGATTTCCAGCGCGCAACTGGAAGTCACCACCCAGTCCGCCCGCGCCTTGACCGCCGCCGAGGTGTTGGCATACACCACCACCGTGCGTTCGGGGTGTTGATCGCAGAACGCGGAAAACTCCTCCACCGGACAGCCCAGGTCGAGGGAGCACGTGGCTTCCAGGGTCGGCATCAGGATGCGTTTTTCGGGGGTAAGGATTTTGGCCGTCTCGCCCATGAAACGCACACCGGCGACCAGTACGGTCTTGGCCGGGTGAGCAGCGCCGAAGCGTGCCATTTCAAGGGAGTCGGAGACACAGCCGCCGGTTTCTTCGGCCAGGGCCTGAATCACCGGGTCGCAATAGAAGTGGGCGACCAGCACCGCGTCCTGAGCTTTGAGCTCGGCGGCGATGGCGGTACGCAGGCTAGCCTCTTCCTCGGCACTGAGGGCCTTGGGCTGCTTGGCGTCGAGGTGGGCTTGAACCAGAAGGCGTTCGGAAATTTGCGTCATGTTCGCAAGACCTGCAGGCGCCGTTGCGCGAAAGTCGAGTGTACCACCGGCTCTGGAGCCCTTCAGGCGCCGCCGGACGAAGTGATGATGTCATCAAGCACGGGTTAAGGTGAAGCTGCGCAAGGCTACAGAATATCGAATGGATTCAAAAGCCTAATCTGGCACGGCGCGACGCATCTGTCGGGCAAAAAAAAACGCGAAGGCGCATCACTGGGGCTTCGCGCGTTGACCACGATGAACCTCAGCGCATCAGCACATCCGGATCATCCTGCAACAGGACTGAGTCATGCATCTTCGCCAATGCATCCTTCAACGTCGACTGCTCCAGCGCATCCTTGGATTTTTTGCTTTCCCTGCCCGCGTGTTCGAGCAGCGCCAAGTAGTCACGCTTGGATGAGCCTTCCTTCGGCACCACGGTGTCTTCTACCAGGTTGGCCATCACATACTTCTGCGTGTGGGTATTCTGGGAAGCCGACTGTGTGACGGAAGCACGGGTCAATTGGCTGTCTGTATAGGCAAAGCTCGCGGTGCTGCTGACCCTGTCCTGTACGTGCACATACAGGTAATTCTGCGATTCGCGACTGCCATCAAACACCGGCGGTTTCCCACCATCAAGGCCTTTGTGGAAGCTCGCCGAAAGCACCGATTGCTGGTTCTGGGTGACACTGCGATCCGCGCTGCTGCGGCCATTAACCTGGTTTTTTTGCGACACATTGTAAGAAAAGCTGTCGACCTCTGAAGGGCGCATCGGGTTGGAGCTGTCTACGGCCTGCTTGAGGGAAGCCTTGAAGTCCGCCAGACCGGTCAGCAAGCCTTTATCGCTCCCGGCCCGGTCGGCCGTGGTGTTGAGCACCGACTGTGAAATGTCCGCGCCGCCGCCTTTGGCGAACTGCGCCACCAATGCTGCCCCCAAGCCGCTGTAGCGACTGGCCGTGGAGGTCGAGTTAAAGCGGGTGTTGATGATCTTGCTGACTGCGTCCTGGCTGCTATTTTCCCAGGCCCGCACACTTTCCCGACCCGGCATCTGCCCGTCTCGGGAGTAGATATCAACGACATCGGCAGCCGGATTACCGAGGCTGACCACCGACGCAGGTCGCACCGGCAAGACATCGACAGTGTTCGCCGAAATGGCGAGCGGTGTGGCTACAGCGCGAACAATGAGGGGATTGCTAGCGATGATCGGAGTTAGCGTAGTCATGACAGTCCATGTCTTGAAAGCTTAGCCTCCAATCTAGCCAAGATACGCCGCGTATTGACAGCATTAAAGCCGAAATAAGTGGCAAAGAGCCACGTCAAAAAAACCGCCTCTTTGCCGCATCGCGCAGACTCAGGAGCTGTAAGTCAACGCCACACATACCGCGCGATCGCTCGTAGGAATATGTACAGAACGTGCCGGCATTATCCAATGCCTTCCCACAGCAAAAGCAGTGCAGTGCGCAAGGAAGTCGCTGGTGGGGGGAGGTATCTTAATGACATGATGAAGGCCATTTAACCCGCTCGGCCAAACTCAAATGAATAGCACCGTCGGGATGGGCTCTGAGGTCAGCGAACTGGCCACCTCCGGCCTGAGCCAAAACGAAGCGTTCACCGAGCGCGTACTGGCCAGCATCAACGATTGCATCCAAGTACTCGATCTCGATGCCCGCCTCACGTTCATGAGCGAAGGCGGCCAAAACATCATGGAGGTCAGTGACTTCAACACCATCCGTGGCTGCTCCTGGCCCGATTTCTGGCAGGATCAAGGCAACCTAGACGCCAAGGCCGCCGTACAGGCCGCCAGAAACGGCGAAAGCGCCAGCTTTATCGGCCCGGCCCAGACCCTGGCCGGTAACCTGAAGTGGTGGCATGTACAGGTGAGCCCGATCCTGGGCAGTAACGGCCGGCCGGAACAGATCCTCTGCGTATCCCGCGACATCACGGCCCTGCGTGAAGCCGAAGAAGCACTGCGCAAGCTCAACGAGTCCCTGGAACAGCGGGTGGTGGAACGCACCCGCGACCGCGACCGCATCTGGCGCCTGTCCCCGGACCTGATGCTGGTGGCCCAACTCGACGGCGTGATCTCCGCCGTCAACCCAGCCTGGACTCGCATGCTCGGCCACGCCGAACACGACTTGGTGGGCAGCCAGTTGCTGGCCCTGGTTCACCCGGACGACTTGGCCGACTCCGCATCGGCAGTCAGCCGCCTGGGAGACGGCAAGAACTTCCCCAACTTCAAGAACCGTTACCGCCACCAGGATGGCAGCTATCGCATGATCGCCTGGACCGCCGTACCCGACAGCGATTACATCCATGCGGTGGGCCGGGATATCCAGGCCGAAGAAGAAGCCAAGGACGCCCTGCGCCTGTCGGAAGATGCCTTGCGCCAATCCCAGAAACTGGAAACCATTGGCCAACTCACCGGCGGCGTCGCACACGACTTCAATAACCTGCTGACGGTAATCAAATCCTGCGCCGACCTGCTCAAGACCCCATCCCTGAGCGAAGTGCGGCGCATCAAATACATCGATGCCATCGCCAGCACCGTCGACCGCGCCGCCCGCCTGACCGCGCAACTGCTGACCTTCGCCCGCCGCCAGGCCCTGCGCCCGGAAGTATTCAATGTCGGCGACAGCGTGTTGCGGGTGGGCGAGATGATGGACAGCCTGACTGGCTCGCGGATCAAGGTCACCATCGAAGTGCCGGATGAGCCCTGCTTTATAAACGCCGATGAAAGCCAGTTCGATACCGCACTGGTGAACATGGTGGTTAATGCGCGGGATGCCATGGCCGGCAATGGCCACTTGACCATCCAGGTCACGACAGCCGCCTGGCTGCCGTCGGTGCGCGCCCACCCGGGGCGGGTCGCCGACTACGTGACCATCGCATTGAGCGACACCGGATCAGGCATTGCGCCGGAAAAACTCGACGCCATCTTCGAACCCTTCTACACCACCAAAGGCATCGGCCAAGGCACCGGGCTGGGCTTGTCGCAAGTGTTCGGTTTTGCCAAACAGTCGGGCGGGGAGATTCTGGTGCAGAGCGAACGCGGCAAAGGCAGCCAGTTTACGTTGTACCTGCCCAAGGTCGAGGCCAGCACGATCCCGACCGCCCAGGACAACCATCGCGTACCGATCATCTCGAACTTGTGCGTGCTGATGGTCGAGGACAATGCTGACGTTGGCCTCTACACCTCGCAGACCCTGGAACAGATGGGCTTTCACGTGTTGTGGGTGCCGGACGCCAAGAGCGCACTGGAAGCCCTGGCCCCCAACCCGGAAAGTTTCCAGGTGGTGTTCTCCGACATCTCCATGCCCGGCATGAGCGGCCTGGAACTGCTCGACGCGATCGAAACGCTCTATCCATGGCTGCCGGTGGTGCTCACCACCGGCTACAACGACGAATACGCGCGCATTGCCCAAGAAGAAGCCAAGCGTTTTGTACTGCTGCAGAAACCCTATGCCACCGAGACGCTGGCCTTGCTCCTGCAAAAGGTCGTCAAGGGCCGTCTGGGCGGCTTGATGGGGGTGGAGTAGGTCGACGCGACTTTAGGATCAGCACGCTGTCGCCTTTCAGCATCGGAAGGCGGGTTGCATGTGGTGGGACTTGGCAGCTTGCACGGGCTTTTCACAAGGCAAAAAAAAACCCGGAAATCCTCACTTGCGTGGGCCTTCCGGATTTTCTAAACCGCCAAAAATGGTGGGTCGTGTGGGATTCGAACCTACGACCAATTGGTTAAAAGCCAACTGCTCTACCAACTGAGCTAACGACCCGCTGTGTTGTGGCGCGTATAATACTGATTTCTAAGGATTATTCAACACCTTATTTTAAATAAATCAAAAATAACGCGTTGGGTCCGTAATTCCGGCCATTTTGAAGCCTTCTGCACGCAGTCGGCAGCTGTCGCATTTCCCACAAGCACGGCCATCATCGTCTGCCTGATAGCAGGAAACAGTCAGCGAATAATCGACGCCAAGCCCTACGCCAGCCTTCACGATATCGGCCTTGCTGAGGTTTTGCAGCGGCGCCAGGATACGGAAGCCCTGCCCCTCTACCCCGGCCTTGGTCGCCAGGTTGGCCATGCGTTCGAACGACTCGATGAACTCTGGGCGGCAATCCGGGTAGCCGGAATAATCCACTGCGTTGACGCCGATGAAGATATCGCGGGCATTCAGCACTTCCGCCCAGCCAAGGGCCAGGGACAGGAACACGGTGTTGCGCGCCGGGACGTAGGTGATCGGGATGCCTTCGCTGGGGGCTTCCGGCACGTCGATGCTGCTGTCGGTGAGCGCCGAGCCGCCGATGCCGTTGAGATTCAGGCCAATGACCTTGTGCTCGGCCACACCCATGTCGCGGGCGACGCGGGCAGCGGCGTTCAGCTCGGCGCGATGGCGCTGGCCATAGTCGAAGCTCATGGTGTAGCAGGTGTAGCCTTCAGCCTGCGCCATGGCCACCACCGTGGCGGAGTCGAGGCCGCCGGACAGCAGGATTACCGCACGTTTTTGATCAATCGGTTGTTCAGTCATTTCAGCGTCCTGGCTCGTCGTTCCAAAGGTATTTATGCAGTTGCAGTTGCAGACGGACCGGTAGGTTATCAGCCACCACCCAGTCGGCCAGGTCGCGTGCGTTCAGGTCGTGATGGCTTGGAGAGAACAGCACCTCGCCCGCGCGGCGGTCCAGGCCGTACTGGATCAGCTTGGAGCTCGCCCAGTCGTAATCGTCGCGGGAACAGATCACGAACTTGACCTGGTCGTTGGCCGTCAGCAGGTCCAGGTTCTCGTAGAGGTTGCGATGTGCCTCTTTGGAGCCGGGGGTCTTGAGATCGACCACTCGGCTTACACGCGGGTCCACCGCGGAAATATCCAGGGCGCCGCTGGTTTCCAGGGACACCTCGTAACCGGCGTCACACAGCTGCTTGAGCAAAGGGATGGCGTTGGGTTGCGCCAACGGCTCACCGCCGGTCACGCAGACGTAGCGCGGCCGGTAACCGGCAACCTGTTCAAGGATGTCTTCAAGGGTTCGCACGGTGCCGCCACTGAAGGCGTAGGCGCTGTCACAGTACTGGCAACGCAGGGGGCAACCGGTCAGGCGCACAAATACTGTGGGCAGGCCGGCCGTTCGCGTTTCACCCTGTAACGAGTAAAAAACTTCGGTGATGCGTAATGTGTCTTGCATAGTCGCCACGGGCGTAACAGCTAAACAGGCTGTCCGCCTCCGTCAGGCACTTCAAGGAATTCCGCCAACGCGTAAACCCCAGGAAGCGTGTTTCATAAAAGGGCGTGGATTCTAACGAAAAAACCCGCGCCAGGCGCGGGTTTCTTCTAAACGGACAGCATCGCTTACAAGCGCTGCAGGTCGCGTTGAGCCAACTGGGCAGCGGAAGTCCCCGGATACTGGGCAACGACCTGCTGCAGAATGCCTTTGACCTTGTCGGTGTGACCCAGGCGGCGTTCTACGTCAGCGAGTTTGTACAGCGAATCCGGCACCTTGGCATGCTTGGGGTACAGCTGGCTGACCTTGGCAAATGCCTGGCCCGCCCCCTGCAGATCACCCTTTGCCAGGTTTACCTCACCCAGCCAGTACTGGGCGTTGCCCGCGTACTGACTGTTTGGGTAACGACCGAGGAATGCGGTGAAGGCCTTGCTGGCCTTGTCGAAATCCTTGGCCTTGATCAGGTCGAAGGCTGCATCGTAATACAGTTTTTCCTTCGCCGGATCACCCGGTTCGCTGCTGGCGGCAGGGGCTGCGGCGGCGGCCCCTGCTGCTGCACCACCGGCGGCGGCATTTGGCGCGCCACCGGCAGAAGAATTATCAGGAGTAGCGGCAGGTGTAACGCCGGCTCCTATGCGTCGATCAAGATCCTGGTATCGCTCCAGGCCTTCTTGCTTCAGCTGGTTCACTTGATTCTGCAGAACTTCAATGGCGCCTTGTTGCTGCGACAATTGATCCTGCATGCGTTGCAACTGGTTGAACAGTTCGCCCTGTGCCGAGGGAGCGGACGTAGCCGCCCCCCCAGCATAGGCGCCGTTCGTGCCATAACCTGCTGGCGGATAACTGCTCCCGCTATTGTTATAGCCTGAGTTGCTATCTTCCACAGGAACCGCAGCCCACACCGCAAGCGGCGCGAGGCTGAGAGCCAATACAGTTAGAGCACGACGGCACGTTCGCATGACGAATTACTTACGCAGTTCGACGCGACGGTTTTGAGCCCAGGACTGCTCGTCGTGGCCAGTAGCAACTGGACGCTCTTTACCGTAGGAAACCAGTTCCAGTTGGCCTGGAGCAACACCTTGCAGTACCAGATAGCGCTGAACGGCTTTCGCACGACGCTCGCCCAGTGCCATGTTGTACTCGCGAGTACCACGTTCGTCGGTGTTACCTTCCAGAACAACGCGAGCGCCGTTAGCTTTCAGGTCCTTCGCGTGAACGTCCAGAGCGCGCATGGCTTCTGGTTTCAGGTCCGAACTGTCGTATTCGAAGTAGAAAGTGGTGATTGCGCGCAGAGCAGCTTCTTCGCTCAGGGAGCCGTCAACTGCACCAGTGTTGGCGCCATAACCAGCGTTTGGATCAACAGCTGCGCCTTCACCGGCATTGTCGCCGCCTTTAGACGAGCAACCAACGGCTACGGACAGAGCCAGAGCCAGAGCAGCAAACTTACCAAACTTCAGCATTTCCATCGTGAAACTCCTAATGAACCCCAGTGTGTTAAGCAAATCATGTAGCGCCGCGTCAGTTCAGGTAAGGGGACCAGGATGGTTCTCTGACTTCGCCTTGTGCGGTAGGAAGCGGGAGCCTTACGCGTCCATTAATGGACACGAGCATCAAGACTCCCCGGCCCTGCTGGCGGGTGGCGTAGATTACCATGGTGCCGTTGGGCGCAACAGTGGCTGACTCATCTAGGTTGGTATCTGTAAGGATTTTTACGGTTCCGCGCTGCAAATCCTGGGCCGCAACCCGGAAATTAGTGAAACCATCCTGACGGTGAATCATCACCAACGTCTTTTCATCAGCCGAAAGCTTAGGGTTGGCGTTGTAGTTACCAATAAAGGTCACGCGTTCCGCGCCACCGCCACCCACGCTCGTTTTATAAATTTGAGGCTTGCCGCCACGGTCGGAGGTGAAATAGATGGTCGAACCATCTTTACCCCAGAACGGTTCGGTGTTGATACCAGGACCGCTGGTCACGCGGCTGATCTGGCGCGAAGCCATGTTCATCACGTAGATATCCGGGTTGCCGTCCTTGGACAGCACGAAAGCCAGGCGCGAACCATCCGGCGACCAGGCTGGCGCACCGTTGAGGCCTTCGAAGTTGGTGATCTGCTCACGACGGCCAGTATCGATGTGCTGGACGAAGATGCGCGGACGCTTCTGCTCGAAGGACACGTAGGCAATGCGCTTGCCGTCCGGCGCGAAGCGCGGCGACAGGATTGGTTCACGCGATTGCAGCAAGGTCACAGCGCGCGCGCCGTCATAGTCGGAACGCTGCAGCGTGTAGCGCGTGTTGTCTACGGAGAAACGCTCGGCCGTTACATACAGCAGACGTGTCGAGAAAGCCCCCTTGATACCGGTAAGCTTTTCAAACGACTGGTCCGAGATGTAGTGGGCCATGTCGCGCAGTTGTTCGGCGGTGCCCGATACGCTGCCGGTCAAGACCTGCTGCTCGGTCGCCACGTTGAACAAGGCGTACTGGATCTGCAGGCGACCGCCGGCCGGCACGATGCTGCCGACCATCAGGTACTGGGCGCCCACGGCTTTCCAGTCGCGGAAGATGACTTCGCTGGCCTGGGTCGGCTGGCTGATCATGTTGCCTTTGGGAATCGGCGCGTAGTAACCGGAGTTGCGCAGGTCGTCGCTGACGATCTGGGCCATGTCGTCCGGCAACACGCTGCCGCCCTGCCAGCCGAACGGTACAACGGCGATCGGGGTGGCCCGATCGCTACCGCTGGTGACCAGGATGTTCTTTTCATCCGCCGCCGCTATCCCTGCCATACAGCAAATAACGACAAGCATTCCTCGAAGAAGGTTTCTCACAAGGCTAAATCCTCAGGTGTGAATGTCATCTTGAATGAACGATAGGGAGCGAAGTCGCTTGGTTTCATTCCCTGCATCTCGGTCAACCGGCCAATATTCTTGACCGCCGCGACCGCCGAACTGTCGAACGAACCGTCACCACTGGACTTGGCCACGCTGACCGAAGTCACCGTACCGTCCGGCAACATGCCGATCTGCAGCACTACTGTCATGCCTTTGCGTGCCGAAGGCGGACGTGTCCAGCCTTCTGCTGCCCGCGCCCGAATCAGGTCGTCGAAACTGCCCGCGACTTCATCGCCACGTTCATCGGCCAAGGCTTGCTGACGCTGCGGCGTGTCGGAGAGCAAATCTGCCAAGGCCTGGGCCTTTTTCTCTTCGGCGGATTTACGCGCTGCTTCCTGGGCCTTTTTCTTGGTGGCATCGGCGGCAGCTTTCTTCTTCGCGTCGTCGGCGATTTTCTTCTTCGCCTCGTCTGCTTCAGCTTTTTTCTTGGCGTCTTCGGCGGCTTTCTTCTTCGCGTCTTCGACTATCTTTTTCTTGGCGTCTTCAGCGGCCTTTTTCTTGGCCTCTTCTTCGGCAGCTTTTTTGGCTTCTTCTTCAGATTTCTTCTTGGCTATATCAGCCAATTGTTTCTCTTCGGCTTTTTTAGCTTCGGCAGCTTTCTCGGCTTTCTTGGCTTCATCAGCCTTTTTCGCCTCGTCAGCCTTCTTCGCTTCGTCAGCCTTTTTCGATTCCTCGGCCTTTTGAGCCGCCTCTTCTTTCTTTTGTTCCGCAGCAGCCTTCACTGCTTCCTGCTCGACCTTCTTCTGTTCCATCTGCTCGACTTCAGTCTGGCGCGCAGCCGACTTCTGGGCCTCACCCGCAATCTTCTGATTGGTCTGGGTAGTGGCCTGACTTTTCGATTTCAGCTGATACAGGGTCGCCTGCACGATCGGCTTGGCTGGCGGCAGGTCCGGGGTCATGGCAAAGCTGACGAACAGCATGCCAAACACCAGGACGTGCAGGGCAATTGCCCAGACGCTAGGCCAGAAGTAGCTTTCCGAGGCGGACGGCTCTCGCTGTTGGTGCATCAGGGCGCCTCGGTAATCAAGCCAACGTTACCGACGCCGGCCTTCTGCAGCCCGCCCATGGCGCCCATGACGGAACCGTAGTCGACCGACTTGTCGCCGCGGATGAACACCTGGGTGTGCTTGCCGCCTTCGTTGCCGGAGCGAATGATCTTGGTCACCGCATCGGTCATCGCCGGCAAGGTCAGGGCCTTGTCCTGTTGTTTCTGCGTATCGACTTCACTGCCAAGGTTCCAGTAGTAGGTCTTGTCAGCCTTGATCGAAATCGTCAGCACCTGGGTGTTGTTGTCCTGGGGCAAGGCTTCGCTGGAAACCTTGGGCAGATCAACCTTCACACCCTGGTTGAGCATCGGCGCGGTCACCATGAAGATCACCAGCAGCACCAGCATCACGTCGATGTAAGGCACTACGTTCATCTCGGCGACCGGCTTGCGCTTGGTTCGTGCTCGAGTGATTAAAGCCATCGGGGAGTACCTGCTTATTCTTCGCTGGTGTGCACTTTACGGTGCAGGATCGCCTGGAATTCGTCGGCGAAGGTGTAGTAACGGCTGATCAGGGTCTCACCGCGCGCGGCGAAGCGGTTGTAGGCGATAACCGCCGGGATCGCAGCGAACAGGCCGATCGCGGTGGCGACCAGGGCTTCGGCGATACCCGGGGCCACGGTGGCCAGGGTCGCTTGCTGGGCCTGGGCCAGGCCGCGGAAGGAGTTCATGATCCCCCACACGGTACCGAACAGACCGATGTACGGGCTGACGGAACCCACGGTGGCGAGGAACGGCAGGCTCTGCTCCAGCTTCTCTTCTTCGCGGGAGATGGCCACGCGCATGGCACGGGCCACGCCTTCCATGACCGCTTCCGGATCGACGCCCGGCTGCTGGCGCAGGCGCGAGAACTCCTTGAAGCCGGCACGGAAGATCTGCTCGACGCCCGAATCCGGGTCAGGGTTGCTACCGGCCTGGCGATACAGTTTGGACAGGTCGATACCCGACCAGAAGCGCTCTTCGAAGCTCTCCAGGGCACGTCGACCGGCACGCAGCAGGTTGCTGCGCTGAAAAATCATGACCCAGGATGTAACCGATGCGGCTAACAGGATCAGCATCACCAGTTGAACCACAACACTGGCATTACTGACCAGGCTCCACATGGAGGAATGGTCGACGACGGTAGGTTCCACGCTAAATCTCCTGCTTTGATTGTTTACCCGCGCCGCTCACGGCGGCAAAGGCCGCACGTAGAGTTTCGGGAATGGCCCGAGGTTTCAAACTATTGGGGCGCACACACGCCACCAGGAACTGCCCCTCACAGAGCAGCGTTGCATCCGCAGCCCGCCTGACCTGCTGTTTAAAGCGCAGGCTGACACGGTTCAATTCGATTACTTCAGCGCTGACCAGCAGCTCATCGTCCAATCGCGCCGGCGCGTAATAACGCGCCTCGCTGGAATGCACGACAAACAACAGGTCCTCCCCTGCCAGCTGGGATTGGGCAAAGCCCAGCTCCCGTAGCCGCTCGGTTCGAGCCCGCTCCATGAACTTGAGGTAATTGACGTAATACACGATGCCGCCAGCATCGGTGTCCTCGTAATAAACGCGACAGCGATGTGCGAACGACTGATCCCCGTTTTGCGCGCGCATACTCTAGTGCTTACTCCTCAGGTTGCCAATCCGGCTGGGCAACTGTTTTTTCATTCTATGAAACATTTCTAACGACTGAATGACGACGCCAGCCACTAGGACAGCACAAACCTTGAATAAATCGACCCGAGTGACCTTTTTAATCGTCCACTGCATCGAGGAATTCGTCTAGCACGGGCATCTCGCCCAATCGTGACGGAATGTTTAGCCCAAAGTGCAAATAGGCATGGCGGGTAACCACCCGGCCCCTTGGTGTACGCATGATGTAGCCCTGCTGGATCAGGTACGGCTCCAGCACGTCCTCAATGGTATGGCGCTCTTCACTGATGGCCGCTGCCAGGCTGTCCACGCCCACCGGGCCACCGTCGAATTTCTCGATCATGGTCAACAGTAGCCGTCGATCCTGGTGATCGAAGCCGTGCTCATCCACGTCCAGCAGGTTCAACGCCAGGTCGGCCACGGCCTTGGTGATATGCCCCTTGGCCCGCACTTCGGCAAAATCGCGCACGCGCCGCAGCAAGCGGTTGGCGATCCGTGGCGTGCCCCGCGCCCGCCGGGCGATTTCAAACGCGCCTTCGGGGTCCAGGGGCAAGCCGAGAATGCCGGCCGAACGGCTGACGATGGTCGCCAGGTCTGCGGTGCTATAGAACTCTAGACGTTGGACGATGCCGAAACGGTCTCGCAACGGGTTAGTCAGCATGCCCGCGCGCGTGGTCGCGCCCACCAGGGTGAACGGCGGCAGGTCGAGCTTGATCGAGCGGGCCGCGGGGCCTTCACCGATCATGATGTCGAGCTGGAAGTCTTCCATCGCCGGGTACAGCACTTCCTCGACGATGGGCGACAGGCGGTGGATTTCGTCGATGAACAGCACGTCGTGCGGTTCGAGGTTGGTCAGCAGCGCCGCGAGGTCGCCCGGACGCTCCAGCACCGGGCCGGAGGTGGACTTGATCGACACCCCCATTTCCTGGGCGATGATGTTGGCCAGGGTGGTTTTACCCAACCCCGGCGGGCCGAAGATCAAGGTGTGGTCCAGGGATTCACTGCGCCCACGCGCAGCCTGGATGAACAACTCCATCTGCTCGCGCACGGTGGGCTGGCCGATGTAGTCGGCCAGGCTCAGGGGGCGGATGGCGCGGTCCTGGACTTCTTCACGGTCACGGGGGCCGGTGGCCGCGATCAGACGATCAGCTTCAATCACTTAAATCATTCCCTTCAGGGCTCGGCGGATCATGTCTTCGCTGCTCAGGTTCTTGTCCTTGATGGCCGACACCGCTTTGCTGGCTTCCTGCGGCTTGTAGCCCAGGGAAATCAGCGCGCTGACCGCATCGCTTTCGGCACTGGCCACCTGGGCCGCCGGCTGGTTCGGCTGGTTCGGCACCAGGGCGAACATGCTCGGCACGACTTCCCAGGCTTTGAAACGGTCCTTGAGCTCCACCAGCAGGCGTTCGGCGGTTTTCTTGCCGACCCCCGGCACCTTGGTCAGCGCCGAGGTGTCCTGGGCCGACACCGCGCGTACCAGTTCATCCACTTCCAGGCTCGACATCAGCGCCAGGGCCAGTTTCGGCCCTACGCCATTGAGGCGAATCAATTCGCGGAAGAAGTCCCGGTCACGCTTGCCAATGAAGCCATAGAGCAGTTGCGCATCTTCGCGCACCACAAGGTGAGTATGCAGGGTCAATGGCTCGCCAACCGACGGAAGGCGATACAGGGTGGTCATGGGCACTTCCAGCTCATACCCCAGCCCGTTGACATCCAGAATCAGGTGCGGCGGCTGTTTCTCAGCCAGGGTGCCGCGCAAGCGTCCAATCACGGTTCAGATCCTTAAAGCTTGGGGGTCAGATCGAGGCCTGACCGCAAATAACGATTGCGCCGATGCTATCAGAGACGCAGCCGCCCGCCACGACTACGTGCCGCCCCCAGGCCGTGAGGCAGCAGGCTGGAACGGGTATGCGCGTGGCAAATGGCGATGGCCAGGGCGTCGGAGGCGTCGATCTGCGGCTTGGAGGTGAGTTTGAGCATGTGCATGACCATCATCTGCACCTGCTCTTTATTGGCCGCGCCGGT
Source organism: Pseudomonas sp. GV105 (assembly GCF_003058185.1). NCBI lineage: Bacteria > Pseudomonadati > Pseudomonadota > Gammaproteobacteria > Pseudomonadales > Pseudomonadaceae > Pseudomonas > Pseudomonas sp. GV105. The sequence goes on from NZ_QBUF01000003.1 coordinate 124,453, forward strand.
GCCGACCACGGCCTGCTTGACCTGGGTGGCGGTGTACTCGGCGATTTCCATGGCCTCCTCGGCACCGGCGACGATGGCGGCGCCACGGGCCTGGCCGAGCTTGAGAGCCGAGTCGGCGTTTTTGGCCATGAACACCTTTTCGATCCCCATGGTCACCGGCTTGTAGGTCTGGATCACTTCACGCACGCCGCGATAGACGATCTGCAGGCGCTCGGCCAACTCGCCCGCACCGGTGCGGATGCAGCCCGAGGCGACATACACGCAGCCGCGCGGGGTGTGTTGCACCACACCAAAACCGGTGATGCGCGAACCGGGGTCGATACCTAGAATTAAAGTCATAACGCCTGCAGGTCGGGTAAACACAATTTTTGATACAGGTAAAATCCAATGTGGGAGGGGGCTTGCTCCCGATTACGGTGGTTCAGTCGATTCATAAATGACTGACACACCGTAATCGGGAGCAAGCCCCCTCTCACATTTAGATCCACATCGTCCGTCAGCCTAGCTGCTCGGCGACCGACTCTGGAATGTCAGCATTCGAGTAGACGTTCTGCACGTCATCCAGGTCCTCGAGCATATCCAGCATCTTCAGCACTTTCTGCGCGCCGTCCAGGTCCAGTTCGGCGCTGGTGGTCGGCAGCATCACGATTTCTGCGTCGGTGCCTTTGAAACCAGCGGTTTCCAGCGCGTTACGCACCGCATAGAACCCGGCGAACGAGGTGAACACATCGATCGAGCCGTCTTCATTGGTCACCACGTCGTCGGCATCCGCTTCCATCGCGGCTTCCATCAACGCGTCTTCATCCACGCCCGGCGCGAAGGAAATCTGGCCCTTGCGCTCGAACAGGTAGGCCACCGAGCCATCCGTGCCGAGGTTGCCACCGCATTTGCTGAACGCATGACGCACCGCAGCGGCGGTACGATTGCGGTTATCGGTCATGCACTCGACCATCACCGCCACGCCGCCCGGGCCGTAGCCTTCGTAGGTCAGCTCGACCATGTCGTCGGTATCGGCCGCACCGGCGCCACGGGCCACGGCGCGGTCGATGATGTCGCGACTCATGTTGGCGCCGAGGGCCTTGTCCAGCGCCAGGCGCAGACGCGGGTTGGAGCCTGGGTCACCGCCGCCCTGGCGGGCGGCGACGGTCAGTTCGCGAATCCACTTGGTGAAGATCTTGCCTTTCTTGGCATCCTGACGCTCTTTGCGGTGCTTGATGTTCGCCCACTTGGAATGGCCAGCCATAACACAACTCCGAAATTCTCTAGAAACCTTATCAACCCCGCCCCAGGCGGGATACAACCCTTGTAACGCAAAGGCGCATCCGAAGATGCGCCTTTTTGACTGCGTAAAACCTTATCGCGCTTTCACGCAGCGGCCTTACTCAGCCTTTGGCGCCTCGCGCAGGCGGATATGCAGCTCGCGCAGTGCCTTGGCATCCACAACACCTGGCGCCTGGGTCATGACGTCCGCAGCGCTCTGGGTTTTCGGGAAGGCGATCACTTCACGGATCGACTGGGCGCCGGTCATCAGCATCACCAGACGGTCCAGGCCAAAGGCCAGGCCGCCGTGGGGCGGTGCGCCGTACTTCAGGGCGTCGAGCAGGAAGCCGAATTTCTCTTCCTGTTCGGCTTCGTTGATGCCCAGCAGACGGAATACCGCTTGCTGCATTTCCTTGCGGTGGATACGGATCGAACCGCCACCCAGCTCAGTGCCGTTCAAGACCATGTCGTAGGCCCGGGACAGAGCGCCCGCCGGGTTGGCTTCGAGCTCTTCCGGCGAGCACTTCGGCGCGGTGAACGGGTGGTGCAAGGCGCTGAAGCTGCCGTCGTCGTTCTCTTCGAACATCGGGAAGTCGACGACCCACATCGGTGCCCACTTGCAGGTCAGCAGGTTCAGGTCGTGGCCCAGCTTGATCCGCAGCGCGCCCAGGGCTTCGCTGACGATCTTGGCCTTGTCGGCGCCGAAGAACACGATGTCACCGTCGACTGCGCCCACGCGATCGAGGATCACATTGAGGTTGGCTTCCGGGATGTTTTTCACGATCGGCGACTGCAGGCCGTCAACGCCCTTGGCACGCTCGTTGACCTTGATGTACGCCAGGCCCTTGGCACCGTAGATGCCGACGAACTTGGTGTAGTCGTCGATCTGCTTGCGCGGCATGCTCGCACCGCCAGGCACGCGCAGGGCGGCGATGCGGCATTTCGGGTCGTTGGCCGGGCCGCTGAACACCTTGAAGTCGACGTCCTTGAGTTGGTCGGCCACGTCCACCAGTTCCAGCGGGATACGCAGGTCAGGCTTGTCGGAACCGTAGCGGCGCATGGCTTCTTCGAAGGTCATGTGCGGGAATTCGCCGAATTCCAGGTCCAGCACTTCCTTGAACAGGTTGCGGATCATTTGTTCGGTGATGCCCATGATCTCTTTTTCATCGAGGAAGCTGGTCTCGATGTCGATCTGGGTGAATTCAGGCTGGCGATCGGCGCGCAGGTCTTCGTCACGGAAGCACTTGGCGATCTGGTAGTAACGGTCGAAGCCGGCCACCATCAGCAGTTGCTTGAACAACTGCGGCGATTGCGGCAGGGCGAAGAAACTGCCGGCGTGGGTACGGCTCGGCACCAGATAGTCACGCGCGCCTTCCGGGGTGGCACGGGTGAGGATCGGCGTTTCAACGTCGAGGAAGCCGTTTTCATCGAGGAAGCGACGGATGCTGGTGGTCATGCGCGAGCGCAGACGCAGCTTCTCGGCCATTTCCGGGCGACGCAGGTCCAGGAAGCGATAACGCAAGCGGGTTTCTTCGCCAACATCGGAATATTCGTTCAGTGGGAACGGCGGGGTTTCCGACTCGTTCAGCACTTCCAGCTCGTAGCCCAGCACTTCGATCGCGCCGGACGCCATGTTCGGGTTCACCGCACCGGCCGGACGCAGGCGCACCTTGCCGGTGATCTTCACTACGTATTCGCTGCGCACGCGGTCGGCGGCGGCGAAGCTCTCGGCGCGGTCCGGGTCGAACACCACCTGGGCCAGACCATCACGATCACGGATATCGAGGAAGATCACCCCGCCGTGGTCGCGGCGACGGTGAACCCATCCGCAAAGGGTGATTTCCTGACCTTCCAGGGTCTCGTTCAGTTGGCCGCAATAATGGCTGCGCATCATGGTAGTGGTTTCACTTCTCGTAATTCGAAATTCGGTGGCAGGCTTGGCCTCAGTCACCGTACATAAGTCAGGGGACGGATAATGCAGGAGCCTGCGCGTAGAGTTCAACTCAGTCTGCTTTGTCGCCGCCCGCCAGATTCTTCTTCGAGCCGGTCTTGAAGTCGGTCTCGTACCAGCCGCTGCCGCTCAGGCGGAAGCCCGGCATGGACAACATCTTTTTAAGCTCAGGCGCCTTGCAAGCTGGGCAATCGACCAGCGGCGCGTCGCTGATCTTCTGGATGGCTTCCAACTGATGACCACAGGAAGCGCATTGATAGTCGTACATGGGCATGGAGATGTCTCGGCGATCAGATCGTTACTGTGCCGCGCCGGCCTCCGGATAGAGGCCACTGCGCAGAAAGCGCCTGCAGCGGCAAAGCGCGGGATTATATCTGGTAAATCGAGGCAGCGCAGCCGGCTTTCTGCCCGAGGCCCGGCCCGCCTGAACGCCGGGCCAGCCCCGGAACCCCCGGATTACTCGGGATTGGACAGGCAAGCGCGGCCTTTTAATACGTGAACCACGCAGACCACCCTGACCAGCCCGCTGAAGTTCTTCACGCCGCCATAGCGCAAATGCACTTCCCGATCGACATAAGACAACAGCGCACTGACTGAACAGGCATTGAGCCTGGCTATTTCCGTGAGGATATTCCAGTAGATCTGTTCCAGCCGCAGGCAAGTGGAAAACCCATTGAGCCTTACCGATCGGGACAACGGCCGCGCCAGCCCCATATCGAACCCTTTGACAAAGGGGTCGACGTTTATCTTATGAAAACCACAGGTCTCCATCACTCTACTACCCACTCCACGCGACATACACCTGACACTCCATTGCCAAACAGCAGTCCATGGGCTTCTCCCATTGGACAGTGGGCCTATCAAACAGCAGGACGACGGGGGGCAGCCAGAAGACGGGGAGTTGATAGTCGTAGGACAACGCCAGGAAGCACGGAGAAACAAGCGAGCGGCGCCAGGACAGCGCCGCCCGAGGTCGGTGTTTACTTGCTTTCGAGTAGGGAACGCAGCATCCACGCAGTTTTTTCGTGAACTTGCATACGCTGGGTCAACAGGTCGGCCGTCGGTTCGTCGCTGACCTTATCGAGCAGCGGAAAAATACCGCGCGCGGTACGCGTAACCGCCTCCTGGCCCGCCACCAGTTGCTTGATCATCTCTTCAGCGCTGGGCACGCCCTCTTCTTCCTTGATCGAAGAAAGACGCGCATAGATCGAATAGGCACCCGGCGCCGGGAAGCCCAGGGCACGAATGCGCTCGGCAATCAGGTCCACCGCCAGCGCCAGCTCGTTGTACTGCTCTTCGAACATCAAGTGCAGCGTGCGGAACATGGGGCCCGTGACGTTCCAGTGGAAATTGTGGGTCTTCAGGTACAGTACATAGGTATCGGAAAGCAGGCGCGAAAGCCCGTCGACGATGGATTTGCGATCTTCTTCACTGATACCGATATCGATTGCCATGTTTATCCCCTTCAATTGAACAGCATTCATTGATCAGGTGCCGGATCACTCTAGCAAGAGTACCCACTGTGTGCAGCCCGACGCACCGAGGCGACGTGCGGCAAATCGCCCTGCGCGGCCTCGCTGGCCCGCGACGGTGAAGGCTTTAGGCGCGACAGAAAATTTCCCCGACAGCAGGCAAAACGCCTGCAACTGTCTAGGACAAGCGTTTGACGCAGAAATGCCCCGCCCCTTGCAACGCCCGGAAATGCTTGATTTGAGTAGGCACAGCCTTTGCTGTTAAATAGGCAGCGTGTCGCTGCCGTTATTTTCTTCGGCCAGCGCATAGGCTGATACCCGCGCACGTGCCCAACGCCTCCCATTGTTCAGAAGCGAACCGTGCCAGTCAGCTCTTCCTTGTGATCCGTCTTAACGTGAGTTAATCAAAATGTTGAAAATCGTCCACCTGCTAACGGGCGTTGCAGCTTTGCTGCTGTCCTTTATCCCGAGCCTGCAGCCTGAAAGCCTGCCCTACCTGCAACAACATGACGCTCTGTACCTGGCCTTGTTCGGCCTTCTTAACCTGACGCTGGCGCCAGTGATCCCTTACTGGAACAAAGGCACGCGTCATCAACTGCAAAACCTGGTCAGCGCGCTGCTGGTGCTGACTGTTGTCGTACAAACCCTCACCCTCCTGGCACCCATGCCTGAAGTCGGCGGCCACCCGGCCATCCTGCTCAGCCTGGTGATTGCGCTGGTCGCCATCGTTCTTCACCTGGCCATCAGCTTCTACCGTTCGTCCCCTGCGGCCGCGTCGCAAAACTACGACATGACCAATCGGGATACCGGGACCGTCAAGTGGTTCAACACGTCCAAGGGCTTCGGCTTTATTTCCCGCGATTCGGGCGACGATATCTTCGTCCACTTCCGGGCCATCCGTGGCGAAGGCCATCGCGTCCTGGTCGAAGGCCAGCGTGTGGAATTCTCCGTCATGAACCGCGACAAAGGCCTGCAAGCCGAAGATGTGATCGCCGCGTTGCCGCGTCGCTGATTCCAAGCCAGGCAAAAAAAACCGCGATCCGGCACAAGCTGGATCGCGGTTTTTTATTGCGCGGCTATTAATAGTGAGGCGGCGGAGCTTCTTCTTCGGACGACTCGAACTGGCCGCCCATTTCTTCCTGGCGCTTGAGCAGCGCGGTCATCTGCAGTTGCAGGCGTTCGACCGCCCGCTGCTGGGTGACCAGGATGTCGTTGAGGGTTTCGATGGTGTCGTCCTGAAAGGCCAGGCGGCTTTCCAGGTCGGTCACGCGGTCTTGCAGATCCATGGTTCAGTCCTGGCTAAAGATGAAGTCGGCAGGTGACAGCTCGCGCAACCGCGCACGGATCGCTGCCACCTGTTCTTCAGTATACGGCCGGGCCGGATGCTTGCCCCAGACCGGCGCAGGCCAGGCCATGTCATCGCGCTTGCGCACGATCACATGCACATGCAACTGGCTGACAACGTTCCCCAGCGCGCCGATGTTCATCTTGTCGGCGCCGAAACCTTCACTCAGCAATTGCGCAAGGGTTGTCGTTTCATTCCACAGTTTTTGTTGATCTATGACAGACAATTGAAAAACTTCGCTGATACCGTTTATGCGCGGTACCAGAATAAACCAAGGGTAATTCGAGTCATTGGACAGCAGCAGGCGGCACAACGGGAAGTCCCCGATGGTCAGTGTGTCTTGTTGCAGGCGTTGATCTAAGGCGAACACCGCGGGCACTCCGTTCGGCAGGTCAGATTCTGGCGCCCAGCATACCTTCGAACGCCGACGGCTTCACTTCGAATACAGACGCCAACGCGCATCCCGATAAAAAACCTGCCCCTTTTCGAGGCAGGCGAATAATTGAGCTACGCTGAATCGGGACTCATCGGAGTGCACCAAAATGACCCACTCATGCCTCAAAGAGATCCGCCAAGTACCCACCCATGAGGGTGAACCGGTAACGTTTCGCGCAGGTACAGGATTCATGCACCACCGAATCAATGGAATGCATGGCCGTCAAGGACAAACTGAACGGCTTGAGAGGCCCGTGTTTATGCGGTTTTTACACTGCAGTGAGGCTTTTCACGAAAAAATGACATTCAGTTACCGGTTTGGGCGCGCTTGTTGCATTCACACCCACATCGTCGGCAACGGCACCCTTCGGGAAGCGGGTGTTTCGCGATAAGAACACTAGCGAGTCAATGCGTATCAAGGATGCATTCAAACTTAGAAAAGGGTTTGAAAACAGCATTGAAGTTGTCAGTTCGGTAACATTCGGACTGTGAATTTGCGACATGGACCTAGCAATTCACGACAGCCTCGTAAAGAAGCTGAAAGGAAAGATGGGTAAGTATCGTCATTAGAGTCAGCGTGATATAACTTTACGCGGACACAAAAAAAGAAAGAGCCGCCCAGATAAAAATACAGGTGGGACGGCAGTACTCTTCCTAAAACCAAAGGAGCAAATCACGATGCGCGTGATGAAGTGGAGCATGATCGCCCTGGCTGTTTCAGCAGGCACCTCGCAGTTCGCAATGGCGTCTGCCCAAGACGATGCCAAGGGCTTCGTTGAAGACAGCACTTTCAGTATCAATACCCGTGCGCTGTATTTCAGCCGCGACAAACGCAACAATGACTCCGGCCAAAGCCGCAGCGAAGAAACCGGTCTTGGTTTCAACGGTCTGTACCAATCGGGCTTCACCCAAGGCACCATCGGTGTCGGCGTCGACGCCATCGGCCTGCTGGGCCTCAAGCTCGATAGCGGCAAGGGCCGTGCTGGCACTGGTCTGTTCCCAACAGGTTCGGATGGTCGTTCGCAAGACGACTACTCCAAAGGCGGCGCCGCAGTTAAATTCCGCGTCTCCAATACCGTGCTGAAAGCCGGCGATCAATACACCACAGCGCCTGTATTCGCCTCTGATGACAGCCGCTTGCTGCCTGAGTTGCCGCAAGGTATCTCGATCACCAGCAACGAGATCAAAGACCTGAAGCTTGAAGCCGGTCACTTCACCTCGATCGTCGCCCAAGACCATACCTACAAGGACAGTATCTCCAGCTCCGAGCCGATTACCGGCCGTGGCCTGCGTGATGCCAACTTCCTGGGCGGTGTTTACGCCTGGACCCCAGAGTTCACTACCAGCCTCTACTACTCGAAAGTAGAAGACTACTGGAAGAAACTTTACGCCAACGTGAACTGGACCCACGCGCTGAGCGCCGATCAGTCCCTGGCCGTAGACTTCAACATCTACAGCACCAAAAGCGACGGCGCCGGTCTGCAACGCGCAGAAAAAGACAACACCACCAAGCTGGATAACCGTGCCTACAGCCTGCAAGGCGCTTACACCTACCAGGCTCACACCTTTACCCTCGCTTACCAGAAAGTTAGCGGTGACGGTGACTACGGTTACGGCGTAGACGGCGGCGGCACGGTTTTCCTGGCCAACTCCATCGCCCGTTCCGACTTCAACGCTGAAGACGAGAAATCCTGGCAAGCTCGCTACGACCTGAACATGGCCACCTTCGGCGTGCCAGGCCTGAGCTTCATGACTCGTTACGTCAACGGTAGCGGCGCCAACACTGGCACCACGTCGAACGGCAAAGAGTGGGAACGCGACATCGAAGCCAAATACGTGATCCAGAGCGGCCCAGCGAAAGACCTGAGCCTGCGTATACGCCAAGCGACTTATCGCTCGTCTGACGGCGTGTACTACGGTTCGGCGTCGCTCGACGAACTGCGTCTGATCGCGCAATACCCGCTGAACATCTTGTAATTGCCCGTTCGATTACAACGATGACTTAAGGCTTCGGCCTTAAATTAAAAGCCGCTCCCCTGCATGCAAGGGAGCGGCTTTTTTATTGCAATATTATTTCAGCAGTAAAATAACTAGCAAGCTAACTAACGACAGTATCGTTCCCGCACTTAACGTGACCTATCAGCCAAGTTAAGTGCAAATGCCTTTCATTACTTCGCCGCTGTTTCCTGCATCACCCGAATAACCCGCTGCGGAAATGGAATATCGATCCCCGCCGCTTTCAAGCGATCACGTGCCAGTTCATTGAACATGAACATCACGTCCCAATAATCCGCCGTCTTGGTCCAGCACCGCAAAGACACCGTGATCGAACTGTCGCCCAAGGTCGAAACCACGGCCACTGCCGCCGGATCAGCCAATACACGCGGGTCTTTTGCCAGCTCCAGCAACACTTCGCGGGCTTTCTGCAGGTCGGCCTCGTAGTCCACCCCCACATCAAACACCACCTTGCGGGTAGGCTGACGGTTGGTGTTGGTGATGATGCCGTTGGAGAGGATGCCGTTCGGCACGATCACGGTCTTGTTGTCGCCGGTGCGCAGCACGGTGTGGAAGATCTGGATGCTGTCGACGGTACCAGACGTACCTTGGGCTTCGATCCAGTCGCCGATACGGAACGGGCGGAACAACAGAATCAGCACGCCACCAGCAAAGTTAGCCAGGCTGCCCTGCAAGGCCAGGCCGATGGCCAGGGTCGCGGCACCGATGGCGGCGACGAACGAGGTGGTTTCCACGCCGATCATCGAGGCCACGCTGACGATCAGCATGACCTTCAGCACGATGTTCGCCAGGCTGGTGATGAAGTGCTGCAGCGCCAGGTCCGCGTTACGGATGGCCAGCAAACGCCCCACTCTGTGGGTCAGGCGGTTGATCAGCCACCAGCCGATGGCCAGGGTAATCACGGCCAGCAATACCCGGCTGCCGTATTCCATGATCATCGGGATCCACGACTGGGAGGTCTTGATCAGGTGATCCACTTCAGCGTTCAAATCCATCTACATTCTCCTGTTTGCCGGATGTACGGCGTTTTTTGTGCCCACTAACGCAATTGAGCCCCGAAGGGCTCAATGGCAGGCGCAGGTTCTGGGGCGTGGGACGTCAAAAACGGCCGCAGGTTCCCCAAAGTGCCATCAGTCGCGGAAGTTATTGAACTGCAGCGGCATCTCGAAGGTCTTGGCGCGCAGGGCAGCGATGGCCTCTTGCAGGTCGTCACGTTTCTTGCCGGTGACGCGCACCTGCTCACCCTGGATGGCGGCCTGGACTTTCAGCTTGGCGTCCTTGATATGCGCCACGATCTTCTTCGCCAGTTCCTTGTCGATGCCTTCCTTGAGGACGGCTTCCTGCTTCATCAGCTTGCCGGACGCGTAGGCGTCCTTGACTTCAAGGCACTGCACGTCGATCTTGCGCTTGACCAGGGCGAGCTTGAGGATCTCGATCATCGCTTCCAGCTGGAAATCGGCTTCAGCGGTCAGGTTGACGGTCAGTTCCTTTTCCTTGAATTCGAAACTGCCCTTGCCTTTCAAGTCATAGCGACGGTCCAGTTCCTTGACGGCGTTCTCGACGGCGTTGGTGACTTCGTGTTTGTCCAGTTCGGATACCACGTCGAACGAAGGCATGTCATTTCTCCAATATAAGGGGCGGGCTCAGTAGAGATGGAGCGCGCCCAAGCTAAAATGCCGGGGCATTATAGCGGTTCTTTCGCCCCATTCGCTGTGAGCGACCCTACGGAGCACAAACTGATGTCGACCACCTGGCATATTCTCGGCGCCGGCAGCCTCGGCACGCTGTGGGCCACCCGCCTGGCCCGCGCCGGCCTGCCGGTGAAGCTGATCCTGCGCGATGCGGCACGCCTGGCCAGCTATCAGGCGGCCGACGGGCTGACCCTGGTGGAGCACGGCGTAGCGCACACTTACCCGGTACTCGCCGAAACGCCTGACAGCCCCGAGCCGATCCATCGCCTGCTGGTGGCGTGCAAAGCCTACGACGCTCAAAGCGCCGTCGCACACCTGCAATCGCGTCTCGCGCCCGGCGTCGAATTGATCCTGCTGCAAAACGGCCTGGGCAGCCAGGACGCCGTCGCCGCGCAATATCCCCAGGCCCGCTGCATTTTTGCCTCCAGCACCGAAGGCGCGTTTCGCGACGGCGATTGGCGCGTGGTGTTTGCCGGCCACGGCTACACCTGGCTGGGGGACGCCAGTCACCCCACGGCCCCGGTGTGGCTGGACGACTTGCGCGCCGCCGGCATCCCTCACGAATGGAGCAGCGACATTCTTACGCGCCTGTGGCGCAAGCTCGCACTCAATTGCGCCATCAACCCGCTGACCGTGCTGTACCAATGCCGCAATGGCGGCCTGCAAGCCCATCAGTGCGAAGTCGCAACCTTGTGCGCCGAACTCACCGAGCTGCTGCAATGCTGCGGCCAACCGGCAGCGGCGCAGGACCTGCAGACGGAAGTGGAACGGGTGATCCAGGCCACGGCGGCCAATTACTCTTCGATGTACCAGGACGTGGCCAGCGCGCGGCGCACCGAAATCAGCTACCTGCTGGGCTACGCCTGCCAGGCCGCCGCTCGGCATCGGCTGACGCTGCCGCATCTGCAACAGGTGTACACGCGCCTCGTCGACCAGCTGGTTGCACGCGGATTGCCCCGCGACTGAGGCACGCGCTACCCTGCCCACTCGTCTATTACCTGTGAAACCCCTGATGCCACTGCGCCAGCGTCTTGAAAACCTACCGGTAGGGCAGAAACTGCTGGCCGCCCTGCTGGTGTTGCTGACCACTGTGTTACTGGTGGCCAACCTGACTTTTATCAGCGCCGCTTACTGGATCTCCCAGGAGAGCATGGCGCCCCAGGCGCTGCAGGCGATTGGCCGGCTGGTGTCCAACCCGGCGCTTGCCGCCGAAGCCCTTGAGTCTCCGGCCAAGGCCGACGCCCTGCTCAATGAGCTGACCAGCTATTCGCCGCTGCGCGCAGCCGCGTTGTACGACGCCGAGGGCAACCGCCTGGCGCAGATGCAACACGGCGACCGCCTGCACCTGCCGGGCAACTACCGGGATATCGAAGCCTGGCGCCTCACCGAGTTTCGCAGCAACCAAGTCATCACCCTGCCCCGCCCCGGCCAGCCTTCCGGGCATTTGTTGCTGGTGGCCAGCAGTGAGCTACCGGTGGCGTTCTATACCGGCACGCTGACGGCGAGCCTGGGCATCCTGATTTTCAGCGTGCTGCTGTGGCTGGTCATCGCCCGGCAGATCAAACGCCTGATCACCCGGCCGATCCATGAGCTGGAAGAGCTGTCGCGCCAGGTCACCCGCGAAGAGAACTACGCCCTGCGCGCCGGCCGTGGCAACCATGACGAAATCGGCAGCCTGGCCGAAGCCTTCAACACCATGCTGTCGCGCATCGAGGCCCGCGAGCAGCAGCTCAAGCGCGCGCGCGATGAGTCCCAGGCGGCCTACGACCAGGCACAGGGCCTGGCCGAAGAAACCCGCCACACCAACCGCAAACTGGAGCTGGAAGTCCAGGTGCGCAGCAAGATCGAGAAAAAACTCACCGGTTTCCAGAACTATCTCAACAGCATCATCGACTCGATGCCCTCCGCGCTGATCGCCCTGGATGAACAGCTCTATGTCACCCAGTGGAACCAGGAAGCCACCGCACTTTCCGGCACGCGCCTGGATGAAGCGCTGAACCAGCCGATCTACCTCGCTTTCCAACCGCTCAAACCCTACCTGCCGCAGATCAAGGCCACGGTCGAGCAACACACGGTGGAGCGCATCGAGCGTGTCACCTGGGTCAAGGACGATGAATCCAAGCATTACGCCCTGACGTTCTATCCTCTGATGGGCGGCGCCGGGCGCGGTGTGGTGATCCGGATCGATGACATCACCCAGCGCCTGTCCCTGGAAGAAATGATGGTGCAGTCGGAAAAGATGCTCTCCGTCGGCGGCCTTGCTGCGGGTATGGCGCATGAAATCAACAACCCGCTGGGGGCGATCCTGCATAACGTGCAGAACATCCGCCGCCGGCTGTCCCCCGACCTGCCCAAGAACCTGGAACACGCCGAACAAGTGGGCATCGAACTGCAGACGGTCAACCGTTACCTGCAAAGCCGCGAAGTCCCACAATTGCTCGACGGTATCCAGCAGGCCGGCGCGCGGGCGGCGAAAATCGTCACCCACATGCTCAGTTTCAGCCGGCGCAGCAATCGGCAGATGGCACCGTGTGATTTGCCGGCGCTGATCGACCAGGCGGTGGAAATCGCCGGCAACGACTTTGACCTGGCGATCGGCTTCGACTTCAAGGGGCAGGCGATCATCCGCCAGTTCGACCCGCAGCTCGGCCCGGTGCCCGGCACCGCCAACGAGTTGGAACAGGTGCTGCTCAACCTGCTGAAAAACGCGGCGCAGGCCATTCACCAGCGCGAAGACGACCGCGAGCCGGGGCGCATCATCCTGCGCACCCGCCTCAACCCGCCCTGGGCGGAGATCCAGGTCGAAGACAACGGCATCGGCATGAGCGAGAACGTGCGCAAACGCACCTTCGAGCCATTCTTCACCACCAAGGAAATCGGCCAGGGCACCGGGCTGGGGTTGTCGGTGTCGTACTTCATCATCACCAATAACCACAAAGGGCAGATGGAAGTGCATTCCACCCTGGGCCAAGGCACCTGCTTCACGTTGCGCCTGCCCCTGGCCGGCAGCCAATTGTCCCCCGCTGAACTTACCCAACTGGAGCACTGATCATGGGCTTTCGCCTGTCGAAGATTTACACCCGTACCGGCGACCAGGGTGAAACCGGGCTCGGCGACGGTCGCCGCGTGCCCAAGGACCACCCGCGGGTGGAAGCCATCGGCGAAGTCGACACGTTGAACAGTCAGTTGGGCTTGCTGCTGGCCGGCCTTGAAGAGCAAAGCGGCAAGCATCCGCACCTGAAGGACGTGATCGAAGTGCTGACGCCTTGCCAGCATCGTCTGTTCGACCTCGGCGGCGAGCTGGCGATGCCGGTGTACAAAGCGCTGAACGCGGCGGAGGTGAATCGGCTGGAGGCAGCGATTGATCGCTGGAACGAAGAGGTCGGGGCGCTGGAGAACTTCATCTTGCCCGGTGGCTCAGCGCTGATCGCCCAGGCCCACGTGTGCCGCAGCGCAGCACGCAGTGCCGAGCGCCGCTGTCAGCACCTGAATGCGGTTGAACCGTTGGAGGGGGTGGCTTTGGCGTATATCAACCGGCTGTCGGATTTGCTGTTTGTGGCGGCGCGGGTAATTGCCAAGCGCCAGGGTGTGGCGGAGATTTTGTGGCAGGCGGCGGCCAAACCCCACTGATTATCAGGTGTCTGGTCTGGCGCCATCGCGGGCAAGCCCACTCCCACATTTGGATTTGTGAACACCTTCCAATGTGGGAGTGGGCTTGCCCGCGATGAGGCCAGCAAACGCTAGATCAATCTTGCGGCCAGAACGCCCGAATCCCTGCCACACCTTGGGCGCCGGCATCCCATGCCTGCTCGCGCTCAGCAGGCCCAACGCCACCCAACAGATACACCGGCTTGCTGAACCCGCGGATCAGCTCTGCCGCCTGCTCCCAACCCAACGGTTGGGCATCGGGATGGGTCTGGGTCGGCTGCACCGGCGACAGCGTGACAAAATCCACGTCCATCAATTCCGCCAGCGCCAGTTCCTCGGCGTTATGGCAAGACGCCGCCAACCAGCGATCCTTCGGCAGCGGTCGGCCCTTGCTTGCGTATTTGCGCAACTGCGCCGAGGTCATGTGCCAACCGGCCGCAGGAAAATCCCCCAGCCATTCGAACGGGCCCTTGAGCATCAGTTGCGCCTTGCCGGCACACAGGCCCACGGCGTCTACCGCCAGGTCACGGTACTTGGGGTCGTAACCGTTAGGGGCGCGCAGTTGCACCAGCTTGATGCCGCCCGCGATGGCTTTCTGGATACCGCGCAACAGCGGCGCGGTTTCCAGCTCGCCCGGTGTGATCAGGTAGTCGCCGGGCAACCGTGCGGCGGCAACGATCGGCGCATTGGCCGCCGGGAACTCATAGTTGAGCAGGTCACGCGCCGCGACCCATTCCAGGGGTTGACCTTCGGCGCCGTGTGGCTCGCCGGTAAAGGCCGAGACTTCCCAGACATCCAGCAACACCTGCTTATCCGGGTAATCATGCTGCACCTTGATCAACGGTCGCGCCGTGGTGACCTGGATGCCCAGCTCTTCCTGCAACTCGCGGGACAGCGCCGTGGCGACCGACTCGTCGGCCTCCACCTTACCGCCGGGAAACTCCCAGAGGCCGCCCTGATGCTGGGTATCGGCACGGCGCGCCAGCAGGATTCTGCCGTCGACGCCGCGGATCACCGCTGCTGCTACATGCACTCGTTTCACCGCGTTTATCCTCCGGGCTTCAGGTACGGTATTCCGCGTTGATCTTCACGTACTCGTGGGACAGGTCCGTGGTCCAGATGGTTTCGCTGCACTCGCCGCGACCCAGCTCGATGCGGATGGTGATTTCTTCCTGCTGCATCACCGCCGAACCCTGGGCTTCGGTGT
The DNA here is from genome assembly GCF_003058185.1 of Pseudomonas sp. GV105. Taxonomy (NCBI): domain Bacteria; kingdom Pseudomonadati; phylum Pseudomonadota; class Gammaproteobacteria; order Pseudomonadales; family Pseudomonadaceae; genus Pseudomonas; species Pseudomonas sp. GV105. The sequence goes on from NZ_QBUF01000003.1 coordinate 139,478, forward strand.
AGCTCTCGGCGCGGGCGCCACGGCTGGCGATGCACACGTCACCGAGGAACACGTCGATCTTGCTCACGTCCAGGTCCGGCACGCCGGCACGGCCGACGGCGGCGAGGATACGGCCCCAGTTCGGGTCGGAGGCGAACAACGCGGTCTTGATCAGCGGCGAGTGCGCCACGGTGTAACCGACATCCAGGCATTCCTGGTGGTTGCCGCCGCCGTTGACTTCAACCGTGACGAACTTGGTGGCGCCCTCGCCGTCACGCACGATGGCCTGGGCCACATCCATGCACACTTCGAACACCGCTTGCTTCAACGCGGCGAACAGCGGGCCGCTGGTGGAGGTGATTTCGGGCAGGTTGGCCTGGCCGGTAGCGATCAGCATGCAGCAATCGTTGGTGGAGGTGTCGCCGTCGATGGTGATGCGGTTGAACGACTTGTTGGCGCCGTCCAGCATCAAGCGCTGCAGCACGTCGCGGGAGACTTTGGCGTCGGTGGCGATGTAGCCAAGCATGGTGGCCATGTTCGGGCGGATCATGCCCGCGCCCTTGCTGATGCCGGTGACGGTGATGGTCACGCCGTCATGCACAAACTGACGGCTCGCGCCCTTGGGCAAGGTGTCGGTGGTCATGATGCCAGTGGCGGCGGCCGCCCAGTTATCCACAGACAGGTCATCCAGCGCGGCTTGCAGGGCGCCTTCGATTTTTTCCACCGGCAGCGGCTCACCGATCACTCCAGTGGAGTACGGCAGCACCTGGCTGGCGTCGACGCCGGCCAGTTGTGCCAGTTTGGCGCAGGTCCGCGCGGCGGCGACCAGGCCAGGCTCGCCGGTGCCGGCGTTGGCATTGCCGGTGTTGGTCAGCAGGTAACGAATCGGACCGGCCACGCGCTGCTTGGCCAGGATAACCGGCGCGGCGCAGAAGGCGTTGAGGGTGAACACACCGGCGACGGTCGAGCCTTCAGCACAGCGCATCACCACGACATCCTTGCGCCCCGGGCGTTTGATGCCGGCCGAAGCGATACCGAGTTCAAAACCGGCAACCGGGTGCAATGTGGGCAAAGGACCAAGACCAACAGCCATGAATGCGCTCCTTAAAAATAGATGATGTCTGTGCCGTCGCGTTCGACGGTGGGAATTAATGGCAAAACGCCGCGACGGCTGATGCCGGTCGCGGCGCGGGGTGTTGCAGCGTCAGGCGAAAATCTTAGTTGATTTCGCCGTGGCAGTGTTTGAACTTCTTGCCCGAACCGCACCAGCACAGCTCGTTACGGCCCAGCTTCTGCTCGTTGCGCACCGGAGTCTGAGCCAGGGCCACATCGACCTCTTCGCCCAAGACCTCAGGCGCTTCAAGACCTGGCGCTTCCTCATGCTGGAACTGCATGCGCGCCGCCAGTGCCTCGGCTTCCTCACGCAGGCGCGCTTCTTCCTCGACCGGGTCTTCGCGACGCACCTGAACGTGGGACAGCACGCGAATCGAATCGCGCTTGATCGAATCCAGCAGTTCGGAGAACAGCGTGAACGACTCGCGCTTGTACTCCTGCTTCGGGTTCTTCTGGGCGTAGCCACGCAAGTGGATACCGTGACGCAGGTGATCCATGGTCGACAGGTGGTCTTTCCACAGGTCGTCCAGCACGCGCAGTACGATTTGTTTCTCGAAAGTGCGCAGCGCTTCGGCACTCGCCTGCTCTTCTTTCTCGTTGTACGCGGCCAGCAGCTCGGTCATCAGCTTCTCGCGCAGGGTTTCTTCGTACAGGTGATCGTCTTCGTCCAGCCACTGCTGAACCGGCAAGTCGACACCGAAGTCGCTCTTCAACGCGGCTTCCAGGCCAGCAACATCCCATTGTTCTGGCAGGGACTGTGGCGGAATGTGTGCGCTGACGGTGGCGTTGAGCACGTCCTGACGGAAATCGGCGATGGTCTCGCCAATGTTGTCGGCGGCCAGCAACGTGTTACGCATGTGATAGATCACTTTACGCTGTTCGTTGTTGACGTCATCGAACTCGAGCAGTTGCTTACGAATGTCGAAGTTGCGGCCTTCGACCTTGCGCTGGGCCTTCTCGATCGCGTTGGTCACCATGCGGTGCTCGATCGCTTCACCGGACTGCATGCCCAGGGCTTTCATGAAGTTCTTCACCCGATCCGAGGCGAAGATACGCATCAGGCTGTCTTCCAGGGACAGGTAGAAACGGCTGGAACCGGCGTCACCCTGACGACCGGCACGACCACGCAGCTGGTTGTCGATACGGCGCGATTCGTGACGCTCGGACGCAATCACCTGCAGGCCGCCGGACTCCAGCACCGCCTGGTGGCGTTTCTGCCAGTCGGCTTTGATCTGGGCGATCTGCTCGGGAGTCGGGTTGTCCAGGGAAGCCACTTCCACTTCCCAGTTGCCGCCCAACAGGATGTCGGTACCACGACCGGCCATGTTGGTAGCGATGGTCAGTGCGCCGGGGCGACCGGCCTGGGCGATGATCTCGGCTTCTTTTTCGTGGAACTTGGCGTTGAGGACCTTGTGCTCGATGCCTTCCTTGTTGAGCAGGTTGGACACGTGCTCGGACGTTTCGATCGTCGCGGTACCCACCAGGATCGGACGCCCCTGGGCCATGCCGTCCTTGATGTCGTTGATGATCGCCGCGTATTTCTCTTCGGCGGTCAGGAACACCAGGTCGTTGAAGTCTTTACGCGCCAGCGGTTTGTTCGGCGGGATGACCACAACCGACAGACCGTAGATCTGGTGGAATTCGAACGCTTCGGTGTCGGCCGTACCGGTCATGCCGGACAGTTTGTTGTACAGACGGAAGTAGTTCTGGAAGGTGGTGGAAGCCAACGTCTGGCTTTCGGCCTGGATGTTGAGCACTTCCTTGGCCTCGATGGCCTGGTGCAGGCCTTCGGACAGACGACGACCCGGCATGGTACGCCCGGTGTGTTCGTCAACCAGAACGACCTGGCCGTCCTGGACGATGTATTCGACGTTGCGATGGAACAGCTTGTGCGCGCGCAGGCCGGCATACACGTGGGTCAGCAGGCCCAGGTTATGGGCCGAGTACAGGCTTTCGCCCTCGGCCAGCAGGCCGATCTGGGTCAGCATGTCTTCGACGAACTGGTGGCCGGCTTCGTTGAGTTCGACCTGACGGGTCTTCTCGTCGATGGTGAAGTGACCTTCTTTGGTCACCACGCCTTCCACTTCCTCGATGTGCTGCTCCAGGCGCGGGATCAACTTGTTGATCTCGGTGTACAGGCGCGAGCTGTCTTCGGCCTGGCCGGAGATGATCAGCGGGGTACGGGCTTCGTCGATGAGGATGGAGTCGACTTCGTCGATCACGGCAAAGTTGAGTTCGCGCTGGAATTTTTCTTCCATGCTGAACGCCATGTTGTCGCGCAGGTAGTCGAAACCGAATTCGTTGTTGGTGCCGTAGGTGATGTCGGCAGCATAGGCCGCACGCTTCTCTTCCGGCGGCTGGAACGGCGTCACGACGCCGACGGTCAGGCCGAGGAATTCATACAGCGGGCGCATCCAGTTGGCGTCACGGCGGGCCAGGTAGTCGTTCACCGTCACAACGTGCACGCCCTTGCCGGACAGCGCGTTGAGGTAAACACCCAGGGTCGCCACCAGGGTCTTGCCTTCACCGGTACGCATTTCGGCAATCATGCCTTCATGCAAGGTCATGCCGCCGATCAGCTGGACGTCGAAGTGGCGCATGCCCATGACACGCTTACCGGCTTCACGGGCGACCGCGAAGGCTTCGGGAAGCAACTTGTCGAGGGTTTCACCTTTGGCTATGCGGGCCTTGAACTCTTCGGTCTTGGCGCGCAATTGCTCGTCCGAAAGGGCAACCATCTGCTCTTCGAAGGCATTGACCAGCTGCACCGTCTTGAGCATGCGTTTGACTTCGCGCTCATTCTTGCTTCCAAAAAGTTTCTTTAACAAAGGCGCAAACATATCGGCAGGTTCTTCCACACATAGGGATGGAGGGCGCACCGTGAGTGGCCCGAGCGGCCCTCACGGGCGCATGCGAACGCGCATTCTACCCGGAATCGTGGGTGAGGAAAGTGGCGTTGTTCCCCAATGCAGGCATGAGCCCGTGAGAGGGCTCATTTAAAATAAGGGCTTTTACCGGAACTTCAACCCATGGAGTGCATTGATTTCGCAGATAAAGCCCCGCCAATGCATTGCCTGGGGGTCCACAGGCGCTTTCTGCTAAGATGGCGGCTCTGTTACTTAAGGTGTCTGATCATGGCGTTTCGCCCTCTTACAGCCCGCGCGCCCAGCGTGTTGCTTCGCGAAGCCAAGCCGTTGAAAGCCATCTTCAGCCATGCGCAACGCCTGGGCCACCTGCAACGCCTGGTTGAAAGCCAATTGCAACCGGCAGCGCGGGAACATTGCCATGTCGCCTCGTGGCGCGAGGGCAACCTGCTGCTTATTGTCACAGACGGCCATTGGGCGACACGCTTGCGCTATCAGCAAAAACGCTTGCAGCGACAATTAATGGCGTTTGACGAGTTTGCCAGCCTGACGCGTATCCAATTCAAGGTGCAACCGCCGACCGTTCCGCAAGGCGCGGCGGGGCACACCATGGATTTATCGGCGAATGCGGCCGAAACCATTCAGGCAACGGCCGACGGCATCAGCGATCCGGGTTTACGCGCGGCGCTGGAACGCCTCGCCGCGCACGCCAAGCCCAAAGCCTGATCGGCTATCTACGCTTGCTGCCGCCCAGCAACGACCCCAGCAAGCCCCGCACCAATTGGCGCCCCACCTGATTGGCGGCCTGTTGCATGGCTGACTTGAGCGCCTTGCCGGCCGCAGTCCCGAGGAATGCGCCGGCTCTGTCGGTAAAGCTCGGCTCTTCGCTCACCGGCTTGGCTTCTTCGGCTTCGGCCGGGCCCAACGCCTTGCGCGCCATCAGCACTTCATAGGCCGATTCGCGGTCAATCGGCTTGTCATAGCGGCCCTGCAACGGCGAACTGGCAATCAGGGCGGCGCGTTCGGCGTCGCTGAGCGGGCCGATCCGCGATTGCGGTGGCGCGACCAACACGCGCTGGACGACTTCCGGCGTGCCCTTTTCCTGCAAAGTGCCCACCAGTGCTTCACCGGTGCCCAGCTCTGTCAGGACCGACAACGCATCAAATGTCGGATTGGGCCGAAAACCATCCGCCACCGCGCGCAGTGATTTCTGCTCTTTGGTGGTGAATGCGCGCAGGCCATGCTGGATACGCAAGCCAAGTTGCGCCAACACGCTGTCAGGCAAGTCCCCGGGCGATTGCGTGACGAAATACACACCCACGCCTTTCGAGCGAATCAACCGCACCACCTGTTCGAGGCGGTCCTGCAAGGCCTTGGGGGTATCGGCAAACAATAAGTGCGCTTCGTCGAAAAACAGCGCCAGCAGTGGTTTATCGGCATCGCCGCGTTCGGGCAACTGCTCGAACAGTTCAGCCAGCAGCCATAAAAGGAAGGTTGCGTACACCTTGGGGGCTTCGTGGACCAGGCGGCTGGCGTCGAGCAGGTGGATACGCCCGCGACCATCGCTGGCGGGTTGCAAAATATCCTCGAGCTGCAGCGCTGGCTCGCCGAACAACGCTTCCGCGCCCTGCTGCTCCAGCACCGCCAGGCGCCGCAACAGCGCCTGGCTGGAGCCGGTGGTCATCAGCGCCGCATCTTCACCCAGCAGTTCCGGGTGGTAGCGCAAGTGATTGAGCAGCGCCTTGAGGTCCTTCAAATCCAGCAGTAACAGGCCTTCGCGGTCCGCCACCTTGAAGGCGGCATACAACGCTGACTGCTGGCTGTCGGTGAGCTCCAGCAGGCTGCCGAGCAGCAACGGCCCCATTTCACTGATGGTGGTACGCAATGGATGACCGGACTCACCGTGAATATCCCACAGCGTGACCGGATACGCCTTGGCCGTGTAATTCAGGAAAGGCATGCCGGCGATGCGCTCGGCCACCTTGCCCTGGGGGTTGGCCGCAGCGCCGAGACCACAAAGGTCGCCCTTGATATCCGCGGCGAATACCGCCACGCCCGCATCGCTGAACGCTTCTGCCAGGCGTTGCAGGGTGACGGTCTTGCCAGTGCCCGTGGCACCGGCAACCAACCCGTGACGATTGGCCAGGCGCATGGCCTGGGCGATGGGCTGGCCATCAAGGCCGGCGCCGATAAGGAGTTGCGTGGAGTCAGGCATTTCGTCACCTATGGTTAATCTTTCGTGCCGCAAGGTCGATACACATCAATGTAAGACCCACAAAGTCTAAAAACAGGTCAGACAGCTCCTACAGGGACCTCACAGGGCTATCGCCAGAAATATCACACCTTTTTTGACGCTACCATTCTGCGCATCCCATAAGGACGCGTTTTGGATATTAAGACCTTAGCGGACCCTTCAGGCCATGAATAAAAACCTGCGCTTCAGCCACAAAATCCTGCTTGCTGCCTCCCTTATCGTCATCGCCGCCTTCGCGCTGTTTACGCTTTATAACGACTACCTGCAACGCAACGCAATTCGCGAAGATCTCAACAATTACCTGCATGAAATGGGTGATGTCACTGCCAGCAACATTCAAACCTGGCTCACCGGGCGCATTGTCCTGGTGGAAAACGCGGCACAAAATATTGCGATCAATCCCGACCCCAAGGTGGTCGCCAGCCTGCTGGAACAGAAAGCCCTGACCTCCTCGTTCATGGCAACCTACGTGGGCGACAGCCAGGGCGCGTTCACTATCCGCCCCGACACCAAGATGCCGGACGGTTTCGACCCACGCGTTCGTCCTTGGTACAAAGGCGCCCAGAGCAGCAATGGTTCGACCCTGACCGAACCCTATATCGATGCCGCGACGGGGCAATTGATCATTTCCATCGCGACCCCCAGCGCCCAGGGTAGCCAGAGCATCGGCGTGGTCGGCGGCGACCTGAGCCTGCAAACCCTGGTGGACAACATCGGCGCGCTGAACTTCGGCGGCATGGGCTACGCGTTCCTGGTCAGCGCCGACGGCAAGGTGCTGGTCCACCCGGACAAAAACCTGGTGATGAAAACCCTGGCCGACGTCTACCCGAAACACACGCCGAAGATCAGCAGCGACTTCAGTGAAGTCGAGGCCAACGGCAAGGACAACATCGTGACCTTTACACCGATCAAGGGCCTGCCGTCGGTGAACTGGTACCTTGGTATTTCCGTGGATAAAGCCACCTCCTTCGCCATGCTCAGCGAATTCCGCACCTCGGCGATCATCGCCACGATCATTGCCGTGGTAATCATCATCGCCTTGCTCGGCATGCTGATCCGAGTGCTGATGCAACCGCTGCACGTGATGACTCGCGCCATGCAGGACATCGCCGATGGCGAGGGCGACCTGACCCGTCGCCTGAGCATCCAGAATCACGACGAATTTGGCATCCTGGGTAATGCGTTCAACCGCTTCGTGGAGCGGATTCATACGTCGATCCGCGAAGTGTCCTCGGCCACCGGGCAGGTCAATGAAGTCGCCCTGCGGGTGGTCAGCGCGTCCAACTCGTCGATGATCAACTCCGACGAGCAGGCCAACCGCACCAACAGCGTCGCCGCGGCCATCAACCAATTGGGGGCCGCCGCCCAGGAAATCGCGCGTAACGCCGCACAAGCCTCGAACCAGGCCAGCGATGCGCGGCACTTGGCCGAAGACGGTCAGCAGGTGGTTGAACGCAATATCAAGGCAATGACCCAGTTGTCCGCGATGATCAGCGCTTCCAGCAGCAACATCGAAGCACTTAACAGCAAAACGGTGAATATCGGGCAAATCCTCGAAGTGATCACCAGCATCTCTCAGCAAACCAACCTGCTGGCGCTCAACGCCGCCATCGAGGCGGCGCGCGCCGGGGAAGCCGGACGTGGGTTTGCGGTGGTGGCCGACGAAGTGCGTAACCTGGCGCACCGCACCCAGGAATCGGCACAACAGGTGCAAACGATGATCGAGGAGCTGCAAGTCGGCGCCCGGGATTCGGTCAGTACCATGAGCGAAAGCCAGCGCCACAGCCTCGACAGCGTGGAAATCGCCAACCTGGCCGGCGAACGCCTGAACAGCGTGACCCAGCGCATCGGCGAGATCGATGGGATGAACCAGTCGGTCGCCACCGCCACCGAGGAGCAGACCTCGGTGGTCGAGTCGATCAACATGGACATCACCGAGATCAACACACTCAATCAAGAAGGCGTGGAAAACCTGCAATCGACCCTGCGCGCCTGCGCCGACCTGGAACAGCAGGCGGCACGGCTGAAGCATCTGGTGGGCAGTTTCCGTATCTGACCGACACCACAGAACCTTGTGGGAGCACAGGTCCGCCTTGCGCCCACATTGACCTTTATCAACTTGAGCGCGCGCGCCCCCAATTCCGATCGAACATCTATCATTACCTCAGGTCCACGTAAGGAGAGCTACGGATCGGAGGAATGTTCATCGTGCATATCGCGGACATCACCATGTTCTACGCCCCCGCCAGCGGTGGCGTACGCACTTATCTCGACGCCAAGCACCGGCGTCTGACGCTCAAGCCCGGCATTCGCCACAGCCTGTTGGTCCCCGGCGCGCACTTGAGCGAACGGGATGGGATATTCAAGGTGCCGGCCCCCGCCCTCCCCTTCGGCAAAGGCTACCGCTTCCCCCTTCGGCTCGCGCCTTGGCGAAATGTCCTGCACGATTTACAGCCCGATCTGATCGAAGTCGGCGACCCCTACCTGACCGCCTGGGCGGCGCTGGATGCACGACGCCAACTGGATGTGCCCGTCATTGGTTTTTATCACTCGGATCTGCCGCTGCTGGTGAGTAACCGCATGGGGTCGTGGTTTACCCCGAACGCTGAAGCCTACGTCAGCAAACTCTATGGGAATTTCGACCGGGTACTGGCGCCCAGCCAAGTGATGGCTGACAAGCTCATCGGGCTTGGGGTGAATAATGTCTTCGTGCAGCCGCTGGGGGTCGACCTGCAGACGTTCTGTCCGGACGTCCGCGACCCGGGCTTGCGCGCCGAACTGGGGATCGCCGCGGATACCCGGCTGCTGATCTTCGCCGGGCGCGGTTCCAAGGAAAAAAACCTGCCGCTGCTGCTCAACTGCATGAAACGCCTGGGGGACAACTACCACTTGCTGTTGGTGGGCTCCGGCATGCCGGCCAGCGTGCCGGACAACGTCACCGTGATCGATGGGTTCCGCCCCGCCCAGCATGTCGCCCGGCTGATGGCCAGCGCCGACGCGCTGCTGCATGGCGGCGATCAGGAAACCTTCGGCCTGGTAATACTGGAGGCCATGGCCTGCGGCATACCGGTGGTCGCCGTGGCGGCCGGCGCATTTACCGAGATCATTGACGAGCGCTGCGGCCTACTGTGTACGCCCAATAATCCACGGGCCATGGCCGATGCGGTGCGCGAGCTGTTCGGTGCCGACAGCCGTCGCCTGGGCGAGCAGGCTCGGCGTCATGTCGAACAGCATTACGCCTGGGAGACGGTCGTCGACAGCCTGTTGACGCACTATTATGCGGTGCTGGGCAGCCACAAGCCGATGCTCGCCCATGGATGAGCGCTCGGTGCTGCTGGTGCTGCACGATGTAGCGCCGCAGACCTGGGCCGACTACCACCCATTCGTCGCAGCCGTCGACGCGTTGGGCGGCGTGCCCATCACCTGGCTGGTGGTGCCGGAGTTTCATCATCATGCCCCCCTGACCGCCCATGGCGACTTTCGCCGTCTGCTGGACAGCCGCGTGGCCAAGGGCGATGAGCTGACCTTGCACGGCTACTACCATTGCGACGATCAACCGGCTCCGCGCACCCCCAAAGCCTGGTTCATGCGGCGCCTGTATACCCATGAGGGTGAGTTCTACCAACTGCGCCAGGATCAGGCGCTGCAGCGTATCAGCGATGGCATCGCGGTATTCCGTCGCTACGACTGGCCGCTGCAAGGCTTTGTCGCTCCCGCCTGGCTGATGAGCCGCGGCACCCGCCAGGCACTGCGCCAATTGCCGCTGACCTACACCAGCGACCCGCAGCATCTGTACCGGCTACCCGACTTCACGCCGGTCAACGCCCCGGGGCTGGTGTGGAGTGCGCGCAGTGCCTGGCGCCGAGGTCTGTCCAAGTGTCTCAGCGACCGACGGGAACAGCGCTGGCAGGCGGCCCCGGTGATTCGCCTGGGGCTGCACCCGGTGGACATGCGCCACGAATTTTCCCGCCGCTACTGGCTTGAAACCCTACAACGCCTGCTCAACGCCGGACGCACACCACTGACCAAGGCCGCTTGGCTGGCCACCCAGCCATGAGCCGGGTGATCTGGCTGCTGCTGGGCCTGCTGCTGGCGCTGGCGATTCCCGTGTGGCTGGGAGGTGGCGAAACCGTTACGCGCCTGAAGCAATTCCCGCTGCCCCAACTGTCGCTGATGTTCGGCATGATTATCCTGTGCTGGCTGATCAACAGCGTGCGTATCCGCTTATTACTGGGCGAGCAACGCGGCCAACTGGGGCGACTCAACAGCCTGGGCGTGGTGATATCGACCGAATTCGCCATGTGCGCCACGCCCGGAGGTAGCGGCGGGCCACTGACACTGATGGTCCTGCTGGCGCGCAACGGCATACGTCCGGCCCATGGCAGCGCGGTGTTCGCCATGGATCAGTTGAGCGACTTGCTGTTTTTTTTCTGCGCACTGGTGGGGATCGCGTTGTACGCAGTGTTCCACAGCCTCAGCCCACGCCTGGAGTGGCTGTTGGGGCTCAGTGCGGCATCGATGGTGGGCGCAGTGTTCAGCGCTGTGCTGCTGGTGCGCTTTCATCGCCGCCTGATACGGCTGAGCGGCACCTTGCTCCAGCGATGCAAGGTAAGCGCCGCGACTCGCCGGCGCTGGGCGCGCAAAGTATTGCGCTTCCTGGCGGCATTTACCCAAACGCTGAAATTGCCGTGGCGCACCCTGTCCGCCGTGTTTGCCTTGACCAGCCTGCATTGGATACTGCGCTACAGCGTGCTTTACCTTGCGGTGCAAGGGTTGGGAGGCGATGTGCAGTGGGCCTGGAGTTTCCTGATCCAGATGCTGTCGCTGACGGCGGGCCAGTTCAGCCTTATGCCCGGCGGGGCCGGTGCGGCGGAGTTGACGTCAGCGGCCTTGCTGGCGCCCTGGCTGGGCAAATCCAGCGCAGCGGCGGCGATTCTGATCTGGCGGGCGGTGACCTACTATTTCTATCTGCTGGCCGGTGGGCCGGTGTTTCTGCTGATGCTCGGCAGGCCGCTGCTCAAGCGTCTGTTTCAGGGGACGCCGGCCGTTTCTGCAACTCGTCCCACAATTGGGCTGCCCCAGGAAAGTCAGTACCATCCTCGGCCTCCAGCTCATCCGGGTCATAGCGACTCAGACACCCCTCGCCCAACGTAGCTGGCGCCCTGGACGTAGCTTTATCGAGTGGATCGGTCATGGGCTTGTCCTGCTGGGCAGATCAATGAAAAAAGGCCTGGGACGATTTAACGCCCAGGCCCTTCATTCTTCAATCAAAACGCGTTGATCAGAACACGACTGTTTTGTTGCCGTGTACCAGCACGCGGTCTTCCAAGTGATAGCGCAGACCACGGGCCAGGACCATTTTCTCGACGTCACGGCCGAAGCGCACCATGTCATCAATACTGTCGCTGTGGCTGACACGCACCACGTCCTGCTCGATGATCGGGCCGGCGTCCAGTTCTTCGGTGACGTAATGGCACGTTGCGCCAATCAACTTCACGCCACGCAGGGAAGCCTGGTGGTACGGTTTGGCACCGACAAACGACGGCAGGAAGCTGTGGTGAATGTTGATCACCTTGCCGGCGTATTCGCGGCACAGTTCCGGCGGCAGGATCTGCATGTAGCGCGCCAGCACCACGACGTCGGTTTCATGCTGCTTGACCAGGCGGGACACCTCGGCGAACGCCGGTTCCTTGTCCTGCGGGTTGACCGGCACATGGTAGTACGGGATGCCATGCCACTCGACCATGCTACGCAGGTCGTCGTGGTTGGAGATCACGCAGGCGATCTCACAGTCCAGCTCGTCGCTGTGCCAGCGGTGCAGCAAGTCCGCCAGGCAGTGCGATTCACGGCTGGCCATCAACACCACACGTTTTTTCTGCTCGGTATCGCTGATGTGCCAGATCATCGAAAACTCTTCGGCGATCGGCGCAAACGCCTCGCGAAACGCCTCAAGGCCAAAGGGCAGCGTATCGGCACGGATTTCGTGGCGCATGAAGAACCAACCGCTGAGATTGTCCGAGTGATGGCTCGCCTCGGTGATCCAGCCGTTGTGGGAGGCCAGAAAGTTACTGACTTTGGCAACGATGCCAACCCGGTCCGGGCAAGCGATCACCAGCCGAAAAGTGTGCATTAGGGGGGAACTCCAGAACTTCGCAAAGGCGGTCATTCTAGCGATTACGCAGAAAAACTGCAGTATCCGTTGACGCTTATTCTGCCCTCGCCTTGACCACACCCCTTAATAACGTAGGGTTTTACCACCGCTATATGCATGTGCATCGGCACGCTCAGGCAGTTAGCGGAAATTAAGCAGGTAGTCTTTGCCCATACCCGCTACTAATTAACTCGTTTGCATAGATTTGCCACAAACATTCAAAGTAATTCACATAAATGTTCCCTTAAATGTTTACTTGGGGAAATAGCCTGACTATTATTGGGCCACTATCCCTGTCAATCAGCGCTCTACATAAGGTAGTCCACATGTCCCTGATCAACGAATACCGTGCCACCGAAGAAGCTATCAAAGAGCTGCAAGCCCGTTTGAAGAATCTGTCCCAAGACGACAAACTGCAAACCGAGCTGGAATTCGAAGGCAAACTGCGTACCCTGATGGGTGAATACTCCAAATCCCTGCGTGACATCATCGCGCTGCTGGATCCAGAGTCTAAAGTTAAAGCACCGCGCGGCGCAGTGAAAACTACCGGCACCAAGCGTGCCCGCAAGGTCAAGCAATACAAAAACCCGCACAACGGCGAAGTGATTGAAACCAAAGGTGGCAACCACAAGACGCTGAAAGAGTGGAAAGCCAAGTGGGGCGGTGACGTGGTTGAAGGCTGGGCTACCCTGCTGGGCTAAGCCTCGCCAGGCTCTTGCCTGATACGCGACAGACGAAAAACGCCAGCTTGCTGGCGTTTTTTATTGTCTGAATAATCTGCAATTGCCTGATTACAGATTGAACCGAACGGCTAAAGAGTCAGCATACTCCTGCCATTGATCCAGCACCTGACGCTGAAACGGCGTGGCACTAACAGCCAATTCAATACGAGCACGTTTAAATGCCTCCAAGGTATTGGGTGCACCCCATTCGCCATCTGACAAGCGTTGCTGACAGAAAAGTTTCCAGCGTTGTTGCTCCTCGCTGTTCAAGGTTGCAGGAAAGTTGCGCGCACGGTAGCGAAATAATAATTCCGGCAAACGCTGATCATCAAAGGGCCACTGCTGCCGCGCCAATTGCGCCGGCTCTGCCGCGCGGACTTGTTCGCACAAACGACGATCGCGGTCGCCGATAAAACCATCATAGAGCTGCTGCTCCGGGTCCGAACTCGGTGCAAAATCTTCCTCGGCATAAATCTCCGCCAACTTGTCGCGCCAAACTTCCTGTGCGTCAGTTAGCCGCAGCGCCCGCGCCTGATAAGCGTCCATATCCAATTGCAGTCGTTCACGGTCTTGCGCCCGCAGCACATTCAATGGCGCCACCACCGGGCAGCGGTTGATATGCAACAACTTGAGCGGTACCGGTAACTCGCCTGCGGCCAGATCATCACGACGGGTGTAGAGGCGCTGACGCAAGGTATTGGCGTCGAGGTCCAGCAGCCCTTGCGGATCAAGGCCCAGGTCACAGACGATCAACGCGTTGCGATTGCGCGGGTGCCAGGCCAGCGGTAGTACGACGCCGAGGAAATGGCGCTCGGCTGAAAAGCGCCCGGAGATATGCACCATCGGTTGCAGCAGCCGCACCTGGTCCATCACCCGTTGCTTGCTGCGCAATTGGAATAGCCAGTCGTACAACCTGGGCTGTTTTTCACGGACCAATCGGGCCAGGGCAATGGTCGCGCGCACGTCGGACAACGCATCGTGGGCCTGGCCATGGGCGATCCCGTTGGCCTCGGTCAAACGCTCCAGCTTGAGGGTGACACGCCCATCCTGCTCGGGCCAGACGATTCCCTCCGGGCGCAGCGCGTAGGCGGTACGCATCACATCGATCAAGTCCCAGCGGCTGTTACCGCCCTGCCATTCACGCGCGTAAGGGTCGAAGAAATTGCGATAGAGGCTGTAACGGGTCATTTCATCGTCAAACCGCAGGGTGTTGTAACCCACCCCACAGGTACCGGGGACCGCCAGTTCGGCATGCACCCGCGTCATGAAATCGGCTTCGGCCAAGCCCTTTTCCGCCAGCATGCGCGGGGTGATGCCGGTGATCGCACAGGCCGCCGGATGGGGCAGGATATCGTCGCTGGGTTGGCAATACAGGTTGACCGGCGGGCCAACCTCGTTGAGGTCGACATCGGTGCGAATACCGGCGACCTGGAGGGGGCGATCGCTGCGCGGGTTGATGCCGGTGGTTTCATAGTCGTACCAGAAAAGAGTGGTCACGGGCTATTCCTGTGCTGAAGATCGACGAAGTCTAGGCGCTGGAAGGTGCCTGAGGCCAGCGCCAGTTCAACTGTATAAACATCCAGCAAAACCTTGAATGGTTGCTTCCATCGCCGACACTGCTAGCATCCGTGTCTTCCAACCGCTCTGCGCTGCCAAGGATCGCGATGCCATCAGCTCCATTGGATACCCGTTACCAGATCGAGACCCCGGAGGGCATCGACCTGCCCTTGCGCCCGGCTGGCCTGCTGCCACGTGCACTGGCCTTCGCCTTCGACCTGGGCGTGCGCGGGTTGCTCATGGGCATCCTGCTGGTTCCGTTGGCCCTGCTCGGCAACATCGGCATAGGGCTGGGCTCATTGCTGCTGTTCCTGGTCAGTTGGTGGTACATGGTGCTGTTTGAAGTACTCAACCAGGGCTGCTCGCCGGGCAAGCAGGTCATGGGGATGCGCGTGGTACAGGATGACGGCACGCCCATCGGCTGGTCGGCCTCACTCATCCGCAACCTGCTGCGCTTTGTCGATATGCTGCCGTTCGGCTACTTCCTCGGCGCCATCAGTTGCCTGCAGCACCCTAACTTCAAACGGCTCGGTGATCTGGCGGCCGGCACGCTGGTGGTCTACCGCGAACTGCCATTGGCACGCCCCAAGGTGCCGCAGGCCCCTGCCCTGCGCCTGCCATTTGCCCTGGACCTGAGCGAACAGCGCGCCATCCTCAATTTCGCCGAGCGCCAGGGCGAACTGTCCGCCGAGCGAGTACAGGAACTGGCCTCGATCCTCGCCACGCCCCTGCAGGTGTCCCCGGCTCGCGCTGTCGAGCAGCTCAACGGCGTGGCCCGTGGCTTGCTGGGGCCGACATGAAACAGAGCCTGTTCGAAAGCCGTCATCAGCCCCAATGGCAAGCGTTCGCCGAACAACTGACGCAGTTGGAACAAGGCAAGGCCAAGGCCGCTGAGCTGGCTGATTTCCCTCATCAGTATCGACGCCTGTGCCAGCACCTGGCCATGGCCCAGGAGCGCGGCTACAGCAGTTACCTGGTGGACCCGCTGCAACAACTGGCCCTGCGCGGCCACCAACAGCTGTATCGCCACCGCAGCCAATTGGGTGCGAACGTATTGGCTTTCCTGCTGGCCGGTTTCCCCCGGCTGGTGCGTGAACAGTGGCGCTTCGTGTTGATCGCCAGCCTGCTGTTCTTCGGCAGCCTGGTGGGTATTGCGCTGCTGGTGTACCTGTTTCCCGAACTGATCTACAGCGTCGTCAGCCCCCAGCAGGTGGCCGAGATGCATAGCATGTACGACCCGGACGCCAGTCGCCTGGGCCGCGTCGCCGAACGTGCATCCAGTGAAGACTGGATGATGTTCGGCTACTACGTGATGCACAACATCGGCATCGCCTTCCAGACCTTTGCCGCGGGCTTGCTGTTCGGCCTGGGCAGCGTGTTCTTTCTGATATTCAACGGCCTGATCATCGGTGCGATCTCCGGGCACCTCACTGAAATCGGCTACGGCCAGACCTTCTGGTCGTTTGTCATCGGCCACGGTGCCTTCGAACTCAGCGCAATTGCCCTGGCTGGCGCGGCAGGCTTGCAGTTGGGCTGGGCGTTGATCGCTCCGGGGCACCTGACACGCGGTGAATCCCTGCGGCTGGCGGCACGTAAAAGCGTGCAGATGCTCTGCGGCGTCATGCTGTTCCTGCTGATCGCAGCATTTATCGAAGCCTACTGGTCTTCCACCACCGCGATCGCGCCTTGGGTCAAATACCTGGTGGGCGCGGGGCTCTGGCTACTGGTGGCCGCCTACCTGACCCTTGCCGGACGGACTCGCCATGCGCCTGAGTGATGCCAGCGTAGTGATTCGCCCGCGAACATCATGGGAAGCCATGGACCTGGGCGTGTTAATGGCCCAGGAACACCGACTGCTGCTGATGGCCAGTTGGGCGCTGGTGAGCCTGCCGATATTCATCGCGCTTAGCGTTCTGTTGTGGCAATACCCGTCCACGGCCTTGTTTGTGTTCTGGTGGTTGAAGCCGGCCTTCGACCGACTGCCCCTGTATATCCTGTCCAAGGCCCTGTTTGGCGAGACGCCCAGCCTGAAACAGGCCGTGCGTCACTGGCCGCGCCTGCTCAAGGGCCAACTCCTGGCCAGCCTGACCTGGCGGCGACTGAGCCTGAGCCGCAGCTTTTTGATGCCGGTCAGCCAACTCGAAGGCCTGGATGGTCAGGCACGCCAAAAACGCCTGGGCGTGCTGCAACAACACAACGCCGGCGCGGCGCGCTGGTTGACCACGCTCGGTGTACACCTGGAAATCGGCCTGTGGTTCGGCTGCATGGCGCTGTTCTATCTGTTCATCCCCCAGCAGGTTGAACTGGATTGGGACTGGCAACGGCTGGCCCTGGCAACCGGCCCGGAGGGGTTGTGGCTGGAACACCTGAGCAACGCCTTCTACGCGCTGGTCCTGGTGTTCTGGGAACCGATCTACGTCGCCTGTGGCTTCAGCCTCTACCTCAACCGTCGCACCGTGCTGGAAGCGTGGGACCTTGAGCTGGTTTTTCGCCGCCTGCGCCAGCGCCTGAGCAGCGCGGCCCCGTTGCTACTGCTGGTGATCGGGCTGATGCTGCTGCCGCTGGGCCGACCCGCGATGGCCGATGACTCGCCCCCCACCCGGCAAGTCACCCCCCAATCCGCCAGCCAATCGATCAAGGCGCTGCTGGACAAGCCTCCGTTCAAAAATCCGGAAACCGTCACGCGCTATCGCTTTGCTGACGAAAAACCCAACACCAAGCCCCAGGCACGCGGTGACGGCAAACTACCGGCCTGGCTGCAAGCACTGCTGGACAACTTCAACAGCGACGCCTTCAAGCACCTCGCCCAAGGCCTGGAGGTGCTGCTGTGGAGTCTGTTGGCGGGCGGCGTGGCGTTGCTCGCCTGGCGTTATCGCGAGTGGCTGCGCACCTTTGTCAGCCGGCGCGGGCCACGCCAACCCAAGCTCGCCAAACCGACACCCACCCAACTGTTCGGCCTGGAGCTGGGCGCCGAAACCCTGCCCGATGACATTGCCAGCGCCGCCGAGCGACTATGGCCCAACCACCCCAGGGAAGCACTGGGCCTGTTGTATCGCGGGCTGCTCAGCCGGTTACTGCACGACTTCAACCTGCCACTGAAAACCGCCGACACCGAAGGCCAGGTCCTGGAACGCGTTCAACGCTTGCAACAACCACAATTGCTGGCATTCAGCGACGAATTGACCCGGCACTGGCAAAACCTCGCCTACGGGCACCGCCTTCCGCCCGCGGTGGTACAGCAGCAGTTGTGCAACGATTGGCGCACCCTGTTCAGTTCGGGAGTCGCCCGATGAAGCGGCCATTGCTGTGGGTGGGGTTGCTGCTTGCTTGCCTGCTGGGGGCGGGCGGCCTGTATGTGTGGCACAAGGCAATGCCTTATGACGAAGTGGTGGATCGCGGCCCTTCCCCCGAAGCATTGGGCAATCCCTACCTGGCGGCCGAACACTTTCTGCGCCAGCAAGGCCTGGCGGTGGAGCGTGCCAGCGGCCTTGAACGGCTCTCCGATCTGCCCCCCAGAGGCCGCAGCCTGTTGCTGCTGGGCGAACGCGACAACATGACCCCGCGCCAGGTGGATCAACTGCTGGACTGGGCAAAGTCCGGTGGCCACCTGCTGGTGGTGGCCGAAGCGCTGTGGGATGAAGAAACCGCTAAAAGCGGCGATCTGCTGCTCGACCGCCTGCATATCCAGCAGACCTTGAGCGACGAATCCGAGCAACCCGCTCCGGCACGCAAACAGAAAAAACCGGACCTGACCAAGCTCTATGTCGACAATGAAACCGCCCCGGCGTATTTCAGCTTCGATACCGACTTCAATCTCACCGACCCCAAGCACCTGGCCCAGTTTTCCGCCAACAGCGCCAGGTCCAGCCACCTGATGCAACTCAATCTCGGGCAAGGCCGTGTGACAGTCGTCACCGACAGCGACTTATGGAAAACCCCGGGAATCGGCCAACACGATAACGCCTGGCTGCTGTGGTACCTCAACCAGGGCACCGACGTGACCCTGCTGTTCAACAGCGACGTGGACGACCTGTTCACCTTGTTGATGCGCTATTTCCCCCAGGCGCTGGTGGCGCTCGCCGCGCTGATCGCTCTGGCGCTCTGGCAGGCCGGCATGCGCCAAGGCCCGATCCAGGCGCCAGCGCCCAGAGCTCGCCGACAACTGCAGGAACACTTGCAGGCCAGCGCCGACTTCCTGCTGCGCCGCAGCGGCCAGGGCGCCCTGTTGCACGCCTTGCAGCGCGATATCCTGCGCGCCGCAAGGCGGCGCCACCCTGGCTTTGAACACCTAAACACCGCAGACCAGTGGCAGGTGCTTGAACACCTGACGCGCCAACCCTCTCACGTGATCAGCCAGGCCCTTGGCCCACTTGCGGCAAAACGGCTTTCCAGCGCCGATTTCAGCCGCCAGGTGGCGTGCCTGCAAACGCTCAGGAATGCACTATGACTCCGCGTTCTGTGACGAAGGTGCGTGGTACAACGCCAGCAAGAGGGCGCTGCGCCTCGACTCTGAGGTTCAGCGCCTCGTGAGATCCACACCCAGAGTGAGAACCAACGTGGAGTGCCTGATCCGTCGCCTGATTGCCCCGGCCGAGTCTCTGGACGCACAAGCCCCGGCAGACCTCAAAGGCCGCGTTTGGTTATATCGCATTTGTGCGGCAAGACTGTCGGTCGAGTTTCGTCGTTGAATCCAAACACGTTAACTAAAGCGACAAGTAAGCCCGCCTGTTTAGAAGATATTCAACGGGTACTCAGTAATCAGACGCGTCTGCACCAAATGCCCCCCGGTAGAGGCATCGCCATCGTGCCAGGCCTCCCGCAGGTGGACAGTCAGTTTCTTGGCCGGGCCACTCTGTACGACGTATTTCACTTCGGCGTCGGTTTCGTGTTCCTGGTCGTTGGCGCCATAGGCCCCGGCGTAGGCCGAGTTACTGGCAGTATGCGTACCGTCGATGCCAGAACCGCGAATATGACGAGCCATGAAGCTCAGGCCTGGGACGCCAAAGGAACTCATGTCCAAGTCATAGCGCATCTGCCAGGACTTCTCGCCCGGGCCGTTGAAGTCGGAGTACTGCACCGAATCAGCGAGGTTGATCGAGTTACCGTAGCGGCCGGCACCGACACCGGCGTTGGTCTCCCCAAAGCCGACATAGTCGAACGGCTCGTCACCATGGATCTTCTGTCCGGCCAGTGTGAAGGTGTGCGCGCCCAGGGTGTAGGCAGCCGCCAGCGAGGCTGCAGTGGTGTCGATGGTACCGGCCTTGGCGCTGCCGTCGTCCAGTGTGCGATAGAGGTTGAAATCCAGTGCGACGGATTGGTCAACGGCCAATGGATGAACAAGGTTCAAGTTGACATAGTACTGGTTCCAAACGTCTTCCAGGCGCGCTCCGTACAGCGACGCGGTGAATTCCTTACTGAACTGGTACTTGCCACCCGCGAAGCTGGCCGACGCCGCTTCCACACCCGCATAGCTGGCGAGAATGTCGCCGCTGCGCGACGTGGTGGTGTTACCGGTACCGGCGGTGTAATGACCGGCCTCCAGGTTCAGGCCCGTGATTTCATGACTGTCGACCTGGAAGCCTGATGCGGTCTGTGGCATCAGGTAGTTATCAGCGGTGGCAAACACCGGCGACGTGGGCTGCAAGTCGCCGACCTTGAGCGTGGTATTGGAAACACGGAACTTGACGTCACCGCCGGCCTTCGCGAGGCCGTGATCCGGATGGCCATTGGCATCGGATGGAATGTTCGGGCCTCCGGCACGGTCGGTGCTCCCGTCGATGCGCAACGCCAGGTCGGCAAACGCATCAATGCCGACGCCGATGGTGCCTTGGGTGAAGCCCGAGCTGAAGGTCGCCATCAGCGCTTGACTCCAGTCACGGGTGTGGGTGCCGCTGCCGTTCTGGTTCCAGAACATGTTGCGATTCAGAATATTTAAACTGCTGTCCGCGACAAACCCCTTGGAATCGGACTGATCGCTGGCATAGCTCATGGCCGGCAAGGCAAATGCCAGCGCCACGGCCAAGGTATTGAGTTGAAGTGCCGATTGGTGTTTTTTCATTATTTTTGCTCCAGTGCACGATGTCGTGTTGGAGCATTAAGGCGATAGCCCAGACGATCAACAAATGAAACCAGATGAATATTCTGATATTAAACTTGGCGGCTAAACAAGCCAGCTTGTTACTCGAGAGCGGCTGCTTTTGCTCAACACTGTTGAAAAAGTGGCTCTCCTGCCGCCCTATAACGAGCTGCCCGTTGCAGCCGGAGAGGCGAGAGAGCGTCTTATTGAGGTTTACAAAGCATAGCCAGTCTGTAGTGTCTTCTCTTGAGCGGCCACACTACCATTGCCCTTGGCATCAGGGGATGATCCGGAAGGCAGTGCCACTGGCGCCTGGAGGCATCCCTCCAAACCGAAGCGGGTCATTATGGCCGACGCGTCGTCTGTCGAGCGCCCAAAGTCGGGGACTATCATGGAATGAAAGTTGTGCATATCGACCTGATTCCATTCATCCGGCCCATAAAAACCCAACAATAGTTAGATTAGGTAAGTATCTGATTTATGGATAATACAACCAATGTAACAATGAATAAGGCTCCGGAAATCATCAGCGAATTTCCAACACCCACTGCCCTGACCACCGAAACCCTGCAACGCGCCAGCCGCCAAGCCCAGGCGTTGCGCGTTGAGCTGCGCAAGGCGGTGATTGGCCAGGACCAGGTAATCGACGACGTCCTCACCGCCTTGATCGCCGGCGGCCACGTGCTGCTTGAAGGCGTACCCGGCCTGGGCAAGACCTTGTTGGTTCGGGCCCTGGCCCGTTGCTTCGGCGGCGACTTCGCGCGCATCCAGTTCACGCCGGACCTGATGCCCAGCGATGTCACCGGGCACGCCGTGTACGACCTGCACACCGAGCAGTTCAAGCTGCGCAAGGGGCCGTTGTTTACCCACCTGTTGCTGGCCGACGAGATCAACCGCGCGCCGGCCAAGACCCAGGCCGCCTTGCTCGAGGCCATGCAGGAGCGCCAAGTGACCCTTGAGGGCGAAGCGCTGCCCATCGGCCAACCGTTCATGGTGCTGGCCACCCAGAACCCCATCGAGCAGGAAGGCACCTACCCGCTGCCCGAGGCCGAACTGGACCGTTTCATGCTCAAGGTGCGGATGGACTACCCCGACTCCCAACAAGAGCTGGAGATGGTGCGCGAAGTCACACGCTCATCCCGGGCCGACATGCTCGACGTACAACCCCTGCGCACCGTGCTGCAAGCCGAAGACGTGTTGCAACTGCAACAGATCGCCAGCGAACTGGCGCTGGACGAGCAAGTGCTCGACTACGCCGTGCGCCTGGCACGGGCCACCCGCAGTTGGCCGGGGCTGACCATCGGTGCCGGCCCACGCGCATCCATTGCCCTGGTGCGCGGCGCCCGTGCCCGCGCCTTGCTGCGCGGGGGCGAGTTCGTCACCCCGGACGACATCAAGGGCTGCGCCCTGGCGGTGCTGCGTCATCGCGTTCGCATCGCCCCCGAGCTGGATATCGACGGACTGGAAGTGGACCAGGTCCTCCAGCAACTGCTGGACCAGATTTCGGCACCTCGGCAATGACCCATCCATGAAGCCGACCCGTCTGCTGTTGATCTGGCTCGGCGTGCTGCTGGGCCTGAATATATTGCTGGGCGCCGCACAGGCGTTGCAGCTCCCGGTGCCCGACAGCCTGCATTCGGTGGCCTGGGGTCTGCTGCTGGCGCTGTTGTTGCTGGCGCTATTGGACGCGATGCGCCTGCGCCGTCGTCCGTCCGCGCGAGTACAACGGCAGATGCCCGGCAGCCTGGCATTGGGACGCTGGGGCGAAGTACGCCTGACGCTTGAACACGATTACCCACAACCGCTGACGGTGCAGGTGTTCGATCACGTCCCCGACGGCCTGAGCCTGGAAAACATGCCGCAGTCGATTGAACTGCGCCCCGGCGAACGCAGCGAACTGGGTTATCGGCTGCGCCCCCTGCGGCGTGGGCACTTCAGTTTCAGTCGCTGCGAGCTGCACCTGCCCAGCCCCTTGGGGTTGTGGTCCGCTCGGCGCAGTATTGAGGTCAGCGATGCCACCCGGGTCTATCCGGATTTCGCCCGCCTGTATGGCGCGCAGCTCTTGGGTGTGGATAACTGGCTGAGCCAGTTGGGCGTGCGTCAACGCCAGCGCCGGGGGTTGGGGCTGGAGTTTCATCAACTGCGCGAGTTTCGCGAGGGCGACAGCCTGCGGCAGATCGACTGGAAAGCCACCGCACGCCAACGCACGCCGATCGCCCGGGAATACCAGGACGAACGCGACCAGCAGATCGTGTTCATGCTCGATTGTGGTCGGCGCATGCGCAGCCAGGACGCAGAGCTGTCCCACTTCGATCACGCGCTCAATGCCTGCCTGCTGCTCAGTTATGTTGCCTTGCGCCAGGGCGATGCCGTCGGCCTATGCACCTTTGCCTGCGACCAGCCGCGCTACCTGGCGCCCGTCAAGGGCACCGGGCAGTTGAATCTGTTGCTCAACACCGTCTACGACCTCGACACCACGCGACGCGCGGCCGACTACGAAGCCGCGGCCAACCAGTTGCTGGCTCGGCAGAAACGCCGGGCGCTGGTGATCGTGGTGAGTAACCTGCGGGATGAGGACGATGAGGCACTGCTGACCGCGGTCAAACGCATCAGCCGGCAACACCGGGTACTGGTCGCCAGCCTGCGCGAAGAAGTACTCGACCAACTGCGCCTTTCGCCGGTGCAAACCCTGCCCGAAGCGCTGGCCTACAGCGGCACCGTCGACTACCTCAATCAACGCGACGAACTGCATGACCGCCTGAACGCCCATGGGTTGTCGGTACTGGATACGCGCCCCTCGGAGTTGGGCGCCGCCCTGGTGACACGTTACCTGGGCTGGAAAAAAGCCGGCGTTCTGTGAAAACAGCGCACACCCCGGCTTGGGTCGCCACACCCAAGCCGGGGCGACTGCACGCTATGTCTAAGCGGACGCCTGTAAGGGGTCAAAGCTGAAATACTGCAGCAAGGCATTGATCAGTTGGCCGTATTCGGCAGGCGCCTCAGCCACGCTGAAACCCGAGTCGTAATGCTGGGGATTGATGTCCTCGTGACTCCATAAACAGGTCGCGGTGAAATCAACTGCCTGGAAATCACCGTCGACCGTGGGAATCTTCAAGCGCAGCTCGAACGCCACGTCGACCATCATCGGCAATTGACTGATCAACATCAGTCCTTCTGCGGATACGTTACCCAAGTAACCAATGGGCTTATCCGTAAGCCGGTTGAACACTTGCAGGAAACAAGACAATTGATGCCGCTCAATTCGTCGGTCGGTAAACATGATGATATCGCCATCCATTGGCCATAACTCTGGCCACGCCAGTGATTCGGAACGGGCCAAACACCCCCGCTCTCCCTGGAGATCGGTGCGACAACAGCTAGCGCTTTGCCACTCTACAGCCTGCCAATCCCAAGTGTTCCATCCGTTTGGACACAAACTTGTACAAACGGACATTCAAAGAATAGCCTAAGACTGGCAACGGGCCAGCTACGCAACGACAAATACCATCACAACGACGCCGGACGTGGCTGCGCAACGCTCGCGCCGGAGTAGTGCCCCAGTTGTTGCAGGGTGTCGAGACGCGCACGGGCCCGGTAGGCGTACTCGCTGGACGGGTACTGGTTGATGATGAACTGATAGGTTTGCACCGCGTCGACGAACAACTTCTGTCGCTCCAGGCACTGCCCGCGCAACATCGAGACCTCCGGCTGCACATAGCGCCGGGTGCGACTTTCCCGGTCGACCTGGGACAATTCCAGGGTCACGCGCTCGCAGTCACCAACCCCATACGCACGGTAGGCGTTGTTCAAATGGTGGTCCATCGACCAGCGGGTACAGCCGACAACACTGACGGCCAGGGCAGCAATGAGCAAAATTCGCATGAGGGTTCTCCTGTCTTGTGCAGTGTATCGACCCCTCGTCAAAAATCTTCAAGGTTGTTCAGCTATTCAACCGGAGCGAAAAGCGAATCGCCGATAAGTAGTGCAAACGAACAATGACTACAACCAAAGAGCATAGTAGCCTTCCTCAGCGCTTGAACTCAGGAGTCTGTGCATGTCCGTCCGTCGTACCAAAATCGTCGCCACCCTTGGCCCGGCCAGTAACTCGCCGGAAGTCCTCGAACAGCTGATTCTGGCTGGTTTGGACGTTGCCCGTCTGAACTTCTCCCACGGCACCCCGGACGAGCACAAGGCTCGCGCCAAGCTGGTGCGTGACCTGGCCGCCAAACACGGTCGCTTCGTCGCATTGCTGGGTGACCTGCAAGGCCCGAAAATCCGCATCGCCAGATTCACCGACAAACGGATCGAGCTGAAGATCGGTGACACGTTCACCTTCTCCACCAGCCACCCGCTGACCGACGGCAACCAGCACGTCGTGGGTATCGACTACCCGGACCTGGTCAAGGATTGCGGCGTCGGCGACGAACTGCTGCTGGACGACGGTCGCGTGGTCATGCGAGTCGACACCGCCAGCGTCACTGAGCTGAACTGCACCGTGATCATCGGCGGCCCGCTGTCGGATCACAAAGGTATCAACCGTCGCGGTGGTGGCCTGACGGCGCCGGCCCTGACTGAAAAAGACAAGGCCGACATCAAGCTCGCCGCCGAAATGGAAGTGGACTACCTCGCGGTGTCCTTCCCACGCGACGCTGCCGACATGGAATACGCGCGCAAACTGCGCGACGAAGCCGGTGGTACTGCCTGGCTGGTGGCGAAGATCGAACGCGCCGAAGCCGTGGCCGATGACGAAACCCTCGACGGCCTGATCAAAGCGTCCGACGCGGTGATGGTTGCCCGTGGCGACCTGGGCGTGGAAATCGGTGATGCCGAGCTGATCGGTATCCAGAAGAAAATCATCCTGCACGCACGCCGCCACAATAAAGCAGTGATCGTGGCGACCCAGATGATGGAGTCGATGATCCAGAACCCGATGCCGACCCGCGCCGAAGTGTCCGACGTGGCCAACGCCGTGCTCGACTACACCGACGCCGTGATGCTCTCGGCTGAAAGTGCCGCTGGCCCGTACCCGCTGGAAGCCGTCCAGGCCATGGCGCGTATCTGCATCGGTGCCGAAAAGCACCCGACCAGCAAGACCTCCAGCCACCGCATCGGCAAAGTGTTCGAAAGCTGCGACCAGAGCATCGCCCTGGCCGCCATGTACACCGCCAACCACTTCCCTGGCGTCAAAGCGATCATCGCCCTGACCGAAAGTGGCTACACGCCGTTGATCATGTCGCGTATCCGTTCCTCGGTACCGATCTACGCGTTCTCCCCGCACCGCGAAACCCAGGCCCGCGCGGCGTTGTTCCGTGGTGTCTACACCGTACCGTTCGACCCGGCGTCGTTGCCGCCTGAGCAAGTCAGCCAGGCTGCCATCGACGAACTGCTCAAGCGTGGCGTGGTGGAGAAAGGCGACTGGGTCATCCTGACCAAGGGCGACAGCTACCACACCATCGGCGGCACCAACGGCATGAAGATCCTGCACGTTGGCGACCCAATGGTCTGAGTGATCTGCTGAAAAAACAAAGCCCCGCCCTGTGAATGGCGGGGCTTTTTGCTTTGCGGCTCACAGTGATGGGCTTGCCTGTGGAAACGTCATCAGCACCCGCTGATCGACCTGGACAGGAACACATCAGCCAACAGTTGATTGCGCGGCAGCCCTGCCAGGAACAAGCGCTTGGAGAACGCCTCGACGCTGGCCGGATGCCCGCAGAGCAAGGCCAGTGTTTGCCGGGAAACCAGCCGCAGTTGCGCCAAGGCCGGGGTCAACTGCGCCGCCGTCCACAGCTCCACCGTCAGGTTCGGATGGCGCTCGGCCAGCGCTGCCAGGGGCTCGGCCAAGTAGTGACCGCTGGCATCGTGGGCCAGGTGAATCACGCGGATCGCGCCTTGGTGGTCCTGGCGCAACGCCTCACGCAACACGCCCCACAACGGGCCCAGGCCGGTGCCGGACGCCAACAGCCACAGTGGCCGGGTTTGCCAGTCGGGGTCGTACTGCAAAGCGCCGCCGCGCAGTTCGCCCAGGCGCAGATGGTCACCGACGCGCAACTGTCGAGCGGCATCGCTGAACGCGCCGGGCTGACGGCAGTCGAGATGAAACTCCAGGAACGGATCTTCCTCGGGCAGGCTGGCCAGGGAATACGGGCGCGCCACCGGCCCCGCCCACAACACCAGATGCTGCCCGGCCCGGTAGCGCAGGCCGCGCTCCGGTTGCAGACGCAGGCGCAGCACATGCGTGCTCAACCACTCCACGCCGACCACCGCGGCCGGCACGCCGTCACGGCTCGGGTCAAACGCTTCGACGTGCAGGTCCGCCGTCACCCGGCACTGGCAGGCCAGGCGCCAGCCGTTCTCGCGTTGCGCCGGGCTGAGGGCGTCGGGCTGCTGATCCTCGACCTCGCCCCGGCAACGCACCAGGCACGCATGGCAACTGCCGGCGCGGCAACTGTAGGGCACGGCAACGCCGGCCTGGTTCAGGGCATCCAACAGGTTGCTGCCGGTGGAGACCGACCAGTGGCGTTCGCCGACGTACAGTTCAGGCATACAAGGTCTCGGATCAAAAAAGCCTACACAGGGAATCACGCCCGGCAGAGTTTGACCATAGTCGGGTGTATCGGCCACCGTGCCGGGTTATACTGCCGCGCCTTTTTAGCGTCGCGCCAGCATCACTCGGCGTGCCTTGGAAAGGTGGTTTCAGCCGACCGATACACCCCACTGAAGCCACCTTTATTGAATGTTCCCTTATAGAGGAGCGCGACTCATGACCGTGATCAAGCAAGACGACCTGATTCAGAGCGTTGCTGACGCCCTGCAATTCATTTCCTACTACCACCCCGTTGACTTCATCCAGGCAATGCACGAAGCCTACCTGCGCGAAGAATCGCCGGCTGCCCGTGACTCCATCGCCCAGATCCTGATCAACTCGCGCATGTGTGCCACCGGCCACCGCCCGATCTGCCAGGACACCGGTATCGTCACCGTGTTCGTGCGCGTAGGCATGGACGTGCGCTGGGACGGCGCCACCATGGGCCTGGACGACATGATCAACGAAGGCGTGCGTCGCGCCTACAACCTGCCGGAAAACGTCCTGCGTGCTTCGATCCTCGCCGACCCGGCGGGCGCGCGTAAAAACACCAAGGACAACACCCCGGCGGTGATCCACTACTCCATCGTCCCGGGTAACACCGTGGAAGTGGACGTGGCCGCCAAGGGCGGTGGTTCCGAGAACAAGTCGAAAATGGCCATGCTCAACCCGTCCGACTCGATCGTCGACTGGGTGCTCAAGACCGTTCCGACCATGGGCGCCGGCTGGTGCCCACCGGGCATGCTCGGCATCGGCATCGGCGGCACCGCCGAGAAAGCCGCCGTGATGGCCAAGGAAGTGTTGATGGAATCCATCGACATCCACGAGCTGAAAAAGCGTGGCCCTTCCAACCGTATCGAAGAGATGCGCCTGGAGCTGTTCGAGAAGGTCAACCAACTGGGCATCGGCGCCCAGGGCCTGGGTGGCCTGACCACCGTGCTCGACGTGAAGATCATGGATTACCCGACCCACGCCGCCTCCCTGCCGGTGTGCATGATCCCCAACTGCGCCGCCACCCGTCACGCGCACTTCGTGCTCGACGGTTCGGGCCCGGCATCGCTGGAAGCGCCACCGCTGGACGCCTACCCGGAAATCGTCTGGGAAGCCGGCCCGTCGGCCCGTCGCGTCAACCTCGACACCCTGACCCCGGAAGACGTGCAGAGCTGGAAGCCGGGCGAAACCGTGTTGCTCAACGGCAAGATGCTGACCGGTCGCGACGCGGCGCACAAGCGCATGGTCGAGATGCTGAACAGGGGCGAAACCCTGCCGGTGGACCTCAAGGGTCGCTTCATCTACTACGTCGGCCCGGTTGATCCGGTGCGCGACGAAGTGGTTGGCCCTGCCGGCCCGACCACCGCGACGCGGATGGACAAGTTCACCCGTCAGATCCTCGAACAAACCGGCCTGCTGGGCATGATCGGCAAATCCGAGCGCGGCCCGACCGCCATCGAAGCGATCAAGGACTACAAGGCCGTGTACCTGATGGCCGTAGGCGGTGCTGCTTACCTGGTGGCGCAAGCCATCAAGAAGTCGCGCGTGGTGGCTTTCGCCGAACTGGGCATGGAAGCGATCTACGAGTTCGAAGTGAAAGACATGCCGGTCACCGTTGCGGTGGACAGCAAAGGCGAATCCGTCCACATCACCGGTCCTGCCATCTGGCAGAAAAAGATCAGTGAAAGCCTGGCGGTAGAAGTGCAGTAAGCGCTTCTTCGCACCGATAAAGGCGACTGCGGCTACACAGCCCAGTCGCCTTTTTTATCGCGCATGCTATGGTGCTCCCCCCTAATTGCAGCTGTTCATCTCCGTATGATCGCGATCCCTCGCCCCCTGCGCCTGACCTTCTACTCCCTGTTGATCATCGCCGGTGCGGTGCTGGCCGCTGCCTTGGCCACCCGCCACGCTGAACGCCAGGCCCTGGTGGACGATGCCGCCCGTGCCAATCAGCAATTAGCGCTGTACGCCAACTCGCTGCACACCCTGATCGAACGCTACCGCGCCCTGCCCGCCGTGCTGGCACTGGATTCGGAAATGATCAGCGCGTTGAAAAGCCCGCTGGATGCCGCGACCCAGGACCTGCTCAACCGTAAACTGGAACGTATCAACAACGCCGCGCAGTCCTCCACATTGGAACTGATGGACCGCACCGGCCTGGCCGTGGCCGCGAGCAACTGGAAGCTGCCGAGCAGTTACGTCGGGCACAATTATGCGTTCCGGCCATATTTCAGGCAGACCCTGAGCCACGGCACCGGGCGCTTTTATGCGGTTGGGGTGACCACCGGCGTGCCGGGGTATTTCCTATCCAGCGCGGTGCTCGATGAACACGAGCAGTTCCTCGGCGCGATGGTGGTCAAACTGGAGTTCCCCGAACTCGAGCGCGAATGGGCCCAGGGCAACGACCTGCTGCTGGTCAGCGATGCGCGCGGCATTGTGTTTATTGCCAACCAGCCGGGCTGGCGTTATCGCAACCTGCGCCCGCTGTCGGCCAGCGACCTCGCCGAACTCACGGCCACCCGCCAGTACGACAAGAAACAGCTGCAATCGCTGGAGACCCAGACCCTGCAGCGTTTCGACGAAAACAGCCACCTGATGCGCGTCAACGGCCCCGACGGCAACGCCCGGTACATCTGGGAATCCCTGCCGCTGAAGGGCGAAGGCTGGACCTTGCACCTGCTGCGCAAACCCCAGTTCGCCTTCGAAGACCAACGCAACGCCGGCCTCGCCGCCGCCGGTTCATGGCTGGCGCTGGTGTTCCTGGTGCTGTTCCTGACCCAGCGCTGGCGCCTGGCCCGCATGCGCCAGCGCAGCCGCGAAGAGCTCGAACAGCTTGTCGAGGAGCGCACCCAGGCCCTGCGCACGGCCCAGGATGGTTTGGTGCAATCGGCCAAGCTGGCGGCGCTGGGGCAGATGTCTGCCGCCCTCGCCCATGAAATCAACCAGCCGCTGACCGCGCAGCGCATGCAATTGGCGACCCTGCGCCTGCTGCTCGACCATGGCCGCGTGGAAGATGCCTACAAGGCGCTCACACCACTGGACGACATGCTCACCCGCATGGCCGCGCTGACCGGCCACCTCAAGACCTTCGCCCGCAAAAGCCCCAGCGGCCTGCGCGAGCGCCTGGACCTGGCCAGTGTGGTCGACCAGGCCCTGCAACTGCTCGACGCACGCCTGCGCGATGAAGGCATCGGCACCGTGCTGGACCTGACCCGCCCCGCCTGGGTCCGTGGCGACGCGATCCGCCTGGAACAGGTACTGATCAACCTGTTGCGCAATGCCCTCGACGCCATGGCCAACAAGCCGCGCAAACGCCTGGAAATCCGCCTGCACGCCGATGAGCAACTGTGGCAACTGACCGTCAGCGACAGCGGCGGCGGCATCGCCGAAGAACACCTGAACAGCGTGTTCGACCCGTTCTTCACCACCAAGCCCGTGGGTGATGGACTCGGCTTGGGGCTGGCGGTGTCCTACGCTATCGTGCATGAACTGGGTGGACGCCTGTGCGTCGCTAACCGTGGCGACGGCGCGGTGTTTACCCTGACCCTGCCTATCGCGCTGGAGACGCCGGAGCTATGCTGAATGCGGTGATTGTGGTCGATGACGAAGCCAGCATTCGCACAGCCGTTGAGCAATGGTTGAGCCTGTCGGGATTTGACGTGCAATTGTTCAGTCGCGCCGAGGCCTGCCTGGCGCAACTGCCCAAGGACTTTCCCGGGGTGGTGTTGAGCGACGTGCGTATGCCCGGCCTCAGCGGCCTGGAACTGCTGGCCGAAGTGCGGCGGCGCGACGCCGACTTACCGGTGATCCTGCTGACCGGCCATGGCGATGTGCCGATGGCCGTCGAGGCGATGCGCGACGGGGCCTACGACTTCCTGGAAAAACCCTTCAGCCCCGAAGCCCTGCTCAACAGCCTGCGTCGCGCCCTCGATAAACGTGGGCTGATCCTGGAAAACCGCCGCCTGCATCAACAAGCCGATCATCGGACACAACTGGAAAACAGCCTGCTGGGCGTGTCCCGCAGCATGCAGAACCTGCGCCGCCAGGTGCTCGACCTGGCGACGTTGCCGGTCAATGTGCTGATCCGCGGCGAGACCGGCAGCGGCAAGGAACTGGTCGCCCGCTGCCTGCACGACTTCGGCCCGCGGGCGAAGAAAGCCTTTGTCGCGCTCAATTGCGCGGCAATCCCCGAGCAGCTGTTTGAAGCCGAGCTGTTCGGCCACGAGAGCGGCGCGTTTACGGGGGCTCAGGGTAAGCGTATCGGCAAGCTGGAATACGCCCACGGCGGCACGCTGTTTCTGGATGAAATCGAAAGCATGCCCCTGGCCCAGCAAGTCAAATTGCTGCGGGTGTTGCAGGAGCAGAAGTTAGAGCGCCTGGGCTCCAATCAGAGCATCCACGTCGATCTGCGCATCATCGCTGCGACCAAACCGGACCTGTTGGAAGAAGCCCGCGCCGGACGTTTTCGCGAAGACCTGGCCTATCGGCTGAACGTCGCACAACTGCGCCTGCCGCCCCTGCGCGAGCGCCGTGAAGATATACCGCTGCTGTTCGATCACTTTGCGCAAAGCGCCGCCGAACGCCTGGGCCGCAGCGTTGAACCGCTGAGTGGCGCGCAACTGGGGCGCCTGCTCAGCCATGACTGGCCGGGCAACGTGCGCGAACTGGCCAACGTCGCCGAACGCCAGGTGCTGGGGCTGGGCGAACCGGAGCCCGAAGGCATCGAGGCCGGGCAATCATTGGCGGCGCAACAGGAAGCCTTCGAGGCCCACTGCCTGAAAGCCGCACTGACCCGACACAAAGGCGATATCAAGGCGGTACTGGCCGAGCTGCAACTGCCCCGGCGCACCTTCAACGAGAAAATGCAGCGGCATGGGTTGGTGCGCGAGATGTTTCTCTAGGGCGTTCTTTGTGGTGTTTTCAAAGACGCCATCGCAGGCACGCCATAAGCGGATTTCCGCTCACCCACCCCAGAACCATCGGCGGCTTTCCGCTCAAAAAAAGCTGCAAACCCTTCTAGATCGGGCCTTCCCCCACCTGGCACAGCTCCTGCTATAGCCCCAGTCAGGCTGTGCTCAGGCACGCTCCATAAAAACAACTATCTGAAGGTTCCTTCAATGGATAACTCCAATACTTTGCCTCTGGGGTCGGCGGCTGCGCCGGCGAAAGAACGCACCACCACCAGCCGCATCAAATCGATCTTCAGCGGATCGGTCGGCAACATGGTCGAGTGGTACGACTGGTACGTCTACGCGGCGTTCTCGCTGTACTTCGCCAAAGCCTTCTTCCCGAAAGGCGACACCACCGCCCAACTGCTCAACACCGCTGCGATCTTCGCCGTGGGCTTCCTGATGCGCCCGATCGGCGGCTGGCTGATGGGCCTGTATGCCGACCGTGCCGGTCGCAAGGCCGCGTTGATGGCCTCGGTGCTGCTGATGTGCTTCGGCTCGCTGATCATCGCCCTGAGCCCGGGTTATGAAACCATCGGCGTCGGCGCACCGATCCTGCTGGTGTTCGCCCGTCTGCTGCAAGGCTTGTCGGTGGGTGGCGAATACGGCACCTCGGCCACTTACCTGAGTGAAATGGCGACCAAGGAGCGTCGCGGTTTCTTCTCCAGCTTCCAGTACGTGACCCTGATCTCCGGCCAGCTCATAGCCCTGGCGGTGCTGATCGTGCTGCAACAAGTGCTCACCACCGAGCAACTATACGATTGGGGCTGGCGTATCCCGTTCGCCATCGGCGCCCTGTGTGCAGTGGTCGCGCTGTACCTGCGTCGCGGCATGGAAGAAACCGAGTCGTTCACCAAGAAGGAAAAAGCCAAGGAAAGCGCAATGCGTACCTTGATGCGCCACCCCAAGGAACTGATGACCGTGGTCGGCCTGACCATGGGCGGCACCTTGGCCTTCTACACCTACACCACCTACATGCAGAAGTACCTGGTGAACACCGTCGGCATGAGCATTTCCGACTCCACCACCATCTCGGCGGCGACGCTGTTTCTGTTCATGTGCCTGCAACCCCTGGTCGGCGCGCTGTCGGACAAAGTCGGCCGCCGTCCGATCCTGATCGCCTTCGGCATCCTCGGCACGCTGTTCACCGTGCCGATCCTGACCACCTTGCACACCATCCAGACCTGGTGGGGCGCGTTCTTCCTGATCATGGCGGCGCTGATCATCGTCAGCGGCTACACCTCGATCAACGCGGTGGTGAAGGCTGAGCTGTTCCCCACCGAAATCCGCGCGCTGGGCGTGGGCCTGCCGTATGCGCTGACCGTATCGATCTTCGGCGGCACCGCTGAATACATCGCGCTGTGGTTCAAGAGCATCGGCATGGAAACCGGCTACTACTGGTACGTGACCGCATGTATCGCGGTGTCGTTGGTGGTCTACGTGACCATGAAAGACACCCGCAAGCACTCGCGGATCACCACGAACTAACCGCCGAACGCAGTCACGAATGTGGGAGGGGGCTTGCTCCCGATCGCGGTGTATCAGTCAACTTGTCTCAAGCTGACCCACCGCCATCGGGAGCAAGCCCCCTCTCACATGTGGAATCAGGACAACTCTGCCACTTCGCGCCGCACATAGCGCCGCTGCGCATACGACGCCCCGATAATCATCACCACCAGCACCGCCGCCAACACCGCCGACGAACCGATGGTGCCGAAGTCCAGCCCGCCCTTGGCATGGGGCTTGGTCAGGAAGTCGCCCAGGGTCGCACCAAACGGCCGGGTCAACACGAACGCCACCCAGAACAGCAACACCGACGAGATCCGTGTGAAGTACTTGAGCGCCACCACCACTGCGATGGTCGAGCCGATCAACAACGCGCCACCAGCGAAGCCGAGCCCGGAATCGTCGGCAAGGAAGTCGCCGAGGGCGGTGCCCAAGGTGTTGGAGAACAGGATCGCCATCCAGTAGAACAACTCGCCGCGAAAGGTCTGCACCTTGTTCACGTTCAGCGAATCACCGCTGAGGTGCCATAACGCGAAGATGATCATCAGGATCACGATCAGGATCATCGACCCCGTGGCGTAGCCCAGGCCGAGGCTGCGGTCCATGAAGTCGGACATGGTGGTGCCGGCGGTGCTGGTGGACAGGATCACGATCCAGTACAGCACCGGGTTGTAGGCTTTCGACCAGAGTTGCGTCACCAGGGTGACCAGGAACACGCTGATCAGGATCATCGAGCTGATGGCGTAACCGACGTTAAGGGTCATCGACAGCAAATCCCCGGCGGTTTCGCCCAGGGTGGTTGCGCAGATTTTCATGACCCAGAACGCCAGGGTGATCTGAGGAAGTTTGTTCATGCAGTGGAAGGCTCCGAAGCTCAATCTATCAATGGGCCGACTTATAGGGGGTGTCGACCGCGCGCGCAGACTGAACGGGACGCTGTGAAAAATAGGTGGGCGCTGAATGAAAATTCCATAGGGTCGATGGAAATTCGCCGCCATGGCTTGCACTATGACGGCCTCCCAGAGAAGCGCAGCAGGAACCCCAGCCATGTCTGACGACAGCTACTACTACGAACCCGCCAAGGGCCACGGCCTGCCCCATGACCCGTTCAACGCCATCGTCGGCCCGCGACCGATCGGTTGGATTTCGTCCCACGACAGTGAGGGCCACCTGAACCTGGCGCCCTACAGTTTCTTCAATGCGTTCAACTACATTCCGCCGATCATTGGGTTTTCCAGTGTCGGGCGCAAAGACAGCCTGAACAACATCGAACAGACCGGCGAGTTTGTGTGGAACCTGGCCACCCGTCCGTTGGCCGAGCAGATGAACCAGAGCTGTGCCGCCGTGCCGCCGCAGGTGAATGAGTTCGAGTTGTCCGGCCTGACGCCGGTGGCCTCGAAGATCGTCGGCGTGCCGCGGGTGGGCGAGAGCCCGGTGGCGTTCGAGTGCAAGGTCACGCAGATCATTCAGCTGCAGCGTGCCGACCATGTGCTGGTACCCAGCTGGCTGGTGCTGGGCGAGGTGGTCGCGGTGCATATTGCCAAGTGGCTGCTCAAGGATGGGATCTACGACACCGCCGCCGCCGAGCCGATCCTGCGTGGCGGCGGCCCGGCGGATTACTTCCAACTGGGCCCCGAGGCGCTGTTCAAAATGTATCGCCCAGGCGTCACCCAAGCCTGACTGCAATGCAATGCAATGCAATGCAATGCAATGCAATGCAATGCAATAAAAATGTGGGAGGGGGCTTGCCCCCGATAGCAGTGTTTCAGCTACAGATAGGCTGACTGACACACCTCCATCGGGGGCAAGCCCCCTCCCACATTAGATCAGCGGCGTGCGTTAGTTTGTGGCAGTCGCCCAGGTCAACTGACCTTCTGCGTCGACGTCGGTCAACAACTCAAGGTGCAGCGTCGCCGCATCATCGGCATCGGATGCCGTCTTGAACTTCTGTCCATCCAGGATCTTGTGAAACTGCGGTGCGCCCATGCCATCGAGTGCCTTGACGGCGACGGCGGCGCTGTAGCCCCCTTCGCCCGGTACTACGGCGGAAACGGCTTCGTGGTGGGCAAATTGTTTACGTGCCATGTTGCAGGTCCTGGCCAATGGAAAGTCGGCCATTCTAAACCCTAACCGGCGAGTTGCAGGTACTCGCCGTAAGCACTGGCGGCGGATGCATCGGTGAAGGTCTGGAAATCCATGCTGCGAACGACTGCGTCGTTCAACAGCTCGGTGAAGATCATCAGGGCTGGCGAGTTGAAGTAGGCACTCATCGCCTGCTCGCTGCTCCAGAGGCCCGAGACCAGCCAGACATCGGGGTCGACCTGGGAATGCTGCAACGAAAATTGCAGGCAACCCTGAGCCTGACGGCCCGGTTCGATCAAACTGCTCAAACGAGCACCGAGTTCGGTGCTGCAGCCGCTACGGGCGCGGATAAAGGCCATATGGCTCGCGGGAATGGGGGTGGACATGTTCGACTCTCCCGTTGAGAAGTGATGCTCGGCAAACACTGTGAGGGTGTGTTGCCACAGGATCAAAGATAACGGCGCGGGTCGAGGCGCGGTTAGTCGATTCCTGCCGGCTTATTGCACAATCCTGCGAAAAGCGTAGACAGGACGATTGCCCGCCGGTTTTATTCCACCGGCAAACGCCTTGTTTCAGGGACGTGACAACCGCCGCGCTTGCCTGATTCACGCAGCTTCGCAGGATCAGGCAAGGATCGAGCAGAATCGACATAACACGGTTTGCACCGCCACCGCTAAGCTGAGCCCATCAAAGAAGCCTGCAGAGGACGCCCTATGTCGTCGCCCGAACCTAAGCCCGTGCCCCTCGATGCCGAGATGGAAAAACAGCGCGCCGAACTGGCCAGCATCGTGCGTCGGCATACCTGGGAAGACGGCTCCTACGGTACGGCGATCACGTCACTGTTCCTGAACCGCCACAACACCCCGCGCGACTTCAGCCCGGTGCTGGTGGAGCCCGCCTTGTGCATCCTGGCCAATGGCCGCAAGGAAGTGCGCCTGGCCGATGAAATCTTCGCCTATGACCCGCTCAATTACCTGGTGTTTTCGGTGTCGATGCCCGTGGCCGGGCGGATCATCGATGCCACCGCGCAAGACCCTAACCTGTCGATCCGCATCAACATCGACCCGGCGCAGCTCACCGCCCTGATCGCAGAAGCCGGACCGATGGGCGTGCCATCGCGCCCGACTGCGCGTGGGATGTACGTCGACCGCCTCGACAACCAACTGCTCGACGCCGTACTGCGCTTGACGCGCTTGCTCGATTCGCCCAAAGACATTGCGATGCTGGCGCCGTTGATCAGCCGTGAAATTCTCTACCGCTTGTTACGTGGGCCGCAGGGCTATCGGCTGTATGAAATTGCCGTAGCCAACAGTCAGAGTCATCGGGTCAGCCAGGCGATCAAATGGCTCAATGGCAACTACGAACAACCGCTGCGCATCGATGACCTGGCCAGGGAAGTGAACCTGAGCGTCTCGACCTTGCACCACCGCTTCAAGGCCATCACCGCGATGAGCCCGCTGCAATACCAGAAGCAGTTGCGCTTGCAGGAGGCGCGGCGGCTGATGCTTGCCGAAGGTCTGGAAGCCTCCGCGGCGGGGTATCGGGTGGGGTATGAAAGCCCGTCGCAGTTCAGCCGCGAATACAGCCGGCTGTTTGGTGCGCCGCCGCTGCGGGATTTGGCCAGGTTGCGTCAGAGCGTGTGATTCAGCGCCCCTCCCACATTTGATCGGCGGCGCTGCTTAGTCGAGGGTGCGGGGCAGTTGCAAGGTGACCCGCAAACCACCCTCGCGCAAATTCTGCAAACTCACTTCGCCGCCATGGCTGTGCGCTATGTTGCGCGCGATGCCCAGGCCCAGGCCGTAGCCCTGCTGCTGGCCGGCGAGGCGGAAGTGCGGTTCGAAGACTTGCTCCAGGCGCTGTTCCGGCACGCCGGGGCCTTCGTCGTCGACGTGCAGGATGAACTCCGCGCCATCGTCCTCGATATGCAAATGGGCGTTCTGCCCGTACTTCAATGCGTTGTCGATCAGGTTGCCGATGCAGCGCTTGAGCGCCAGCGGCTTGCCCGGGTACGGTGCCAACGCGCGCCCATGCTGGGTCACGCGGCCGTTGCCGTTGGGCGCCAGGTACGGTTCCACCAGGCAGTCGAGCACATGGTTGAGGTCCACCGGCTCGATGTTTTCGTGGATGTCGGTGTCTTTCACGCATTGCAGCGCGCCTTTGACCAGCAACTCCAACTCGTCCAGGTCGCGGCCGAATTTGGTTTGCAGGTTTTCATCTTCAAGCAATTCAACCCGCAGGCGCAGGCGTGTGATCGGTGTGCGCAAGTCGTGGGAAATTGCACTGAACAACTGGCTGCGTTCGGTGAGGTAACGGCTGATGCGCTCGCGCATGGCATTGAATGCGCGCCCGACTTCGACCACTTCACTGCCGCCGCCTTCGGCCACCGGCTCCACGTCGGCGCCCAGCGACATGTCCCGCGCCGCCCGCGCCAGGCGCTTGAGCGGCCGGCTCTGCCAGTGGACCAACAGGCCGATGAACAGCAGCAAAAAGCCGCTGGTCAGCACGATAAACCACACTTGCTGCGACGGCAGGCCTTGTTCTTCGAGGCTGGTGTACGGCTCGGGCAACAGCGAGGCGATGTACAGCCATTCGCCGGGGGCGAGTTGGATCTGGGTGACCAGCACGGGCGGGTTCACCGGTTCCAGGGTCAGCGCGTAATGCGCCCAGGAGCGTGGCAGCTCATCGAGTTTCAACCCGGCATTGAAAATGCGCAGGTCTTCGGCGCTGACGAATTCCACCGAGATATGCACATCGGCGCCCAAGGTCTGGCGCAACACTTCATCGACCGCCTTGAGCACCGCTTGCTTGCGCGGGGTCTGCGGCAAGATCGCCATGTCCAGCGGACGGTCGTTGAGCGTCACCACAAACCGTGTGCCGCCCATGCTGCGCAATTGGTCGAGGACCAACGGGCGATAAGCCACCGGCAACGAACGGAAATAGCTCACGCTGGCGGTCATCGAATGCGCCAGGCTGCGGGCGCTGGTGACCAGGCCTTCGAGCTGGGTGGCGCGCAATTGCGAGACCCAGATCACGCTGGACAGCGCCTGGGCGAACAGCACCGCGAGCAGCGTCAGCAGGAGCATGCGCCCGAGCAGCGAGCGCGGCACCGGGAAGCGGCGGCGACGTTCGCTCAGGTGTTCAGTGGACACTGCCGGCAACCACGCTGGCTGCCAGTTGATAACCGCTGCCGCGCACGGTGCGGATCAGCCTCGGCGGTTTTTCCGTGTCGCGCAGACGTTGGCGCAGGCGGCTGACGGCCATGTCGACGATCCGGTCGAGCGGCATCAGGTCGCGGCCACGGGTGGCGTTGCCGATGGTGTCGCGGTCGAGGATCTGTTGCGGGTGGTCGAGAAACAGCTTGAGCAGGGCAAAGTCGGCCCCGGAGAGAATCACCTCTTCACCGTCGACGTGAAACAGTCGGTGGCTGATCGTGTCCAGGCGCCATTCATCGAACGCCAACACGTCGCCATTGCCGCCGCGCTCCTGGCCGAACTGGCAGCGGCGCAACAGTGCCTTGATCCGCGCCTGCAACTCGCGGGGGCTGAAAGGCTTGCCGATGTAGTCGTCGGCGCCCAGCTCCAGGCCGATCACGCGGTCGGCTTCGTCGGAACTGGCGGTGAGCATGATGATCGGCACCTGCGCCTGGCGCGGGTGCTGGCGAATCCAGCGACACAGGCTGAAGCCGTCTTCGTCCGGCAACATCACATCGAGGATGACCAGGTCGCACGGCGCCTCGTCCATCGCCTGACGGAACCCCGCACCGTCCGGCACGCCACGCACCTGGAAACCGGCGCGACTGAGGTAGGTTTGCAGCAATTCGCGGATTTCCTGGTCGTCGTCGACGAGGAGAATCGATTTACTGATTACGCTCACGGGGTCCTCCTTGTTGTTATGGCCATGCTGTAGGAGCGAGCTTGCTCGCGAAAATCCTGAGGCTGCCGCGTATCACCTGATGCGCTTCGTTATCGTCAACGTTCTTCGCGAGCAAGCTCGCTCCTACATGGCGAATGCCTGTTCAAGCGCCACACCCGCCCCGGTCAACCCGGAATACGGCGCCGTCACCAGCCATACCGGAATGCCCTTGAAATAGTCGCTCATGCAGCCTTTGTCACTGAAGCTCTTGGCAAAATCGCTGTGGATAAAGAAGTCGGCAAACCGCGGGATCACCCCGCCGACGATATACACACCGCCCCGTGCGCCGGTGGTCAGGACGTTGTTACCGGCTACGCGGCCCAGCCAGATACTGAACTGGTTCAACACTTCCATCGCCACCGGGTCGCCGGCCAGGCCTGCCGCCGTGATCGCTTCCGGCGTATCCAGCACCGGCGAGTGACCATCCACCGCACAGATCGCCCGATACACCCGTGGCAAACCTGCACCACTCAAGGCGCTTTCGGCGCTGACATGGCCGATCTCATTGTAAATGTGCTGCCACAGCTGGGCTTCCCGCGGGCTGCTCAGGGGCAGGTCGACATGGCCGCCCTCCCCCGGCAACGCGGCCCAACGGCCGCCGCCCAGGTCGAGCAAGGTGCCGACGCCCAGGCCGGTGCCCGGACCGATCACCACCGCCGGGCGCAACGGTTCCGGCGTGCCAGGGCAGACCACGCAGAATTCGTCGGGCTTCAAGCGGGTCATGCCCAGGGCCATGGCCGAGAAGTCATTGACCAGCAGCAGTTCATCCACCTGCAAGGTGTTGCAAAACGCAGTCTTACTCAGGCGCCAGTGGTTGTT
This sequence comes from Pseudomonas sp. GV105, assembly GCF_003058185.1. Classification (NCBI taxonomy): domain Bacteria; kingdom Pseudomonadati; phylum Pseudomonadota; class Gammaproteobacteria; order Pseudomonadales; family Pseudomonadaceae; genus Pseudomonas; species Pseudomonas sp. GV105. The sequence continues at coordinate 180,036 of NZ_QBUF01000003.1, forward strand.
GGTGAATTTAAATTCATCGCCGCTCACCGGCCCGGCCACCGACAGGCACACCGCGCCGATGTCGCCGATCGCCAGGCCTTCTTCCTTGAGGTAGACCTTGATCGCGTCCTCAGGGCTTTTATGATCCGCGGTGGCCTGCACCCGGATCGAATGCAGTGCCTGATCCCGCCACAACGCAAACCGGGCGTTGGTACCGCCAATATCACCGACCAGCGCAAGCTTCACTTAAGCGTCTCCAAGGCACAGGTAAAGGCGCTGGCGCCTTGCTCTGCGGAGCTTGCGGCCAAGCGCATAAATGCAAACAGCTCGCGACCGGCCCCCACGTTATTGCCCAACAGGCCCGTGGCAGGTGTGCGCGCTGCAAATTCTTCGGCGTCCACCTTAAGCTCCAAGGTGCCTTTGACGCCATCCACACGAATGATATCGCCATCGCGCACCCGTGCCAGCGGCCCGCCGCTCTGGGCTTCGGGGTTGACATGGATCGCGGCGGGGATCTTACCCGACGCGCCGGACATGCGCCCGTCCGTTACCAGCGCCACTTTGAAGCCACGGTCCTGCAACACGCCGAGGAACGGCGTCATCTTGTGCAATTCGGGCATGCCGTTGGAGCGCGGCCCCTGGAAGCGCATCACCGCGACAAAGTCTTTTTCCAACTGACCGGCCTTGAACGCATCGGCCAGATCTTGCTGGTCCTGGAACACCACCGCTGGGGCTTCGACGACCTGGTGCTCGGGGGCCACGGCGGAGACTTTCATCACGCCACGGCCGAGGTTGCCTTGCATCACGCGCAAGCCACCTTCGGGCGAGAACGCACGGGCCACCGGGCGCAGGATGGCTTCGTCGAGGCTTTCGATCGGGCCGTCGCGCCAGATCAGTTCGCCGTCGACCAGGAACGGTTCCTGGATGTAGCGGCTCAGGCCTTTGCCGGCCACGGTGTTGACGTCTTCGTGAAGCAGGCCGGCTTCGAGCAGTTCGCGGATCAGGAACGACATGCCGCCCGCCGCCTGGAAGTGGTTGATGTCGGCTTTGCCGTTTGGATAGACGTGGGACAGGGTCGGCACCACCTCGGAGAGGTCGGCCATGTCCTGCCAGGTCAGGATGATCCCCGCCGACATGGCGATGGCCGGCATGTGCAGGGTGTGGTTGGTGGAACCGCCGGTAGCGTTGAGCGCAACGATGGCATTGACGATGGATTTTTCGTCGACGATCTCGCCGATCGGCGTGAAGTTGCCGTTGGCCTTGGTCAGGCGCGTGACCTGATGCGCGGCTTCGCGGGTCAGCGCGTCACGCAGCGGCGTGTACGGGTTGACGAACGAGGCGCCGGGCAAATGCAGGCCCATCACTTCCATCAGCAACTGGTTGGTATTGGCGGTGCCATAGAAGGTGCAGGTGCCGGGGCTGTGGTAGGACTTCATCTCCGACTCCAGCAGCTCTTCGCGGCTGGCCTTGCCTTCGGCGTAGCGCTGGCGCACGTCGGCCTTCTGCTTGTTGGAGATGCCCGACGGCATTGGCCCGCCAGGAACGAAGATCATCGGCAGATGGCCGTAGCGCAGGGCGCCCATCATCAGGCCGGGGACGATCTTGTCGCAGATGCCCAACATCAGCGCAGCGTCGAACATGTTGTGGGACAGCGCTACCGCCGTGGACATGGCGATGACTTCACGGCTGAGCAGGCTCAGCTCCATGCCCGGCTCGCCTTGGGTCACGCCGTCGCACATGGCGGGCGTGCCGCCGGCGAACTGGCCGACCGAGCCGACTTCGCGCAGGGCTTTTTTGATCTGGTCCGGGAAATGTTCATACGGCTGGTGCGCCGAGAGCATGTCGTTATATGACGAAACAATTGCCACGTTGGCGGCATTCATCATACGCAGACTATTTTTATCTTCGGTGCCGCAACCGGCCACGCCGTGGGCAAAGTTGGCGCATTGCAGCTTGCCGCGCATCGGGCCGTCGCTGGCGGCGCCGCGAATGAGCGCAAGGTAAGCCTCACGGGTTGCACGACTGCGGGCGATAAGCCGATCGGTGACCTCAAGAACGCGGGGATGCATGTGTAGAACTCCAGGCTAACGGATGTGGCGACCTGAGTGTCTATGCTGATCAAACGCCCGCGGCACATGGGATGGCAGAGAGTCGTTTGGATCATCGGACCAGTTGATTCAGGTCACTCGTTGTAGATTGAACAAAATATTGCCACTAAAAAGGCTTGTTTTCTATTTTTATGCGAATAATCTTGTAATTCTTACAACAAATCGACGACAGGCACTCTTCAATGACTCTTCGAATCGCAATCAATGGTTTTGGCCGTATCGGCCGCAATGTCCTGCGCGCACTGTATACCCAAGGCTATCGCCAGGATTTGCAGATCGTCGCGATCAATGACTTGGGCGACAGCTCGATCAATGCCCACCTGCTCAAGTACGACACCGTCCACGGTACTTTCGATGCAGAGGTCGCGCACGATCAGGAAAGCCTGACCGTCAATGGTGACCGGATCGCCGTCAGTGCCATTCGCAACCCGGCCGAGCTGCCCTGGGCTGCGCACAATATCGACGTGGTGTTCGAATGCACCGGCCTGTTCACCGACCGGGCCAAGGCTGCTGCCCATATTAGCGCCGGCGCGCGCAAGGTGATCATCTCTGCCCCGGCCAAAGGCGCGGATGCCACCGTGGTCTACGGGGTAAATCATGACATTTTGCGTCAATCCCACCAGATCATCTCCAATGCTTCCTGCACCACCAACTGCCTGGCACCCGTGGCCCAGGTGCTGCACCGCGAGCTGGGCATCGAGAGCGGCCTGATGACCACCATCCATGCCTACACCAACGACCAGAACCTGACCGACGTCTACCACACCGACCCCTACCGCGCGCGCTCGGCCACCCAGAACATGATCCCGAGCAAGACCGGCGCCGCCGAAGCGGTCGGCCTGGTGCTGCCGGAACTGGCGGGCAAGCTGACCGGCATGGCCGTGCGGGTGCCGGTGATCAACGTATCGCTGGTGGACCTGACCGTGCAGTTGAAGAAAGACGCTACCGCCGAGGAAGTCAACGCGCTGCTCAAGGAAGCCAGCCAGCACTCGAAGATCCTCGGCTACAACACCCTGCCGCTGGTTTCCAGTGACTTCAACCACAACCCGCTGTCGTCGATCTTCGACGCCAACCACACCAAGTCCAGCGGCAAACTGCTGAAAGTGCTGGCCTGGTACGACAACGAGTGGGGCTTCTCCAACCGCATGCTGGACAACTGCCTGGCGCTCTGCAACGCCGAATAATCTTTTGTGGGAGGGGCGGTTCGACTTGCTCCCGATGGCGGCGTATCAGTCATGCATGTGTTGACTGACATTCCGTAATCGGGAGCAAGCCCCTCCCACATTTGATCGGTAGAGGCCTAGAGAAACAGCCACTTGCCATTTGTGCTGATGATACGCATTATCATTAACTACAAATCGGTCCGGTATCGCTGTGAGCCAATCTCGCTTCAACCAAGTCTTTCTCACCCAACGGGTGATTCTGCTACGCACCTTGCAGCGGATGGTGAACAACCACAGCACCGCCGAGGACCTGTTGCAGGAAACCTACCTGCGCGTGACCCGGGCCCTGGGCGAGCGGCCGATCGATCACCTCGAACCCTTCGTCTACCAGACCGCGCGCAACCTCGCGCTGGATCACTTGCGTTCACGCAGGATACAGGCGCGCACACTGCAGGAAGATGTCCCGCTGGACGTCCTGCAAAGCGTCGCCGCCCCCATCAGCACGCCCGAAGACGCGACCCAGGCCGAGCAACTGCTTGAGCACCTGAGCATCAGCCTCGGCCAATTGAGTGCCCGCCAGCAACGGATTTTCATCCTCAGCCGCCTGCACGGTTGCAGTTACCAGGAGATTGCCGATCAATTGGAAGTGTCCTTGAGCACGGTGCAAAAGGAACTGAAATTGATCATGGCCATCTGTGTAGGTGTGGCCGAACGGCTGGATCAGCCTTAAGCTTCACCCGACAGAAATGTCGACCCAGGCTGTAGGAAAGATAAATAGAACGTGGCGAAGACCCGAGGCACACCGTGACCGACCCGAATAAACTGCGCCCCCACGCGCTGGCTCATGAGGTGTTGCAAGACCCGGCGATGGACCAGGCCCTCGACTGGCTGATCGCCTTGCAGTGCCCGCAACCCGGGCAGCAGGCCGCGTTCGAAGCCTGGCTGGCCGGCGATCCGGCACGCGTCCGTGCCTTCGACAAAGCCCAGGCCGCCTGGGGCGGGGCGCCCGTCCACAGCGCCGCCGTCGCGCTGGCCGCACCGCGCAAACCCGGGGCCTGGCGCCGTATCAAACCGCATTGGAAACCACTGGCCACCGCCGCCGTGTTGATGCTCGGGCTGTTCAGCTTCAGCAACCTGCCGGTACGTCTGCAAGCCGACCACCTCACCGTGGTGGGTGAGCGCCAGCGCCTGCAATTGGATGATGGCTCGAACGTCCTGTTGAACACCGATTCGGCATTCTCCAGCACCACCCGGGATCACCAGCGCATCGCCCGCCTCTACCAAGGCGAAGCGTTTTTCGAGGTAACGCCCAACCGCGGCCTGCCCCTGGAAGTCGACGCCGGCCCGGTGCGCGCCAGCGTGCGCGACACCGCATTCGCCGTGCGCTACCTCAACGGCGAAGCGCAGGTGCAGGTGCAGCGCGGCGACGTCGACCTGAGCAACACCTTCGACGATGCCCGCGTGCGCCTGAGCGCTGGGCAAAGCATCCGCATCGGTCCCAACGGCTTCGGTCAACCCGCCAGGCTCGACGCCAACAAGGACCTGGCCTGGGTCCAGGGCCGGCTGATCTTCGAAAACCGCCCGATGAGCGAAGTGCTCGCCGAATTGCGCCGCTACTACCCCGGCTGGATCGTCAACACCAACGACCAACTCGCCAGCGTCGCCGTCACCGGCAACTACCGCCTCGACCAACCGTTGGACGTAGTGCGTTCCCTGGCCCACATCACCTCGGCCAAGCTCTCTGAATACCCGGCATTGGTGATCCTGAACTAAATGAGAATTATTTTTACTCGATAGACCTCGGCTGTACGTCTCGTCTTAGCCAATGCAACTGATTCCTATTTGAACCAGTGCGCAACTATAAGACTCGTACTTCCGGAGCGCTCTCGATGTCCTCTCGTTTCAATCGCCGGTCTTCTTCACCCGTGCTGTCCTTGCTGACCGCCGCCCTCCTGCTGGCCGGTACCCCGCTGACGGCCGCCGCCGCCGAACCGACCGCCCGCAGCCACGGCAACTACAGCTTCAGCATCGAACAGCAGCCACTGGTTTCGGCACTCAATGCCTTCACCGCCGTGACCGGCTGGCAAGTCGGCCTGCCGGCGGAGCTGGGCCAGGGCGTGTCGTCCCCTGGCGTGCGTGGTGCGCTGTCGCCGGAAAAAGCCCTGGAGCGCTTGTTGGTGGGGACCAACCTGGGCTACCGCAAACTCGGCAACAGCAACATCGTCCTGGAAAAGCACGCTGGCGGCGGTGTCCTCAACCTGCAACAGGTGACCATCAGCGCCACCCGTAACGAGCAGGACGTCAACAGCGTACCGAACACCGTCAGCGTGCATGATCGCCAAACGCTGGACCGCCAGAACGTCAACACGATCCGCGAACTGGTGCGTTACGAGCCCGGCGTCTCGGTCGGTGGCGCCGGCACCCGTGCCGGCAATGCGGGCTACAACATTCGCGGTATCGACGGCGACCGCATCCTCACCCAGGTCGATGGCGTGGAAGTGCCGGACAACTTCTTCAACGGCCCCTACGCCAAGACCCGTCGCAACTACGTCGACCCGGAAATCGTCAAGCGCGTGGAAATCCTGCGCGGCCCGGCGTCGGCCCTGTACGGCAGCAGCGCCATCGGCGGCGCGGTGAGCTATTTCACCCTCGACCCGGACGACATCATCAAGCCCGGCCAGGACGTCGGCGCCCGCCTCAAGACCGGCTACAGCTCCGCCGACGAGAGCTGGCTGACCTCCGCCACCGTCGCCGGCCGCGTACAGGACGTCGACGGTTTGCTGCACCTGAGCCAGCGCAACGGCCATGAAACCGAAGCCTACGACGGCAACAACGCCACCGGCCTGGCCCGCACCGGCGCCAACCCCGAGGAGGCGCGCACCACCAACGTGTTGGCCAAACTGGGCTGGAACTATGGCGATGACAACCGTCTGGGCCTGACTTACGAGAAGTACAAGGACGATCGCGACGTCAACCTGAAGAATGCCGTGGGTGGCCCGTTCGTCGGTGGTCAAGGTTTCAATCTCTACCGTGATCGCCGGGGCAACGACACCATCACCCGCGAACGTTTCGGCCTGGAAAACACCTTTGCCTTCGACTCGCCCGTGACCGATCGCATCAAGACCAGCCTCAATTACCAGATCGCCAAGACCGACCAGAGCACCGCAGAAATCTACCAGGCCGGCCGTCGGGTATTGCGCACCCGCGACACGCTTTATGAAGAAAAACAGTGGGTATTCGATGCCCAGCTGGACAAGGCATTCAGCGTCGGCGAAACCGATCACCAAGTGACCTACGGCACCACGCTCAAGCAGCAGAAAGTCACCGGCTCCCGCGAGGGCGCGGCCACTTGCCTTGCCGTCGGCGCCGGTTGCACAGCCATTGGCGCGCCCAGCCCAACGGCCAGCGACAGCGTGAAGAAGGCCAGCGACTTCCCCGACCCGACCATCAACACCTATTCGTTGTTTGCCCAGGACCAGATTGCCTGGGACAAATGGACCTTCCTGCCCAGCCTGCGTTATGACCACACCCAGCTCAAACCCAAGCTGACTCAAGCGTTCCTCAGTACCGTCAACCCGACCGGCCAATACCCGGTGAGCGACAAGGAAAAAACCTGGCACCGTGTCACCCCCAAGTTTGGCCTGACGTATGCCCTGACCGATCACTACACCCTGTTTGGCCAATACGCCGAAGGCTTCCGCACCCCCTCGGCCAAGGCGCTGTACGGACGCTTTGAAAACCTGAACCTGGGCTACACCGTCGAGCCCAACCCCGACCTCAAGCCGGAAACCAGCAAAGGCATCGAAACCGGGATTCGCGGCAAGTTCGCCGCAGGCTCCTTCGACATCGCGGTGTTTTACAACAAGTACCGCGACTTTATCGACGAAGACAACGCGGTCGTCGGCGGCACCGTCGAACAGTTCCAGGCCGTCAATATCAAGCGCGCAACCATCAAGGGCGCGGAAGCCAAGGGCCGCTTGAACCTCGACGCCTTCGGGGCGCCTCAGGGCCTGTATACCCAGGGGTCGATTGCCTACGCCTACGGGCGCAACGACGACAGCGGCGAGCCACTGAACAGCGTCAACCCACTCAAAGGCGTATTCGGCCTGGGTTACGAACAGGACAACTACGGTGGCCTGCTGAGCTGGACCCTGGTGAAGAAACAAGACCGTGTCGACAGCAAGACCTTCTTCGCGCCCGACGGCGACAGCGCCAACGGCCCGTTCAAGACCCCAGGCTTCGGCATCCTCGACCTGACCGGCTTCTATAAAGTCACCCACGACGTGACCCTCAACGCCGGTCTCTACAACCTGACCGACAAGAAGTACTGGAACTGGGATGACGTGCGCAGCTACGACAGCGTCGGCGAAGCCGGTGTCACCGGCCCGGCCAACCTCGACCGCCTGACCCAGCCCGGTCGCAACTTTGCGATCAATGTGATCTGGGACATCTGATCAATCCGCCTCGCCTCGCCGGAATCAATCACCGGCGAGGTGAGGATTTTTTACTGTGCCGCGTCTTCTTGTTCGTCTAGTTACTAACCGCCCAGCCATGCCTCAGGGCAACACGGCGCTTCCTTCACAAGGACTTTGTCATGACCGCTTCGCCTTCCGCAGAACGCCCAAGCCTGCGCTCCCAGCGCCTGAACCAGATCACCAGCGAGCCGCACACCCGGCTCGATGCGCTGGTCAAGGCGCACGCGCCGTTTGAAACCCGGCCCAACTTCGCGCGCTTCGTGGTGGCGCAGTACCTGTTCCAATCGGAACTGGTGGCGCTGTACAACGATGCCGCGCTGATCAAGATCGTCCCCGACCTGGCCGAGCGCTGCCGCGCCGACGCCGCCAGACTGGACCTGGCCGACCTGGACACTGACGTGCCGGCCGCCGTCCCCGGCGCCGTGCAGAACCCGAGCCAAGCCGAAGCCCTGGGCTGGTTGTTCGTCTCCGAAGGCTCCAAGCTGGGCGCGGCGTTCCTGATCAAGCGCGCCGTGGCCCTGGGCCTGAGCGAAACCTTCGGCGCCCGCCACCTCGGCGAGCCGGCCGGCGGCCGCGCCGACGGCTGGAAGCGCTTCACCCGCACCCTCGACGGCCTGGAATTCAGCGCCGAAGAAGAAGCCGATGTGGAAAAAGGTGCGCTCAATGCGTTTATGCGCTTCACGGTGTTGCTCGAACAGGCATACGCTACCGCCCCTGAGCTGGCCTGATATTCGATTGAAATGCGTATTCGGTGGGAGGGGCGGTGCGACGATTCGACTTGCTCCCGATAGGGGTGGGTCAGCCATGAAAGTGGTGGCTGACACGCCCCCCCACACTTGGATCTCATGCCAAGCTGAATAATTGTTTTCCCCGACTTGCACACACCCATGACCGGCAAATCCCCATCCACCTCGAGAATCGCCCGGCTCCTCTTCGGCCTGCTGGCCTACGTCAGCCTGGGTATCGGGTTGGTGGCGATTGTCGTGCCGGGTTTGCCCACCACCGAATTCATCCTGCTGGCTGCCTGGGCCGCCACCAAAAGCTCGCCGCGCCTCAGCGCCTGGCTGGAAAACCACCGCCTGTTCGGGCCGATCCTGTTCAACTGGCGCAACGGCAAGATCATTGCGCGCCGCGCCAAAATCAGCGCCACCGTCAGCATGCTGCTCTGTGCCCTACTGATGCTGCTGACGCTCGATCACGGCTGGCCGATCTACCTGACCATCGCCGGAATGAGCCTGGGCAACCTGTGGATATGGTCCCGCCCGGAACGGCTTGCACGCCCCGTATAACGCGGGATGTAGGCGTTTTCCTACCGTTCATCGCCTCCCTCTCATGAAACCCCTGGCTACGCCGATGCTCCGGATAAGGCGCCGAATGGACTTGGCCCGGCTCGCATACCAACAAGCCCATCCGTGAGTGAACCTATGTTCGATACCCTCTCCATCCGCTTGAAAATCGTGCTGCTGTCCGGCCTCTGCCTGCTGGGAGTGATTGCGCTGGTGGTCGGCATGAATATTTACAATACCGCGCAGAACAATGCGCTGGTCAGCGACTCAAGCTCACGGATGCTCACCGCCAGTGTGCAACAACTGCTGCAAGCCAAGGCTGCCGAACAGGCGGTACAACTGCAGCGAACCTTCGGCGACAGCCTGGTGGCGCTGACCGCCCTCGCCGACCAGGTCAAAGACCTGCGCACCCTGGCCGCCAAGCGCTCCCTCGAACCCGGCGCGCTGCGTGAAGAACTCAACCAGAGCCTGAAAACCGCGTTTGAACGCAACAGCAAGGTGCTGGGGATCTGGATGTCGTTCGAGCCCAATGCGCTGGATGGCAAGGACAGTGAGTTTGTCGACGACAAGGCGCGTGTCTCCAACGATAAAGGCCGTTTCTCCAGCTACTGGAGCCGCGCCGGCGGCGAAGGCTTGAACACCATCATGGTCGAAGAGGACCTGAATAAAACCACCCTCAACCTCAACGGCACCCCCTACAACATCTGGTACACCTGCCCACGGGACACCCGTCGCGCTTGCCTGCTGGACCCGTATGAAGACACGGTGGGCGGCAAGCTTGTACTGATGACCACCATCGCCCTGCCGTTGCTGGTGGACGGCAAACTCATCGGCGTCCTGGGCGTCGACATTGCCCTCAATGCCTTGCAAGCCAGCACCGATGCCGCGCAGAAAGACCTGTTCAACGGTATGGCGCAGTTGGAGATTCTCTCCAGCACCGGTTTGATCGCCGCCTACAGTGGCGAACCGGCCAAGGTCGGCAAGAACCTGATCGACACCCTGGGCGCCGAAGGCAAAGAGATCGTGCAACTGCTGGGCAGCGACAACCGCACGATTCTCGAACAGGACAACACCATTCGCGCGGTGTACCCGGTCAAACCGCTTGCCGACGCCAAGTCCTGGGGCATAGTGATCAAGCTGCCCAAGGCGGTACTGCTGGCCGACAACGTCAAGCTGCAAGCCGTACTCGACAAGGCCCAGGCCAGCGGCACGCTCAAGGCCTTGCTGGTCGCGGCCGTCGCCGCATTGCTCGGCCTGCTGCTGGTCTGGCTGACCGCCACCGGCGTGACCCGGCCGATCAACAGCGTGGCCGCCATGCTCAAGGACATCGCCAGCGGCGACGGCGACCTCACCCAGCGCCTGGCCTACTCCAAGAAAGACGAGCTGGGCGAACTGGTGACCTGGTTCAACCGTTTCCTCGACAAGCTGCAACCGACCATCGCGCAGATCAAGCAAAGCATCAGCGAAGCCCGTGGCACGGCGGACCAGTCTTCGGCCATTGCACGCCAGACCAGCGAAGGCATGCAGGTGCAGTTCCGCGAGATCGACCAGGTGGCCACGGCGTCCAATGAAATGAGCGCCACCGCCCATGACGTCGCCAACAGCGCCTCCAACGCCGCCAGCGCGGCGCGCGGGGCCGATCAGTCGGCACGCGAAGGCATGTCGATCATCGAGCAGAGCACCCGCGATATCACCACCCTCGCCGACGAAGTCAGCAAGGCCGTAAGCGAAGTCGAAGCACTGGCCGTCAACAGCGAGCAGATCGGTTCAGTGCTGGAAGTGATTCGCAGTATTGCCGAGCAGACCAACCTGCTGGCGCTCAACGCTGCCATCGAAGCGGCACGCGCCGGGGAAAGCGGGCGCGGGTTTGCGGTAGTGGCCGACGAAGTACGCAACCTGGCCAAGCGCACCCAGGATTCGGTGGAGGAAATCCGCCAGGTGATCGAACGCATCCAGAGCGGCACCCGTGGCGTGGTGGCGACCATGCATTCGAGCCAACAGCAGGCCCAGAGCAATGCCGGGCAGATCCATCAGGCCGTGCAGGCGTTGGGCAAGATCAGCGACGCGGTGACGGTGATCAGCGACATGAACCTGCAGATCGCCAGCGCCGCCGAACAACAGAGCGCAGTGGCCGAAGAGGTCAACCGCAATGTGTCGGCGATCCGCACCGTGACCGAAACCCTCACCGGCCAGGCCACGGAATCGGCGGCAATCAGCAGCCAACTCAATGCACTGGCGACTCAACAGATGACGTTGATGGACCAGTTCAGGGTGTAAACAACACTGTAGGAGCGAGCTTGCTCGCGAAGAACGTCAACGATCATGCGTGCATCCTGGATGAACGCGGTGTCCTTGAGTTTTTCGCGAGCAAGCTCGCTCCTACAGGCCGGTCCAGGCCGTGACAAACGCCGCTACATCCTCGATCACGCGTGCATCCCGAATGAACGCGGTGTCCTTGAGTTTTTCGCTGTAGGAGCGAGCTTGCTCGCGAAGAACGTCAACGATCATGCGTGAATCCTGGATGAACGCGGTGTCCTTGAGTTTTTCGCTGTAGGAGCGAGCTTGCTCGCGAAGAACGTCAACGATCATGCGTGAATCCTGAATGAACGCGGTGTCCTTGAGTTTTTCGCTGTAGGAGCGAGCTTGCTCGCGAAGAACGTCAACGATCATGCGTGCATCCTGGAGGAACGCGGTGTCCTTGAGTTTTTCGCGAGCAAGCTCGCTCCTACAGGCCGGTCCAGGCCGTGACAAACGCCGCTACATCCTCTTTCGGCGCGGTACGCGGCGGGTTCTGCGGGGTGCCCAGGTAGAGGAAGCCAATGACTTCCTCGCCCTCTTTCAGTCCCAGCCCCTTGGCCACATGGGCCGAGTAGGACAAGTCCCCGGTGCGCCACACCGCGCCAATCCCCTGGGCGTAGGCCGCCAGCAGGATGCCATGGGCGGCACAAGCCGCCGCCAGCAATTGCTCGGATTTCGGCACCTTGAAGTGTTCCTGCAGGCGGGCAATCACCACTACGACCAGCGGCGCGCGCAACGGGCCGTTCTGGGCCTTGTCGAGGACGGCCTGCGGCGCGTCGGGGTCTTGCAGGCGGGCGGCTTCGACCAGCAACGTGCCCATCTGCTCACGGGCCGCGCCTTCCACGGTGAGGAACCGCCAAGGACGCAACTGGCCGTGGTCGGGCGCACGCATGGCCGCGGCGAACAGCACATCACGCTGCTCCTGGGTCGGTGCCGGTTCCAGCAGGCGCGGCACGGAAACACGGTTGAGCAAAGCGTCGAGAGCCTGCATTGGCCACCTCCAGAAAAAAATGTGCGGTCATTCTAGCGGGAATGGACCGGGATGCCATCAAACGATAATTGCTCTTATTCAAACCGCCCCGCCCTGTTAGACTTTGCGACCTTATTTTCCGCCTTTGCTCAGGAAACTCGATGCTCCGTTCGCTTCTTCGCCTGTCTGCAGGACTGATGGCCATGAGCCTGGTTGCCTGCGACGACGCCCCCCGGTTTACCCAGGCTGAGCCGGGGGAAGCGCGGGCCGGCGGGGCAACGACGGTGAACAAACACGGCCAGAACGCCTTTTCCCTGCCCTCGGCCAACCTGTCGCCAACCCGCCGCCTGGATTTCAGCGTCGGCAACAGTTTCTTTCGCAGCCCCTGGGTGATCGCGCCTTCCACCACCACCGCGCGCGACGGCCTGGGGCCGCTGTTCAACACCAATGCCTGCCAGAACTGCCATATCAAGGACGGCCGTGGCCACCCGCCGCTGGCCGACGCGCAGAACGCCGTGTCGATGCTGGTGCGCCTGTCGATCCCGGATGCGCCGCCATATGCCAAGCTCATCGAGCAACTCGGCGTAGTGCCCGAGCCGGTCTACGGCGGGCAGTTGCAGGACATGGCCGTACCCGGCGTGACGCCGGAGGGCAAGGTGCGGGTCGACTACACACCGGTCAACGTCACGTTCACGGACGGCAGCGTCGTCGAACTGCGCAAGCCCAACCTGCAGATCACCCAACTCGGTTACGGCCCGATGCACCCGGACACACGCTTCTCCGCACGCATCGCCCCGCCGATGATCGGCCTGGGCCTGCTCGAAGCGATTGCCGACGCGGATATCTTGCGCAACACCGACCCGAAGACCGCCGACAAAGACGCCATCGTCGGCCGCGCGAACTGGGTCTGGGATGACGCCCGGCAAAAAACCGTGCTCGGACGTTTCGGCTGGAAAGCCGGGCAACCCAACCTCAATCAACAGAACGTTCACGCGTTTTCGGGGGATATGGGCCTCACCACGTCGCTGAGACCCGTCGATGACTGCACCGACGCCCAGGTCGCCTGCAAACAGGCGCCCAACGGCAATGGCCCCGATGGCGAGCCGGAAGTCAGCGATAACATCCTGCGCCTGGTGCTGTTCTATACCCGCAACCTGGCGGTGCCCGTGCGCCGCGACGTCGACGCACCACAGGTGCTGGCCGGGAAGAACCTGTTCTACCAGGCCGGTTGCCAGGGGTGTCACACGCCGTCGTTCACCACGGCGACCAATGCTGCCGAACCTGAACTGGCCAACCAGGTGATTCGCCCCTTCAGCGACCTGCTGTTGCATGACATGGGCGACGGCCTGGCCGACCACCGCACCGAATTCAAGGCCAGTGGCCGCGACTGGCGCACGCCGCCGTTGTGGGGCATCGGCCTGACGCAAACCGTCAGTGGCCACACCCAGTTCTTGCATGACGGCCGCGCCCGCAACCTGCTGGAAGCCGTGCTCTGGCACGGCGGTGAAGCACAAGCGGCGCAGCAGCATGTGTTGTCCTTCAATGCCGAGCAGCGCGCTGCACTGCTGGCGTTCCTGAACTCTTTATAAGCTTCGCCCCACTTACAGAAGGGAGCTCGACATGTTCCGTCCCAAGTTGTTGTTCACCAGCCTGGCCGCCCTCGCGCTCGGTGCCTGCTCGCCGCAAGACCCGCAAGCGGTGACCTCGGCCGCCATCGCCAAGCAAGTGATCTTGCCGACCTACAGCCGCTGGGTGGAAGCCGACCGTCAACTGGCCGTCAGCGCCCTGGCGTACTGCCAGGGCAAGGAAAGCCTGGACACCGCTCGCGCCGACTTCCTTCACGCCCAAAAAGCCTGGGCCGAACTGCAACCGCTGCTGATCGGCCCGCTGGCCGAGGGTAACCGTTCGTGGCAGGTGCAGTTCTGGCCGGACAAGAAAAACCTGGTGGGTCGTCAGGTCGAGCAACTGGTCGCCGCCCAGCCGCAGATCGATGCGGCCGCCCTGGCCAAATCCAGCGTGGTGGTGCAAGGCCTGTCGGCCTATGAATACATCCTCTACGACGCCAAGACCGATATCGCCGACGCCGCGCAGAAAGCCCGCTACTGCCCGCTGCTGACGGCCATCGGCGAGCGCCAGAAAGCCCTGGCCGAAGAGATCCTGGCCAGTTGGAACAGCACCGACGGCATGCTCGCGCAGATGAGCAAGTTTCCCAACCAGCGCTACGCTGATTCCCACGAGGCCATTGCCGACCTGCTGCGCGTACAAGTGACCGCACTGGACACCCTGAAGAAAAAACTCGGCACGCCGATGGGTCGCCAGACCAAGGGCATCCCGCAGCCGTTCCAGGCCGACGCGTGGCGCAGCCAGTCGTCCCTGCGAAGCCTGGAGGCCAGCCTTGCCGCGGCCCAGACCGTGTGGGTCGGCGTCGACAACAAAGGCCTGCGTGGCTTGTTGCCGGCCGATCAAAAGGCCCTGGCCGAGAAGATCGACGCCGCCTATGCCGCGTCCCTGAAACTGTTCGCCAGCAACCAGCGCACCCTCAACGAATTGCTCGCCGATGACGCCGGACGCCAGCAGCTCAACGATCTCTACGACAGCCTCAACGTCGTCCACCGCCTGCACGAAGGCGAGCTGGCCAAGGCGCTGGGCATCCAACTGGGCTTCAACGCCAACGACGGTGACTGATGATGCTCAGGCGACAGGCTTTGGCCATTGGCAGCGCGTTGCTCGGCGCACTCACGCTGGGCGGCTGGACGTTGTTCAAGCAGAAAGACAAGGGCCCGCTGCTGCTCTCGGCGCGGGATGATGCAGACGGCAAACACTATGCTGTCGGTTATCGCCTGGACGGCCAGCGGGTGTTCGCCACCCAGGTCGGCCAACGCTGCCACGACATCATCAACCACCCGACGCTGCCGATCGCGCTGTTTGTCGCCCGTCGCCCGGGCACCGAGAGTTACCTGATCGACCTGCGTGATGGCGCGCTGCTGCAAACCATCACCGCGAATGCAAACCGCCACTTCTATGGCCACGCGGTAATCCATAAAAGTGGCGACTGGCTGTACGCCACCGAAAACGACACCTCCGATCCGGGCCGTGGCCTGCTCGGGGTGTACCGGTTCGAAGGCGAACGGCTGGTGCACAGCGGCGAGATTTCCACCCATGGCATCGGCCCGCACCAGGTGGCGTGGATGCCCGACGGCGAAACCCTGGTGGTGGCCAACGGCGGCATCCGCACCGAAGCCGAAAGCCGCGTGGAAATGAACCTCAACGCCATGGAACCGAGCCTGGTGCTGATGCAACGCGACGGCAGCCTGATCAGCAAGGAAACCCTCGGCCAGCAGATGAACAGCGTGCGCCATATGGGCATCGCCAGCGATGGCACCATCCTTACCGGGCAGCAGTTCATGGGGCCGTCCCAGGAGCGCTCCGAGTTGCTCGCGATCAAGCGGCCGGGGCAGCCATTCATGGCGTTTGCGGTGGCCGACGAGCAGTTACAGGCGATGGCGCACTACACCGCCAGCGTCGCGGTACACAGCGAATTGCGCCTGGTCGCGTTGACCGCACCGCGCGGCAACCGCTTGTTTATCTGGCACATGGACAGTGGCGAGCTGCGCCTGGATGGGCCGTTGCCGGACTGTGCGGGCGTGGGTGCGGTGGCGGATGGGTTTGTCGTGACCTCCGGCCAGGGGCGCTGCCGGTTCTATGACTGCCGCCAGGCACAGCTGAGCGCAACACCGTTGGAATTGCCGGCCGGGCTTTGGGATAACCATCTGCATCTGGTCTGACGGTCAGGCTCGGCCAACGCTGCGCCCGACGGCCAAATCGCCGGCGAAAAAAAAGGGCCTCGTTTCACAAGGCCCTTTTTGGGTGGTTTCGATCGTTTCAACTTTGTGGCCCCATCCCTCGAGACATCCCGAACATGAACAACAGCAGGTCATGATCGGGCTTGACCGTCGCACTCGCCTTGGCGATGCGCGGCAGCAGGCATTGCCCGCTGCCTTGCACCGCACTGAGGACCTGTGTCCGAGGCTGTTCCCATGCAGCCAGGGCCAGGGCAGCAATGCCCAACGCCCCGACCAGAAACAGACCTCGAGCTATTTCTAGCTTCATTTGGTTAAACCCTTGATAGCGCTGCCAAACGCCGTCTCGTAAAAGTAGCTGAGTTTTGCCCAGTCGCCATCGCTCCACGACGAATGGCGGCGCAGTTGCAGCATGTCATGGGAGGCGGCTCGATAAGCGGTCAGGCGCTGGCGGCATTTCTCGAAGTCCAGCAGCGCGACTTCCACGTTGGCCGAGTCGGGCTCACCCGTAACGCGCACAAAGATATGCTTGATGTACAAGCAACCGTGTTGCCAGCGACCTTTGTGCATGCGCGCCAATGTCGCCGCCACCTCTTTGAGTACACGCTCGTGTACCGCTTCGCCGTACTGTTCACGGCCACCGGCGGCGTACCATTTTTCGATTTCGTCGAAACCGTCCAGCGAAGCCGTCACCAACAATGCTTTCCATTGGTGTTGCGGATCACGACGCGCCTCGCAGAACACCATCTCCGGTACCCGTACATTCAGCGCGCGCAGGCCTTTGAGAGCATCCCGTTCGCGCAACACCGTCGGGCGTCCAAACGGATGCAGCAAACTGCGGTAGATATGCCCGGTCTGACGTTTGCTGTAGAGCAAACGCCCGGTGGGGCCCATCACACGCTGCACGCCACTTTCACCGCCACGCCGACGATTAGGCTCTTCGACCCACTCGCCCTGCTGGCGCCAGAAATACTCAAATCGCTCTTCGGGAGCTACATGACTGCCTGCTACGCACTCAACTGCCATCCTGTTACCTCTTGCGCAATACGTATACCCGCCACATGGCGTAGAACGGAATAAAGTCCAGGGACTCCTGAACTCGGAAACCGGCCTGCTCAAACTCTGCCTCGACAGTAGCAGCCGGTAACACGAACCGGTTTTGGTAACCTTCCTGCTCACCTTTCCTACGACGTTTTACTTCAGCACGCTTGCGTTTCCAGGCCTTGAAGTTGCCATCCACCCACAGCGAGATGATCACGCTGTCGCGGGTAACACGATGAAACTCCTGCAATATCGCCAAGCGGTGCTCAGGCTCACCAATGTGGTGCATCAGGCGCATGCAGAAGATGCTGTCGACCGCGTTATCAGGCAAATCGATATCAAAGGCGGATGTCTGCAAAGGGCGTACCCGTTTGACCACATCCGCTGGCTGGGCGACCATCGCGACCTTCAACATCGACTCCGAATTATCGGCGCCGATGATCACCCGGTTGGGTTTTTCCGCCAGCAACGGCCAGAAACGCCCCGCCCCGCAAGGCAAGTCCAAGACCAGGCCAGGTTCACCGGCCATGGCCAGCGCACCGCGCGCCAACTGCTCGTCACGTTTGTGGGACAGCCGGCGAGCTAAATTATCCTGATGTTTGAGCAAATAATTCTGTGCATGCTCTTCGTCGTACTTATCGGAAAATTCGAGCTTGATCGGGGTAGGCATCTTACGTCTCCGTTTACTGATGCCTACGACCTTAGGTTGCAAACTGTGATCAATAGGTCAACTCGTTGTGAAAAACTTGTCCTGTCCAGACTCATACATTTCAAGACTTTACCGACACGATTGATGGCACAGGGCCATCTTCGACGAATTACACTGATCGTTGCCAGCATAGCGGTAGCACGGCAAGTCAGGGTTTGACTTGGCTCAACTGGACATGAAAGCGGCAACCATTGGGCTCCATGGTGCTCAGGCTGACGCTCCAGCCTTGGTTTTCGCAGATCCGCTGCACCAGCGACAGCCCCAGGCCAAGGCCCTCACCGCGTTTTTCGCTGCCGCGCACGAAGGGCTCGAACATGGCTTCGCGCTTGTCTTCAGGAATGCCGACGCCGGAGTCTTCCACCACAAAACCACTCGGTTCCAGGGTGAGCCGGATAAAGCCCTGCTCGGTGTAATGCAGTGCATTACGCAGCAGATTGCCCATCACCGCATGCAGGAAGGTGGTGTTATAGCGCGTATCCAGGGGGTTGCCCGGCTGGTAGATCAGTTGCAGGCCTTTTTGCTCGATCGGCTCACGCCAGAGGCCGAGCAAATCATCCGCCACCTGGGTGAGGGTTACCCGGGGGGACATGGTGGCGTCGTTGTGTTGGGCGCGTGCCAGCATCAGGAAGGTCTGCACCAGTTCACGCATTTCTTCGCAGGCCCTGGCGATGCGCAGCACCTGGTTGCGCCCACGCTCGTCGATGGCCGGGTTTTCCAGCAGCAGCTCGCAGGAACTGGCCAATACCATCAACGGCGTGCGCAATTCGTGGCTCACATCACTGGTAAACAACTGCTCGCGGGACAGCGCCTGGCGCAGACGGCCCAATGTGGCGTCGAAGGCCACAGCCAGCTCGCCCACTTCATCGGCGGCGTAATCCGGTGCCAGGGGCGGCGCCAGGCCGAGCAACTGGTCACGATGACGCACCTGGCGCGCCAGGCGCACCACCGGTGCCATCACCTTGCGGGCCAGCACCCAGCCGAGGAAGACCGCCAGCGCCAGGCTGAGCACGAAGCCCACCAGCACCACCGCGAACAGCACGCGCTCACGCTCTTCGAAATCGCTCTGATCTTGCAGCAGCACGTAACGCCGACCATCGACCACTTCGACCATGGCGTGGTACGACAACGCCTCGCGGAACACTTCATGAAAACCCGGTTCCAGGTGCCGCAGGTCCTTGGGCAGCTCGAAATCCCCGCGCCCGCCGCTGAAATAGAACAGCTGGTCCGGCTCGGGTCGGTGACTCCAGTCCTCGACGCTGTCCATCAGCAGCAGGCGCTGCAAGTCGCCGCCCAAACCTGCCGAAATCAGCTTCTCTTCCACCAGATGCACCGTCGCGATGATCCCCATCGCGAAGGCGCCCGCCACCAATGCGCTCATCAAGGCAAAGGCGATGATGATCCGCTGGGCAAGGCTTTGCTTAAACTCCATCACGACCCTCGGCCAGGCGGTAACCCACACCGTGTACCGTTTGCAGCAATGGCTTGGCGAAAGGTTTATCGATCACTTGGCGCAACTGGTGGACGTGACTGCGCAGGCTGTCACTGTCGGGGCAATCATCCCCCCATAGGGCTTCTTCGAGAATTTCCCGACGCAGCACATGGGGACTTTTCTGCATCAACACCGCCAGCAGCTTCAGGCCCACCGGGTTGAGCTTGAGCAGGCGCCCTTCGCGGGTGACTTCCAGGGTATCGAGGTCGTAATGCAGGTCGGCCACCTGCAGGGCACGGCGCCCGCCGCCGTGGGCGCGGCGCAGCACGGCTTCGATGCGCGCGGCCAGTTCCGACAGGGCGAACGGTTTGAGCAAGTAGTCATCCGCTCCGGACTTGAAGCCCTGCAGGCGGTCATCCAACTGATCGCGGGCGGTGAGCATGATCACCGGCGTATCGCGGCGCGCATCTTCGCGCAGGCGCTTGCACAAGGTGTAGCCATCGATGCCAGGCAGCATGATGTCGAGCACGATCAGGTCGTAGTGCTCGGTGGCAGCCAGGTGCAGGCCCGACAAGCCGTCCTGCGCGCAGTCCACGGTGTAACCTTTGAGCCCCAGATAATCGGCCAGATTGGCCAGAATATCGCGGTTGTCTTCAACCAATAAAATTCGCATGGGCAGTGTCTCCGTACTTTCGTGCCAGCCGTGTGTTGGCCCGCGCAGCTTAAGGCCAAGTAGGGCTCAGGGATAGAGCTGAGCGCTAGGCAGATAAACGATTTCAACCGACTAAAGAGTTGAACGAGTTTTTCACTATAGCTTCACAAACTCACTACAGTAGCGGGGTGAACATCGCGCGCATCGATATAAGGAAGCTGTACATGGGTTTTTTCAAAACAGCGCCTA
Source organism: Pseudomonas sp. GV105 (assembly GCF_003058185.1). Lineage (NCBI taxonomy): Bacteria > Pseudomonadati > Pseudomonadota > Gammaproteobacteria > Pseudomonadales > Pseudomonadaceae > Pseudomonas > Pseudomonas sp. GV105. The sequence continues at coordinate 200,195 of NZ_QBUF01000003.1, forward strand.
TGCGCTATTTGCTATTGGTAACCGGTGCCTGGCTGGTTATTTTCCTGCTCACACGTAGCGTATTGCTCATTACTCACCTGAGTGAAGTCGGCGGCAATCTGTTGCCGGTGTTTGGTGTGGGCCTGCTCTATGACCTGGCCTTTCTAGCCTATGCCGCCCTTCCTCTGGGGCTGTACCTGTTGCTGTGCCCGCCCGCGCTGTGGCGTCGCCGCGGCCATCGCTGGTTCCTGCAGGCGGTGCTCACCGTCAGCCTGTTCGCGATGCTGTTCACCTCGGTGGCCGAATGGTTGTTCTGGGATGAGTTCGGCGTGCGCTTCAACTTTATCGCCGTCGACTACCTGGTGTACTCCGACGAAGTACTGAACAACCTGCTGGAATCCTACCCCATCGGCAAGTTGCTCAGTTTGCTGGCGATGCTGGCTGTCGTGCTGAGCCTGGCCCTGCGCAAGCCATTCAATGCGGCAATGAACGCCCCGCTGCCGCCCATGCGCGGCCGTCTGTTGAATGCCTTGGCGCTATTGGTCGTCGCGGGCCTGAGCCTGCAACTGATCAGCCAGGACAGCCCACGCGCCCAAGGTGGCAATGCCTACAAGAACGAACTGGCGAGCAATGGCCCGTATCAGTTTTTCGCCGCGTTCCGTAACAACGAGCTGGATTACTCACAGTTCTACAAGAGCCTGCCAACCGAAATCGTAGCCAAGCAGTTGCGCGCCGAACTCAGCGAGCCCAATGCGCGCTTCATCGGCCAGGACCCACTGGATATCCGCCGTGCCATCACCCACCCGGGCACGCTGCGCAAACCCAACATCGTGCTGGTGACCATCGAAAGTTTCAGCGCCAAATACATGGGCAGCAATGGCGACGGGCGCAACCTCACGCCGAATCTCGACGCCTTGCGTCAACAAAGCCTGTACTTCAACAACTTCTACGCCACCGGCACCCGCACCGACCGTGGCCTGGAGGCGATCACCCTGGCCATCCCACCGACGCCGGGACGCTCCATCGTCAAGCGCATTGGTCGGGAGAGCGGCTTCGCCAGCCTGGGGCAACAACTCACGGCCATCGGTTACGACAGCGTGTTTGTGTATGGCGGGCGCGGTTATTTCGACAACATGAACGCGTTTTTCAGCGGCAACGGTTATCGCGTCGTAGACCAGAGCAGCGTGCCCGAGTCGGAAATTTCGTTCAAGAATGCGTGGGGCATGGCGGACGAGGATCTGTACAAACAGACCCTGAAGCTGGCCGATGCCGACTACGCCAAGCAGCAGCCGTTCTTGCTGCAACTGATGACCACCTCCAACCATCGCCCCTACACCTACCCGGACGGGCGCATCGATATCAAATCCGGCAATGGCCGCGACGGCGCGGTGAAGTATACCGACCATGCCATCGGCCAGTTCCTGGAAGCGGCGCGTCAGAAGCCATGGTTCGATAACACGATCTTCGTCTTCGTCGCCGACCACACCGCCGGCAGTGCAGGCAAGGAAGACCTGCCCATCACCAACTATCAGATTCCACTGTTCATCTATGCGCCGAAGCTGATCGACGCACGGGAATCGGCGCAACTGGCCAGCCAGATAGACCTGGCGCCGACCCTGCTGGGCCTGATCAACCTGAGCTATGAATCGACCTTCTTTGGCCGCGACCTGTTGCAGGACAACCCATTGCCCCCTCGGGTCGTGGTCGGCAACTACCAGCACCTGGGGCTGTTCGACGGCAAAGACCTGGCGATTCTCAGCCCACGCCAGGGCCTGCGTCGCCACGACGAGGCGCTGGGTGAAAGCCAGGAGTTGCGGGTCGGCAGCGATGACCCGCTGATCCTGCGGGCGATCACCTATTACCAGGCCGCCAGTTATGGTTTCAAACAACAACTGCTGAGCTGGAAAGCGCCCAAGGAAGAGGCCCCAGCATTAAGCACGCGCTAACCAAAACGTCCCGTACAGCCAAGTACGGGACTTTTTTATCAGGGTTTACCATGCAATCCCCTCCTGTTGTTCCGGTTTCCAAACCTCTCAATTTCTGGCTGTGCCTGGGCATCCCCGCCGGTGCTGCGCTGCTGATGCTATTGCTGCAGCTGACATCGCTGGACATGGACCTCGCCAAGCAGTTCTACAGCGCTGCGGATGGCGGCTTCATCGGGCGTTACAGCTTCTTCCTCGAAGACATCCTGCATGACCGCGCCAAACAGTTGGTCATCCTGTTCTCGGTGCTGGCCATTCTGGGGTTTGCCGGTACCTTTATCCTCCAGCGCCTCAAGCCGTACCGCCGCGAACTGGGCTGCCTGGTGTTGTCCCTGGGGCTGGCCACGGCGTTCGTCTCGCCATTGAAAACCGTCACCGCCGTGCAATGCCCGTGGAGCCTCAAGGAGTTCGGTGGCCAGGAAACCTACAGCGAACTGCTGAGCCCTCGCCCGCCCACCGATAAACCTGGGCGCTGCTGGCCCGGCGGGCATGCGGCAACCGGGTTCGCGCTGTTCGCCTGGTTCTTTGCGCTACGGGATCGCCGGCCGCGGATGGCACGCAAGGCGTTCATCTTTGCCGTGGCGCTGGGCAGCGTGTTTTCCGTGAGCCGCATGGCACAGGGCGCGCACTTCTTTTCCCACAACGTGTGGACGGCGATTTTCTGTTGGCTGATCTGCCTGGGGCTGTACTGCCTGATGCTCTATCGGCCATCGAAGGTCAGGGTGTCAGAAGTGCGTGCATTGAATACGTAGACCGGCCAACCACTTCAGTTACCTCCCTCCCTTATTACGCACCCGCATAAAAAAACCCCGCCTGCATCGCTGCAGGCGGGGTTTTTCAGTAGCCGGGTAAGGCTGGCTTACATCATGCCGCCCATGCCACCCATGCCGCCCATGTCTGGCATACCGCCGCCAGCCGAGCCTTCTTTCTTCGGTGCTTCAGCAACAGCTGCTTCGGTGGTCAGGATCAGACCGCCGATGGAGGAAGCTGCTTGCAGCGCCGAACGAGTCACCTTGGTAGGGTCCAGGATGCCCATTTCGATCATGTCGCCGTATTCGCTGGTTGCCGCGTTGTAACCGAAGTTACCTTTACCGTTCTTCACAGCGTTAACCACAACGCTTGGCTCGTCGCCGCTGTTGGCAGCGATCTGACGCAGCGGTGCTTCAACGGCGCGACGCAGTACAGCGATACCCACGTCCTGATCGGCGTTGTCGCCTTTCAGGTCCAGGATGGCTTCCAGGGCGCGGATCAGCGCAACACCACCGCCAGGTACCACGCCTTCTTCAACGGCTGCGCGGGTTGCGTGCAGGGCGTCTTCAACGCGGGCTTTCTTCTCTTTCATTTCAACTTCGGAGCCAGCGCCAACCTTGATCACTGCAACGCCGCCGGACAGCTTGGCCAGACGCTCTTGCAGTTTTTCACGGTCGTAGTCCGAGGAAGTTTCGGCAACCTGGGCACGGATCTGAGTGATGCGCGCCTGGATGTCGGCGTCTACGCCAGCACCGTCGACGATGATGGTGTTTTCCTTGGAGATGGTCACGCGCTTGGCGCTGCCCAGGTTTTCCAGGGTGGCGCTTTCCAGGCTCAGGCCGATCTCTTCGGAGATAACGGTACCGCCGGTCAGAACAGCGATGTCCTGCAGCATGGCCTTGCGACGGTCGCCGAAGCCTGGAGCCTTGACGGCTGCAACCTTGACGATGCCACGCATGTTGTTCACAACCAGAGTCGCCAGGGCTTCGCCTTCAACGTCTTCGGAAACGATCAGCAGTGGGCGGCCGGCCTTGGCAACGGCTTCCAGCACCGGCAGCATTTCGCGGATGTTGGAGATTTTTTTGTCGACCAGCAGGATCAGCGGGCTTTCCAGCTCAGCAACCATGGTTTCTGGCTTGTTGACGAAGTACGGGGACAGGTAGCCACGGTCGAACTGCATGCCTTCTACAACCGACAGTTCGTTTTCCAGGCCAGTGCCTTCTTCAACGGTGATCACGCCTTCTTTACCGACTTTTTCCATGGCTTCGGCAATGATGTCGCCGATGGAGTTGTCGGAGTTGGCGGAGATGGTACCCACCTGAGCGATAGCCTTGGTGTCAGCGCATGGCTTGGACAGGTTTTTCAGCTCTTTGACGATGGCGATGGTCGCCTTGTCGATGCCGCGCTTGAGGTCCATCGGGTTCATGCCGGCAGCGACGGCTTTCAGGCCTTCGTTGACGATCGACTGAGCCAGAACGGTAGCGGTGGTGGTGCCGTCGCCTGCGTCATCGTTGGCACGGGAGGCAACGTCTTTGACCAGCTGCGCGCCCATGTTCTCGAAACGGTCTTCCAGTTCGATTTCTTTGGCGACGGAAACGCCGTCCTTGGTGATGGTCGGAGCGCCGAAGCTCTTCTCGATGATCACGTTACGGCCTTTAGGGCCCAGGGTCGCTTTTACTGCGTCAGCCAGGACGTTGACACCGGTGAGCATTTTCTTGCGGGCGGAATCGCCGAATTTAACTTCTTTAGCAGCCATTATCGATATTCCTTAAATACTTTGTAGTAACGGGAAAATGAGCGGGGAAATCAGCCTTCCAGAACGGCGAGAATCTCGTTCTCAGCCATGACCAGCAGGTCTTCGCCGTCGACTTTCACAGTGTTGCTGCCGGAGTAAGGACCGAATACAACCTTGTCACCGACTTTAACGGCCAGCGCACGTACTTCACCGTTTTCCAGAGTCTTGCCTGGGCCTGCAGCGACGATCACACCGTGGTTGGCTTTTTCAGCAGCCGAACCTGGCAGAACGATACCGCCAGCGGTTTTCTTTTCTTCTTCGCTGCGACGGATAACGACGCGGTCGTGCAGAGGACGAAGCTTGCTCATTGTCGATCTCTCCTAATTGTGTTTTTCATCGGCCGGTGTCAGTACCGGCAGGTTAAATCCGGCGGGGCCGGTCGCGGTTCGCTGGGCGAAACGCGGAAGTCTGTCTGGTGTCGCCACCAGAAACCTTGCGGTGACCGTTACATAAGGGCGCATCAGCTTATTACAAGGGGCCGGCGATGAATTTTTTTGCGTCTGCCGACCCTTAAAAACAACACAGCCCCCGAAGGGGCCGCGCCAGTGAAGCGGTTATTTGCTGTCGCGATGCTCGAACTCACCTTCGATCACATCACCTTCTCGCCCCAACGGCTGGCGCGGAGCCGGGCCGCCACGGGGTTGCAGGTCGTCGGCGAACGCCCGTTGGCGAATCGCAGCCTCTTCGGCGCGCTGGCGCATCTTGCCCGCCAGCAGCTTGCGGGTGAACGGCAGCAACATGACCAGGCCGAGCACATCGCTGATGAAGCCTGGCAGGATCAACAGGCCACCGGCCAGGGCCATCATCAGCCCTTCGAGCATGGTTTGTGCCGGCAATTCGCCGCGATTCAGGCTTTCACGGGCACGCAGCGCCGTGGCCAGACCGGCGACGCGCAGCACCAGAACGCCGAGCATCGAGCCGAGAATGATCAGCAGCAGTGCCGGGAAAAACCCGATCGCACCACTGACTTTTACGAATACGAACAGCTCCAACACCGGGAACAGCAGAAAGAGCAATAAAAAAGGGCGCATCAAATGGTTTCCTCAACGCAAGATTGCCTTGCCAGTCCACCTTAGATGACGTCGCCATTTCGTGAATTCAAGCTTCAGCGGCGCTTTTTTTCGGCCAGACCTCAGCATGAGCCAAGGAAACCAGGGCCTCGCGCACTTGTGTCGGCGTGTTGCAAGACTCGGCGAACGGCAACCAGTGCAGCGCATGCCCTATGCGCAGGTGCATGCCTTCGCTGTCGATCCCGGCCAGTTGCGCCGGCTCGTGGGTGGGCAAACCGGCCAACCCGACGTAATGGGCGATGGCCTTGGAGTGGTCGGCGTTCATGTGCTCGACCATGCTGCGCTCGGCCGGGCCGGCGAACGGGTTGGCCAGGGTCAACCGGTCAAGCCAGTGAATCGCGCCAAAGCCGCCGATATAGCGGTGACGTACCGGCTTGAGTACCCAAAAGTCGAAGTCGTGGGCCTGGTGATAATTGGCCGATTCGGGGAAGTAGCGGTAATAGCGTTCGGCGGCCGCTTCAATCGCGGCGGCGTCCTGCAATTGCTCGGCTTCGGCCAGGTAGGTCAGGCGCCCCACTGCCTGCACGTCATCCGCTTCACGCTCGCCGACCAGCAGCGAACACTTGGGGTCTTTCTGCAGGTTATGGGTGTGCTGGGCGATCCGGCTGATCAGGATCAACGGCCGGCCTTGCTCGTCCAGGCAATACGGCACGACCGAACCGAAGGGAAAGCCGGGCATGGCTTTGGACAATGTGGAGAGGGCCCCACGGTATTCCTTGAGCAACAGCTCTCGGGCGTTCTTGGCAACGTGCGCGCTCAACGTATGACTCCTCGGGAATTCAGTCGCCCATAGCGTATGGGAATGGATCTCAAGCCAAGGTAATCAATATCCGCGCAGGTTGCCAGCGGGCACGAAGCGGATTACCAGGCCACGCCAAACCCTGCGGTGTAGCGGGTCTTGCTCAAGCTGCTTTCCGAGTCGCCGCTGATCACGTCACGCTCGGCCTTGAGATTGAGCGACGCCCACTCGGTGACCTTGTAGCGCAGGCCCATTTCCGCATCGAGGGCATACTCGGCCGGCCCGCCGATAGGCTTGCCCAACTCGCCGGAGGTGAAGAATTCAACTGTCTTGCCGATCAGGTAGCGGTTGTAGTCCCACTTCATGGCCAGGGAATAGAAGTTGTCCTTGCCGCCATCGGAATATTCGTAATCGGTGCGGTTGACCAACGAACCCAGGGAGAACGCGCCGAGCTCATCGTCCCAGAATTGGTAGCCCGGGCCGGTGCCGACAGTGCGTTGGCGGGACAGGTCTTCGACCCTGTCGCGCTTGTAGGTCAAGCGGCCCTGCCAGAACCAGTGCTCGGTGATGAAGCGGTCGAGGTCGTATTCCAGGGACCAGTTGTCGGTGGTGGTGACGTCGTCCTGGAACTCGCGGTTGTACTCGCCCTGCCCGGTGTGGCGCCATTGGCCGTGGCGGGCGGAGGTTTTGAAGTCGATGTCGTAGTCGTTGGTGTCTTTCTCGGCGCGCCTGTAGTCCAGCGCCATGTCGACATTGCCTTTCCACACCAGGTCTTCGATCACCGGCTTGGGCTTGATGATCTGCTGGATGCTGGCCAGTTCCACGGTCTTGGGCGCCTCGCCATTGGCCAGCACCACTTTGCCATCAGCCGCAGCCTGCAAGGATTTGGCTTTCTCACCGGTGTAGGCATCCTGCTTGACCAACAACTCCTGATCGCTCTCCAGGGTTTTCACCTGTTTCCAATCCACCGGGATAGCCCCCGCATAGTCGGTCTGGATCAGCAGCTTGCCACCGTCGAAAAGCTTGATCTTGCCGGACAGGCGGTCACCGTTCTTTAACCAGACGGTGTCGGCGAGCAAGGGGGTGGAAGCGCTGAAAACAGCAAGGCACAGCAGGGTTCTGGACAACATAAGCGGATAAGGGGCTCAGGATTGGCGAAATAGGGGCGTTATCGTGTTAGATAGCTAGGACTGACTCAATGAATTGTGTTGAGTTCAGTTCTCATCTGCATATTTACAGACGTTTCTTACAAGAAACCGACGATCTGAACGGATATATCCACCGTGAAGCAACCCGCCGAAGCCCCGCAAAGCCCTGCCGAGATGCGCCGCACCGCGCTGTACCTGACGCTGGCGCAAATCCCCGAAGGTTGCGTGGTGAGTTACGGCGAACTGGCCCACCTCGCCGGGCTGGGGCGCGCGGCGCGTTGGGTCGGGCGCACCCTGAGCCAACTGCCCGACGATACCCGCTTGCCCTGGCACCGCGTGCTGGCTGCCGGCGGTCGGATAAGCCTGCCGGCGGGCAGCGCCTCAGGCGACGAACAACGTGCGCGTTTACGCAACGAAGGTGTCGCTATCCTGAACAATCGCGTGGATATTCAGCGTCATGGCTGGCGCCCGGTAGAGCACAGCGGTTAGAGTGCGCGCTTTGTTTCCGTGAATCTGAGGCAGACTCCAGCCCATGCCCCGTAAAACCTGGCGCGCCGCGCTCGCCGCCTATGCCAGCCCCTCGACGTTAGTGCTGTTGTTGCTTGGCTTTGCCGCCGGCTTGCCTTACATGTTGGTGTTCTCGACGCTTTCGGTATGGTTGCGTGAGGCCGGTGTGGCCCGCGAGACCATCGGCTATGCGAGCCTGATCGGTTTGGCGTATGCCTTCAAATGGGTGTGGTCGCCATTGCTCGACCAATGGCGCCTGCCGCTGCTGGGCAAACTCGGACGTCGTCGCTCCTGGCTGGTACTGGCCCAATCGCTGGTGATCCTCGGATTGATCGGCATGGGCTTCTGCGACCCGCAGAAACACTTGTCCTGGCTGATCGCTATTGCGGTGATCGTCGCCTTCGCTTCGGCTACCCAGGATATTGCAGTCGATGCCTATCGCCTGGAAATCGCCGATGACAGCCGCCAGGCTGCCCTGGCCGCCAGCTATATGTCCGGTTACCGCATCGCCGCCCTGCTCGCCACGGCCGGCGCGCTGTTTTTTGCCGAAGGTTTCGGCTCTACCGGTTTCAACTATAAACACTCGGCGTGGACCGGCACCTATGTGCTGTTCGGCGTGCTGATGATTCCGGCGCTGCTGACCACCCTGTTCATGCGCGAGCCCAATGTGCCACTGCGCACCCAGTTGCAGGCCGGACGCTACAGTTTCGTGCATCAGCTGGTGTCGGTGTTTGTGCTGATCGTGCTGTTGGTGTCGGTGCCGGCGACGTTCACCCAGTTGTACAACACCGATTTCGCCAGCGTGCTGTTCCACGGTGTCAGCCTGTGGGAACTGTTAATGGAAGACCGCGCCTTCCTGCGCGCCATCCTCTACATCACCCTGACAACATTGTGCCTGTCGGCCATGGGCCGCCGAGGCCTGGCGCCGGTGCTGACGCCGGTCAACGACTTCATCCTGCGCTATCGCTGGCAGGCGCTGCTGCTGCTTGGGCTGATCGCCACCTATCGCATGTCCGATACCGTGATGGGCGTGATGGCCAACGTGTTCTATATCGACCAGGGCTTTACCAAGGACCAGATTGCCGGGGTCAGCAAGATCTTCGGCCTGATCATGACCCTGGTCGGCGCCGGCATGGGAGGCCTGTTGATTGTGCGCTTCGGCATCCTTCCGATCCTGCTCATCGGCGGCATCGCCTCGGCCGGCACCAACCTGCTGTTCGTGATGCTCGCCGACATGGGCCCGGACCTGCAGATGCTGATCTTCACCATCTCCCTGGACAACTTCAGCTCAGGCCTTGCCACCTCGGCGTTTGTCGCCTACCTGTCGAGCCTGACCAACCTCAAGTTCTCCGCCACCCAATACGCGCTGCTGAGTTCGATCATGCTGTTGCTGCCGCGCCTGATCGGCGGGTATTCGGGGGTGATGGTGGAGAAGTTCGGTTATCACAACTTCTTCCTGATCACCTGCATGCTGGGTGTGCCGACCTTGCTGCTGATTGCGCTGCATTGGTTCCAGGAAAGCCGACGGATTCGCTTGAATCCACCGGCAGAAGACTGACAGAGCCTCCCCTTGTAGCTGTAGCGAGCTTGCTCGCGAAGAAGTCACAGACACCGCGTTTATCCCGGTTTCCCGCGTCATCGTTGACGATCTTCGCGAGCAAGCTCGCTCCTACAAACAGCTCTGCGTCCTGATGCCTGTACGGCGGCAGTTTGCGCCCGTACAATCCCAAGTCACTTCAAGTCCAAGCAACCGACAACGGCCTACCATGCGTACCAGTCAATATTTGCTCGCCACACTGAAAGAAACGCCTTCCGACGCGGTTGTGATCAGCCATCAGCTGATGCTGCGCGCCGGTATGATCCGCAAGCTGGCTTCTGGCCTGTACACCTGGCTGCCCATGGGCCTGAAGGTGATGCGCAAGGTCGAAGCCATCGTTCGCGAAGAAATGAACGCTGCCGGTTCTCTGGAAGTGTTGATGCCGAGCACCCAACCGGCCGAGCTGTGGCAGGAATCCGGACGCTGGGAAGAGTACGGCCCTGAATTGCTGCGCTTCAAGGACCGTCATGGCCGCGACTTCTGCGCTGGCCCGACCCATGAAGAAGTGATCACCGACCTGATGCGCAACGAGTTGAGCAGCTATAAACAGCTGCCCCTCAACCTGTATCAGATCCAGACCAAGTTCCGTGATGAGATCCGCCCACGCTTCGGCCTGATGCGCGGCCGCGAGTTCATCATGAAGGACGCGTATTCGTTCCACGCCGACCAGGCGTCCTTGCAGGTCACCTATGACCGCATGCACACCGCCTACTGCAACGTGTTCACGCGCCTGGGCCTGAAATTCCGCCCGGTTGAAGCGGACAACGGCTCCATCGGCGGCGCCGGCTCCCACGAGTTCCACGTACTGGCCGAGTCCGGCGAAGACGATATCGTGTTCAGCAACGGTTCCGACTACGCGGCGAACATCGAGAAAGCCGAAGCCGTGCCACGGGAAACCGCCCGTCCAGCCCCGGCTGAAGAACTGCGCCTGGTGGACACCCCGGACACCAAGACCATCGCGGCCCTGGTGGAAAAATTCAATCTGCCGATTGAAAAGACCATCAAGACCCTGATCGTTCACGCCGAGGAAGCCGGCAAGCTGATCGCCCTGGTGATCCGTGGCGACCACGAGCTCAACGAAATCAAGGCCGCCCAGCAACCGGGCGTGGCCAGCCCGCTGGTCATGGCCTCCGATGCCGAACTGCGCGACGCCATTGGCGCCGGTGCCGGCTCCCTGGGCCCGCTGAACCTGCCGCTGCCGATCATCATCGACCGCTCGGTCGAGCTGATGAGCGACTTCGGTATCGGCGCGAACATCGACGACAAGCACTACTTCGGCGTGAACTGGGAACGCGACTTGCCGGTACCGACCGTGGCCGACCTGCGTAACGTGGTCGCCGGCGACCCGAGCCCGGATGGCAAGGGCACCCTGGAAATCAAGCGTGGCATTGAAGTCGGGCACATCTTCCAGCTGGGCAACAAGTACAGCAAGGCGATGAAGTGCGAAGTGCTGGGCGAAAACGGCAAGCCGATCACCCTCGAAATGGGTTGCTACGGCATTGGCGTATCGCGCGTGGTTGCCGCTGCCATCGAGCAGAACAACGACGAGAAAGGCATTATCTGGAGTGACGCCCTGGCGCCGTTCCAGGTGGCCCTGGTGCCGCTGCGCTATGAAACCGAGCAAGTCCGTGAAGCCACCGACAAACTGTATGCCGAACTGACGGCCGCCGGTTTCGAAGTGTTGCTGGACGACCGCGACAAGAAAACCAGCCCGGGCATCAAGTTCGCCGACATGGAGCTGATTGGCATCCCGCACCGGATCGTGGTCAGTGACCGTGGCCTGGCCGATGGCAATCTGGAATACAAGAGCCGGACCGAAGCCGAAGCCCAACCGTTGCCGGTGGCTGACGTGCTGTCTTTCCTTCAGGCGCGTATTCGTCGCTGAAAACCAGATCAAGAGAAGTCATGTTCAAGCGAAACACCAGAGCCCTGGGGGGCGCCGCCTTGTGCGGCGCCCTGCTGGTCAGCGGCTGCGCCAACCAGATGTCGCAACGCAGTGAGCACGAGGAGCGGGTCGAGCGTAAGTTACTCGACCACAGCCTGCAGATCGATGTAGGCGAACCCAAAGTGCTGGAGCTGCCGCAACGCCGGGTTCGCATTCACGAGCAGAAGACCTTCGAGGTCACCGAATTCGAAGTCACCCGTCGTTACGACCGCTACACCCCCTATCAACCCTGGCGCAAACTCTATGAGATGCCGCTGGGCGCGGTCGCTTTGGTGGCCGGCGCGGGCGCCAACGTGGCGAATATCTTCGCCCTCGGCAACCTGCCGACCAGCATCACCCACGATTGGCTGAGCTACGGCATCGACGGCATCAACCCGTTCATGAACGTGCAATCCCACGGGCGTGCGCAACAGAACCTGGCGGGTATCGATGAAGTCCAGCGCGACAAGCGCGTGGAGTATTCGAGCCTGCCCTGGAGCGAACGCCCGGTGCAGGTCACCGCCGGCAGGCAAGTGTATGAAATGACCACCGACCGCAACGGCGTACTGCGCCTGAACCTGTTGGACAGCCCGTTTGCCGAGCAGGATCTGAACCGCATCAGCACCTTGAAGATCAGCGTGGAAGATGGCCAGGACGACGTACATTCGGACTCGACCCTGGCGGTGAGCCACACACTGCGCGGCAAGTTGCTCGAAGCCCACGGCCTGATCTACGACGACCTGGAAGACGACGAAGTCAGCCAGTGGGTCCACCGGGTCAAGCGCCTGTCGGAGCTGGGCCTGGAGGAAGAAGCCAGCGAACTGGAGCAGAGCCTGATCGAACTGACCCACAATGATCCGGAGTTGCAGCAGGAATTCCTGCAAGCGCTGACCAAGGACGCGGGGCGACTCGTCGCGGATCCTGGCGCACGCTGAGCCCTCGAAAACGCTGTAGATCTAAATGTGGGAGGGGGCTTGCCCCCTCCCACATTTGGTTTCCGGGTTCTACCAGGAGAGTTCGAGTTGTTCATTGCCACTGCTCAGGTCGAGCAACCGCACCCCAATCCCCAGCAACCGCACCGGCTTGCCACCGCGATTGAACGCCTGGGTCATCAGCTGTTGATAACTCTCCAGGTCCCGCCCTGCCCCCGCCTGCTCCAGGGTCGTCTGGGTAAAGTCATGAAACTTCACCTTCACGAACGGCTTCCCCGCGCGGTAACTGCTGTCGATGCGCGCGATGCGTCCAGCCAGGGTTTCCATCAGTTCAGGCAGTTTCGCCAGGCAACTTGAAAGATCTGGCAGGTCCACATCGTAGGTATTTTCCACACTGATCGATTGCCGACGACTGTCGTTCTGCACCTCGCGCTCATCTATCCCACGCGCCAGGCTCCACAGTCGCTCGCCAAAACTGCCGAATTCGCGCACCAACGCCAACTTGTTCCATTCGCGCAACTGCAGGCAGTCTTCGATCCCCAGGCGCGCCAGCTTGTCGGCGGTCACCTTGCCCACGCCATGCAGCTTTTTCACCGGCAATATCGACACAAAGTCTTCGACCTGGTCCGGGGTGATCACAAACAGGCCGTTGGGTTTCTTCCAATCACTGGCGATCTTGGCCAGAAACTTGTTGGGCGCCACACCGGCGGACACGGTGATATGCAACTGATTGGAGACCCGGCGGCGGATGTCCTGGGCAATACGCGTGGCGCTGCCGCCAAAATGCGGGCTGTCGGAGACATCCAGGTAAGCCTCATCCAGGGAAAGCGGCTCGATCAGGTCGGTATAGTCGCGAAAGATGCCGTGGATTTCCTTCGACGCTTCCTTATAGGCATCCATGCGCGGCTTGACGATGGTCAGGTCGGGGCAGAGCTTCAAGGCATGGCGTGATGACATCGCCGAACGCACCCCATAGGCCCGCGCTTCGTAGTTGCAGGTTGCGATCACCCCGCGCCGATCCGCCGAGCCGCCGACGGCCAGCGGTTTTTGCGCCAGGCTCGGGTCATCGCGCATCTCGATGGCGGCGTAGAAGCAATCACAGTCGACGTGGATGATTTTGCGCTGCGTCATATATAAGAAGGGGAGCAATCCAACGGATGGGCAGTATCGCACTCACCCCTGTATATAGCACCAGTAGTTTGAATCTTCCGCTTGAGCGGTAGGAAAATTCTCAGATGAATTTATTTTCTCAATCGAATTTAACCTGCCAATAGAGCTGAAACCCTCGGCCAGACTGGCCCCGAGGGCTCAACCTGGCTGTGATGGAGAGCTAACCGATTGAAGCACAAGCGCTTTTCTTCGATTCATAGGTTGACACCCCTGCGTTGCGCTGTAGAATGCCGACACACAGACGCGGGATGGAGCAGTCTGGTAGCTCGTCGGGCTCATAACCCGAAGGTCGTCGGTTCAAATCCGGCTCCCGCAACCAGTTTTAAGTACACGTCAAACACCGCCACGACCTCACCGTCGCGGCGGTGTTTTCGTTTGTGCTGATTTTAATGACTGAGACTGAGGGCGATGGCCGCGCCCGGTTTCGGCTCGATTGCTTGATAAAAATCAACGTTATGTACAGCCCTTGGTTGGTAACGTTTACCCGGATGGGCAAGCATCGGAATTCACCTGCCGCAACGGATGAAATAACGCGCTCGCGTTTGCGTCTCGCGGCCTGACAGGTGCTGGTGTACGCCTCAATCGATCTTCACGCCTCCCCACTCAAGGATCGGATCATGACGGCCATCCCGAGTAACGATGCAAAGTGGTCTTGGCGGCGTGTCACAAGGATTGTTCTGATCCTTGTCATCGTCTTGGCAGCCGGCGCCGGTGGCGCCTGGTACTGGTGGCAAAGCCAGCAAGGCAAGTTGCCCGAGGGCATTGTCTCCGGGAACGGCCGCATCGAATCCGACCAAATCGACATCGCCGCGAAGCTGGCCGGACGCGTGCGCGAGGTGCTGGCCCGGGAAGGCGACCTCGTCGCCGAAGGCCAGGTGCTCGCCCGCCTCGATACCACGGAGTTGCAAGCGCAACGCGCCAAATATGCCGCCGACGTGGCTTCCGAGGAGGCCTCGATGCTCGAGGCAAAGGCGACTGTCGTGCAACGGCAGGCAGAACTGACCCTCAAGGAAGCAAAGCTGCGCCGCGCCCTCAAGCTGATCGTCACCGGGGCGATCAGTGAGGACAACCGCGATGAGGCGCAGGGCGAACGCGATTCTGCGCGCGCCGTTCTCGACGCCGCGCAGCGGACCGTGACCGCGCGCGAGCGTTCGGTGGTGGCCGCACAAGCCCTGGTTAATCAGACCGACGCCCAGATCGCCGACACCATTCTTGTGGCGCCCGTGCAGGGGCGTGTTCTGTATCGTCTCGTCAACCCCGGGGAAGTCGTTTCGGCGGGCGGAAAGGTGCTGACGATCATCGACCTGTCCGAAATCTACATGGAGATTTATCTCCCCTCCGAACAGGCCATGCGCGTAACGATCGGGTCGGCCGCACGAATTGTGTTCGACGGTGCCGACTTCGCCGTGCCGGCCAAAGTGAGTTTCGTGTCGCCGGACGCGCAGTTCACGCCCAAGCAGGTCGAGACGCGCAGCGAACGCGACAAGCTTATGTTCCGGGTCAAGCTGCGCATCCCGCCGAGCCTCATCGCGCGCCACCTCAACCAAGTGAAAACGGGCACCCGCGGCATCGGTTATGTGCGCCTCGATCCGAACCCACCCAATTGGCCGGACACCCTGCAAAAGCGCATTCAGGCTGATCCTGTCGACGCTGAGGATTGATAATGGAGACTCGCGCAGCGCTGATTGCCGAGGTTTCCAACGCGAGCCATGTCTACGGCAAGGTTCTAGCGCTCGACAATGTCTCGCTCGCACTGCCGAGCGGCCAGATGACGGGCATCATCGGCCCTGACGCCGCCGGCAAGTCCACACTGCTCGGCCTGATCGCCGGTGCGCGGAAGATGCAGACCGGATCGGTCGAGGTCCTCGGCGGCAGCATGAGCAATGCCCGGCACCGCCGCTCCGTCTGCACACGCATTGCCTATATGCCGCAAGGGCTCGGCAAAAACCTCTATCAGGAGATCAGCGTCCGCGAAAACCTGGCCTTCTTCGCCACCCTCTTCGGCCTGTCCGCATCGGAACGTGACGCACGCACCCGGCGCCTGGCGGCGGCGATTGGCTTACTCGCGTTTCTCGAGCGGCCGGCCGGAAAGCTGTCGGGCGGCATGAAGCAAAAGCTCGGCCTGTGCTGCGCGCTCATTCACGACCCCGACCTGCTCATTCTCGATGAGCCGACGACCGGCGTCGATCCGTTGTCGCGTCGACAGTTCTGGGACCTGATCAGCGAACTGCGGCGCGAGCGGCCGACGATGAGTGTCGTCATCTCCACCGCCTATATGGACGAGGCCGGCCAATGCGATTGGCTCATCGCAATGGATCACGCCCGCGTGCTTGCCTGCGGCACCGCGGATGAGCTGCGCGAGAAGACTGGCCAACAAGACATCGAAGCGGTGTTTGCCGCCCTGCAGCCGGGGCACAAATCGACGGCGCAGCGCTTCGTCATTCCGCCGCGCCAACCAGGCAGCGAGGCGCCGGTCATTGTCGCGAGGAATCTGACACGCCGTTTCGGCAGTTTCACCGCGGTCGATAACGTCAGCTTCGCCATCGAGCGCGGAGAAATCTTCGGCTTCCTCGGTTCGAACGGCAGCGGCAAGACCACCACCATGAAGATGCTGACCGGACTCCTGGCGCCGAGCGAGGGAGAGGCCGAGGTCTGCGGCAAACCTGTCGATGCCAACGACCTGTCGGTCCGCCAGCGCGTCGGCTTCATGTCGCAATCGTTCTCGCTCTATGGCGAACTCACCGTGCGGCAAAACCTGCGTCTTCATGCACGCCTTTTTCATCTGGCCGCGGACCACGCTAACGCGCGTATCGCCCAGCTCATGGTCGATGTCGGCCTTGTCGACTATGCCGACACCGAAGCGAACTCGCTGCCGCTCGGCGTGCGACAGCGCCTTTCGCTGGCCGTGGGGATCGTTCACGACCCCGAGTTGCTGATCCTTGACGAGCCGACCTCGGGCGTCGATCCGCTGGCACGCGATGAATTCTGGCGTTTGCTCGGCGATCTCTCGCGAACCCGCAATGTCACGATCTTCGTCTCCACGCATTTCATGAGCGAAGCCATGCGCTGCGACCGCATCTCATTGATGCACGCAGGTCGCGTCCTCGTCTGCGACACGCCGCAAAACGTCATTACCGCCAAGGGCAGCGCGAATCTCGAAGAGGCGTTCATCGCCTATATCGAGGATGCCGAGCCCGCTGCGCCCGCGCCCTCCGTGGCGGATGCCGAGGCGCAGACCCAGCGCGATGCAGCGGCGTTGTCGCCCAGCCGCTCGACCTTCATGCCGCTGCGCCGCCTCCTGGCCTTTACCAAGTGCGAGACGTTGTCGCTTATGCGCGATCCGGTGCGGCTCGCCTTCGCCTTCCTCGGCTCCTTCATCATGCTGTTGATCTTCGGCTTCGGCGTCTCCAGCGATGTGACCAACCTCACCTATGCGGCGTTCGACCACGACGACACGCCGGAGAGCAGAGCCTATCTCGCCAACTACTCGAGCTCCCGATATTTCACCGAAAAGACGCCGATCCACAGTGTCGACGAAATGCAAAGGCGCCTGAAGTCGAACGACATCACGCTGGCCATCGAAATCCCACCTGGCTTCGGGCGCCTGGTAAAGCGCGACTCGGATTGGCAGGTATCGGCCTGGATCGACGGCGCCAACACCTCGCGTGCCGCCACCATCGAGGGTTACGTCGAGTCGGCGCACAACCTCTTCGCCGAAGAGAGAAAGCGCCAGTCCAGCGACGTAGCGAGCAAGAAACCGACGACCAGCATCGTGATCCGCAACCGTTACAACCCGACGGCCGAGAGCATTTATGCAATCGGGCCGGCCGTGCCGGCGATGTTGCTCATGATGTTTCTCGCCATTCTCACAGCCGTCAGCGTTGCCCGTGAAAAGGAGATCGGCACGATCACGAACTTCTACGCCACGCCCACGACGCGCCTGGAGTTCCTGATCGGCAAACAACTGCCCTACATTGGCGTCGGCATGATCAATTTCTTCATCATGACCGTGACCGTGCGGTTCCTCTTCGATGTTCCGCTCAAGGGCGACGGCCTCACGCTGACCCTGGGCGCGCTGTTCTATGTGGCGGCGGCCACCGGCTACGGGCTGTTCATCTCGACGTTCACCTCAAGCCAGGTCGCAGCGGTGTTCGCCGGAGCGGTGCTGTCGATGCTGCCGACCATGCAGTTCTCCGGCATGATGCAGCCCGTCTCGACGCTGGAGGGCGGCGCGCGCCTCATGGGGTACCTCTGGCCGACGAGCTATTACATGCACATGAGTGTCGGTGCGTTTACCAAGGGGCTTGGCTTCACCGACATGGTGACCGACCTGCTCGCGCTGAGCCTGTTTTGCCCGGCCTTCTTATTGCTGTCCGCGCTGCTCCTGCGCAAACAGGAGAAATAAGATGCAGAGTCTCTCCAACATTTTCTGGCTCGGCGTCAAAGATCTGCGCACCCTCTCGAAGGACCTGATGATGATCCTCTTCATCATCTATTCCTTCGGCCTCAGCATTTATATGCAGTCGACCGGAGCCGGCGAGACCGTCAACAATGCCTCCGTGGCGATCGTCGACGAGGACCACTCCAGCCTGTCGCGATCGATTGCCGGACTGTTCTATCCGCCGTACTTCCAGGCAGCCAAGATGATCAGCGCCGCCGACATCGATCGCGGCATGGACAACGGCCTTTACACCCTCGTCATCGTGATTCCTCCGCACTTTGAAGCGGATGTGCGAAAGGGCCGCGATATCGAAGTCCAGGTCAACGCAGACGCCACCGCGGTCCAGCAGGCGTCCCTGGGGTCGGGTTATATCCAGAACATGGTGACCGACGAAGTCACGCGCTACCGACAGGAGGCGCAGCAAACCACCGGGCTGCCCTCCGATCTCGTCGTGCGCCGCGCCTTCAATGCCAACGGCACACAATCCTGGTTCCGCGCGATCGTCGGCCTTGCCGATCAGTTGTCGATGCTGATCATTATCCTGACCGGCGCGGCGCTCTTGCGCGAGCGCGAGCACGGCACGATCGAGCACTTGCTGGTGATGCCGTTGACGGCCTTCGAGATAGCGCTCGCCAAAGTGTGGTCGAGCGGGCTGGTGATCTTCATCGGCTTCATCTGTTCCCTGTTGTTCGTGGTCGAGGGCCTTCTCGACGTTCCGATTGCCGGCTCGCGCGGTGTGCTGCTGCTCGGCACCCTCATCTATATCTTCGCCACGGCAGCGATCGGCATCTTTCTTGGCACCCTCGCCCGCACCATGGCGCAATTTGCCCTGCTGATGATGATGGCCGTCATGCCAATGATGATGCTGTCGGGCGGCATGTCGCCCATCGAGAGCCAGCCGCAATGGGTCCAGTACGTGACGTGGTTTTTCCCGTCGCGGCACTATGTGAGCTTCATGCAGGCGATCGTGTATCGAGGCGCGGGCCTCGACATCGTGTGGAAAGAGTTCGTGACGGTCCTGGTGATGGGCGTGACATTTATCGCGATGAGTTTGCTGCTGTTCCGCCAGTCTGTTGCGACCTTGCGCTAAGGCTTTTTTGCGCCTGCCCGCGTCAGGCGTGGACGATTGTCCGACAAAAAACCTTGCCCGAGCGCGCACTTAGCGCATTTCGTTGAGATTCAACGGCCAATTTGCACTTATTTGACCCAACGGACCATTAACGGTTGACACTCCGCCGCTGGGCTGTAGAATGCCGGCCACAGACGCGGGATGGAGCAGTCTGGTAGCTCGTCGGGCTCATAACCCGAAGGTCGTCGGTTCAAATCCGGCTCCCGCAACCAAACATCAAAAAAGGCTACTCGAAAGAGTGGCCTTTTTTGTATCTGACAAAAAAGTTCTTCTGAAACAATGACATGGCATCTTTCATGAAACCCTAGACGTTTCGTGGAGTCCATTTCATCGCACGCTATGCTTGATCCTTCTACGACCAATGGCCGCAGTCGCCGCATCCGGTGATCCGCGTTAATATTTGTAATTATTTTGTCCATAGGGATTGGTAACTTGGCTGGATACCCCCATCCTGTCGCGCACAATCCACGAGGTGATTGATGCGCGCCAACTCGTCTGAACCACAAGACCCTGTCACAGCGACACAACCGATCACTCCCACCCGTTTGCGCTGGCTGGATCTGTTAAGCAAGTATCGGCAACCCATCGGGCTGGCCGTGACGCTGTTGCTGTTCGCAATCGCCCTGATCGCCTGCCGACACCTGCTGCTGGAACTGGATCTCTACGCCCTCCACGACTCGATCCTGGAAGTACCCAAACCGGCGTTGTTGGGCGCGTTCGTCGCCGCCATCGCCGGCTTCGTCATTCTATTGGGCTATGAGTTCTCCGGCGCACGCTATGCCGGGGTGAAACTGCCCCGCAAGACCCTCGCCCTCGGCGGCTTTACCGCCTTTGCCATCGGCAACGCCATTGGCCTGTCGATGCTCTCGGGCGGTTCGGTGCGTTACCGTTTATATGCGCGCCATGGCATCGGGGCTTCGGAAGTCGCCCGCATGACTGTGTTCGCCAGCCTCTCCCTGGGCTGCGCCCTGCCGCCGCTGGCGGCCTTGGCCACCTTGAGCAACTTGCCCGCCGCGTCCACTGCCCTGCATGTGTCGCAAGGCTTGCTGGGGGCGATTGCCGGCGTCGTGTTGCTGTTGTCGGCCGCGCTGTGCATCGGGATTTATCGCCGTCGCCTGCCGGAACAGCCCTACGCGGACAACCTGCTGGTCAAGGTCGGCCGCCGCACCCTGCGCCTGCCCGGTCGACGCCTGACGTTCCTGCAACTGATCATCACCGCGCTGGACGTCGCCGCTGCCGCCACCGTCCTTTATATGCTGCTGCCGGAAGCGCCACCGTTCGGCCCGTTCCTGCTGGTGTACCTGCTGGCGCTGGCCGCTGGCGTACTCAGCCATGTGCCGGGTGGCGTCGGGGTGTTCGAGGCGATCCTGCTCGCGGCCTTTGCCGACAAGCTCGGCGCCGCGCCATTGGCCGCCGCCCTGCTGCTGTACCGCATGATCTATGTGGTGCTGCCGCTGCTGATCGCCTGTGTGTTCCTGCTGGTCAACGAGGCCCAGCGCCTGTTCCAGACCCAGCAGAGCCTGCGCGTGGCGTCGGGCTTCGCCGCGCCGGTGCTGGCCGTACTGGTTTTTTTGTCCGGCGTGGTCCTGCTGTTTTCCGGCGCCACGCCGGAGATCGACTCACGCCTGGAAAACATCGGCTTCCTGATTCCCCACCGCCTGATTGACGCCTCGCACTTTGGCGCGAGCCTGATCGGCGTGTTGTGTCTGTTGCTGGCCCAAGGCCTGCGTCGACGCTTGTCGGCGGCCTGGATGTTGACCATGGTGCTGCTGCTGACCGGCGCCCTGCTCTCACTGCTCAAGGGCTTCGACTGGGAAGAAGCCAGCCTGATGACCATGACCGCCGTGCTGCTGGCGATCTTCCGCCGCTCCTTCTACCGCGCCAGCCGACTGACCGAATTGCCGTTCTCGCCGCTGTATCTGGTAGCCAGCGTGTGCGTGCTGGGGGCTTCGATCTGGCTGCTGCTGTTTGCCTATCAAGACGTCCCGTATAGCCACCAACTGTGGTGGCAGTTCACCCTCGACGCCAACGCCCCGCGCGGCCTGCGCTCGCTGTTGGGGGCCGCGGTGCTGCTGGTGATCGTGTCGCTGACCTGGCTGCTGCGTACCGCGCGCCCGGTGATCCACCTGCCGACAGCCGAAGAACTGGAACGCGCCACCAAGATCCTGATGGCCTCATCGCAACCCGACGGCGGCCTGGCGCTGACCGGCGACAAGGCGCTGCTGTTCCACCCCAACGACGAAGCCTTCCTGATGTACGCCCGTCGCGGGCGCAGCCTGGTAGCCCTGTACGACCCGATCGGCCCGACCCAACCCCGCGCCGAGATGATCTGGCAGTTCCGCGACCTGTGCGACATCCACCATGCGCGCCCGGTGTTCTACCAGGTACGCGCGGAAAACCTGCCGTACTACATGGACATCGGCCTGACCGCGATCAAGCTGGGCGAAGAAGCCCGCGTCGACCTGAAACGCTTTGACCTGGAAGCCAAGGGCAAAGAGATGAAGGATTTGCGCTACACCTGGAACCGTGGCACCCGGGATGGCTTGTCCCTGGAGATCCACGAACCGGGCACGGCGCCGATGGACGAACTCAAGGTTATTTCCGACGCCTGGCTGACCGGCAAGAACGTGCGGGAGAAGGGGTTTTCCCTGGGACGCTTCAGCGACGACTACCTCAAGCACTTTCGCATCGCGATCATTCGCTTCGAAGGGCACCCGGTGGCCTTCGCCAACCTGCTCGAGACCTACAGCCACGACCTGGCCAGCCTCGACCTGATGCGCGCCCACCCCGATGCGCCCAAGCTGACCATGGAATTCATGATGGTCGGCCTGATTCAACACTATAAGAGCCACGGTTATGCTCGCTTCAGCCTCGGCATGGTGCCATTGTCTGGCCTGCAACCGCGTCGTGGCGCACCGCTGACCCAACGCCTGGGCTCGATGGTGTTCCGCCGTGGCGAGCAACTGTATAACTTCCAAGGTTTGCGCCGCTTCAAAGACAAGTTCCAGCCTGACTGGGAACCCCGTTACATGGCCGTGCCCGCAGGACTTGATCCGCTGGTGGCACTGGCCGATACCGCCGCCCTGATCGCAGGCGGCTTGACTGGATTGGTGAAACGCTGATGATTCGACGCTCCTGGCGGTATGTATTAGCCTTTGTGGTGCTGCTCGCCGTGGTCCTGGGTGGCGGCTATTGGTACTGGAACCGCCCTGCCCCACAGCCGACCCTGGAGCAACTGCCCCAGGCCGATGGCTCGGTGATGACCCGCGTCACCCCGGCCGGCACCCCCAAAGCCCGCGTGGCCGTGGCGGTGATGGCCGACGAGACCCTGACCGACAGCCAACTGATTGCCCTCAGCCAGGGCGGCAAGGCGCAGATCGTGCAGGTGATCCTGCCCAAGGATGACTGCACGCAGCAGCAACAGGCACTGCAAGGCGCCCTGAGCCAGCTCAAGGGCCCTGCGACGCTGGTCAGTGGCATCGGCCCTGGCGCCGCCCTCGCCTGGCGCTGGCTGGCCACACAGAACGACGACAAGGCCAATGCCATCTCCGTCGGCTTCGCCTTGGTGCAGGAAGGCTGCAAAGACCCGTTGCCGAAAACCGCCGCTCACGGCAACTGGCTGGTGGCGTGGAACGACAACCCTGACGATGAAAGCGCCAGCTTCGTGCGCGACACCCCCCGCGCCACCACCAGCATCAGCGACTACGACATTCACTACCCACAAGTGCTGAATAACGAACTGCGCAAGCAACTGGTCGGTTCGGACAACGGCGGCCTGGCGATTCCAGTCGTGGAAGTCCCGGCAGGCCAGGCCAAGGACACCGTGACCCTGTTCCTCTCCGGTGACGGCGGCTGGCGTGACCTCGACCGCGACGTGGCCGGTGAAATGGCCAAGATCGGCTACCCGGTCGTGGGCATCGACACCCTGCGCTACTACTGGCAGCACAAGACTCCGGAACAAAGCGCCAAGGACCTCAGCGAGCTGATGCAGCACTATCGGCAGAAATGGGGCACCAAGCGCTTCGTACTGACCGGCTATTCGTTCGGCGCCGACGTGTTGCCCGCCATCTACAACCGCATGCCGGAAAGCGAGCAGCAGCGCGTCGACGCAATCATCCTGCTGGCGTTCGCACGCACCGGCAGCTTTGAAATCGAAGTGGAAGGTTGGCTGGGCAACGCCGGCAAAGAAGCCGCGACCGGCCCGGAAATGGCCAAGCTGCCAGCGGCCAAGGTGGTGTGCATCTACGGTGCCGAAGAGGTCGACGAAAGCGGCTGCACCGACAAGACCGCCGTCGGCGAAGCGATCAAGCTGCCGGGCGGGCACCACTTCGATGAGAACTACCCGGCGCTGGCCAAGCGTTTGGTGGATATCATCGTCAAGCACCAGGCCAAGGCCGAGTAATCCTGCGCTGTGCGCAAAACCTAATGTGGGAGGGGGCTTGCCCCCGATAGCGATAGGTCAGTCATACCGCTATCGGGGGCAAGCCCCCTCCCACATTGGGGTTGGAACTAGCGCGGCTCGATATGCGCAATCATCAACTGCACGGTTTCCTGCCCACGGAACTCGTTCACATCCAGCTTGTAGGCCAACTCCACCCAACGCACGGTCGGGTTCGGCCAGACCTCACGGTCAACCCCAAACGCAATGCCATCGAGCTTCACGGAGCCGCATTCGCTCTTGAGCACCACTTTCAGGTGCCGCTCCCCCACCACACGCTGCTCGACCAACTGAAACACCCCGTGAAACAACGGCTCGGGGAAGTGCTGCCCCCAGGGGCCGGCATGCCGCAGCGCGCGCGCCAGCTCCAGGTGAAACTCTTCCACCGCCAGGGTGCCGTCGGACAATAGCCGGCCGGTCAAGTCTTCTTCGCGCAGTTGCCGACGCACTTCGGCATCGAAGGCCTGGGCAAACAACGGGAAATTCGCCTCGGGCAATGTCAGGCCGGCCGCCATGGCGTGACCGCCGTATTTGCTGATCAGGTTGGGATGCTGGCTCGCCACCACCGCCAGCGCATCGCGGATGTGAAAGCCCTGCACCGAGCGGCCTGAGCCCTTGAGCAGGCCATCACCGGCGTCGGCAAAGGCGATGGTCGGACGGAAATAGCGCTCTTTCATGCGCGACGCCAGAATCCCGATCACACCTTGGTGCCACTCCGGGTCGAACAGGCACAAGCCATACGGCATCGACTCCAGCGGCAAGTCCTTGAGCTGGGCCAGGGCCTCGCGCTGCATGCCTTGTTCGATGGATTTGCGGTCCTGGTTCATGCCGTCCAGTTGCGCGGCCATTTCCCGTGCAGCGGCGAAATCCGTGGTGAGCAGGCATTCGATGCCCAGGCTCATATCGTCCAGGCGCCCGGCGGCATTGAGCCGTGGCCCGAGGATAAACCCGAGGTCGGTGGACGTGAGGCGAGCGTGGTCACGCTTGGCCACTTCGAGGATCGCCTTGATCCCCGGCCGCGCGCGACCGGCACGGATACGCTCCAAGCCCTGGTGGACCAGGATGCGGTTATTGGCGTCCAGCGGCACCACGTCGGCGACGCTGCCCAGGGCGACCAGGTCAAGCAACTCGCCAATGTTCGGCTGCTGCGTGTTCTCGTACCAGCCCAGGCTGCGCAAACGGGCGCGCAGGGCCATCAAGACATAAAAGATCACCCCGACCCCGGCCAACGCCTTGCTCGGAAACTCACAGCCGGGCTGGTTCGGGTTGACGATGGCATCCGCCGCCGGCAACTCATCCCCCGGCAAGTGGTGGTCGGTGACCAGCACCTTGAGCCCCGCCGCTTTCGCCGCCGCCACGCCTTCGACGCTGGAGATGCCGTTATCCACGGTGATCAGCAACTGCGGCTCGCGCTGCAGCGCTACGGCGACGATTTCTGGCGTCAGGCCGTAGCCGTATTCGAAACGGTTGGGCACCAGGTAATCGACATGGGCCGCACCGAGCAAGCGCAGGCCCAGGGTGCCCACCGTACTGGCAGTGGCGCCATCGGCGTCGAAGTCGCCGACGATCAGGATGCGCTGGCGTTGCTCCAAGGCTGTCACCAGCAGGTCTACCGCGGCGTCGATGCCCTTGAGCTGCTGATAAGGGATCAACCGCGCCAGGCTCTTGTCCAGCTCAGCCTCCGAGCGCACCCCGCGCGCAGCGTAGAGGCGGGTCAACAGCGGTGGCAATTCACCGAGAAACGGCAGGACCGCAGGCAACGGGCGGGGATCGATACGCATGGGACGCTGGGAAATTCTCTGTAGGGGAAATATTAGCGGCAAGCTACAAGCGCTAGCTCAACCGCGCTCGCCGATCAGCCATTGCAGTTGCACTTCATGCTGGCCACGATCATCGGTGACGAAGATCGTGCCTTCACTGATCATCACGTCCCACTTGATCACGCGGGGCATGTCCTTGGCCAGGGTCTCGAGGACTTCCTGCGGCACGGCGGCGATGTGGACGTTCTTCAGGGTTTTCGCCACCGGAATCACCTTACCTTCCCACACGCGCAGGCTGCCGTAAGCCAGCAGACTGGTACGCTCGGCACGACGCGAGCACCAGGTCAGGCGGTCGGCATCGGGCTGGCCGACTTCGATCCAGTGCAAAACCCGATCATCCAGACTTTTTTCCCACAGGGCTGGCTCGTCTACATCTGACAGTCCACGGCCAAACGACAGCTGCTCGCTGTACCAAAGGGCGTAGGCCAGCAGACGCACGGTCATGCGCTCTTCGGTTTCCGAAGGGTGGCGGGCAATGGTCTGTTTGACGCTCTCGTACACCGAGCGATCGAGGTCGGTGAGGTTGAGTTCGAACTTGTAGGTCGTGGACGGCTGGGCCATGAACGGGCTTCTAGAGACAGGGAAAGGCGGGCAGTCTAACCGATGGTAGGGCTATTCAACGAATCCTGCGCTGCATCATCCTTATCCCTGCGCGACTCGCCTATGTTAAAAGGCATTACACCACTGTGCTGCGTATGAAAGGTTCCTCATGTCGTTTAACGCCAAACCGCTTGCCGGCCTGAAAGTCATCGAACTCGGCACCCTGATCGCCGGCCCGTTCGCTTCACGCATCTGCGCCGAATTCGGCGCCGAAGTGATCAAGGTCGAATCCCCGGACGGCGGCGACCCGCTGCGCAAATGGCGCAAGCTGTACGAAGGCACCTCGCTGTGGTGGTTCGTACAGGCACGCAACAAAAAATCACTGACGCTGAACCTCAAGCACCCCGACGGCCTGGCCATCCTCAAGCAGTTGCTGGCGGACGCCGACATCCTGATCGAGAACTTCCGCCCCGGCGTCCTGGAAAAGCTCGGCCTGAGCTGGGACACCCTGCACGCGCTGAACCCCAAGCTGGTGATGGTGCGCCTCTCGGGCTTTGGCCAGACCGGCCCGATGAAAGACCAGCCGGGGTTTGGCGCGGTCGGCGAATCGATGGGCGGGCTGCGTTACATCACCGGCTTTGAAGACCGCCCGCCGGTACGCACCGGGATTTCCATCGGCGACTCCATTGCCGCTCTGTGGGCGGTGATCGGCGCGCTGATGGCGTTGCGTCACCGCGAGGTCAACGGCGGGCTGGGCCAAGTGGTGGATGTAGCACTGTATGAGGCCATCTTCGCCATGATGGAAAGCATGATCCCGGAGTTCGATGTGTTCGGGTTCATCCGCGAACGCACCGGCAACATCATGCCCGGCATCACTCCGTCCTCGATCCACACCAGCGCGGACGGCAAGCATGTGCAGATCGGCGCCAACGGCGATGCGATCTTCAAGCGCTTCATGTCCGCCATCGGCCGTGAGGATCTGGCCAACGACCCGCAATTGGCCAGTAATGACGGGCGTGACGAGCGCCGCGACGAGCTGTATGGCGTGATTGATCGCTGGGTCAATTCGCTGCCGCTGGAACAGGTGGTCGAGCAGCTCAACAAGGCCGAGGTGCCGGCCAGCCGCATCTATAGCGCCGAAGACATGCTCGGGGACCCGCAATTCCTGGCGCGGGAAATGTTCCTCAAGGCGCAACTGCCCGACGGCAAGGACTTCAAGATGCCAGGCATCGTGCCCAAGCTCTCCGACACCCCTGGCAGTTGCGAGTGGGTGGGGCCGCAACTGGGCGAACACAACAGCGTGGTACTCGGTGAGCTGGGCTATGACGCGGCGGCCATCATCCGCTTGCGTGAACAAGGGGCGATCTGATGGCGCGTTCAAGATAATGACTCGCCGCTGGCTATTGCACCTGTGCGCGCCCTTGTTGGGGCTATTGCCGCTACCGACCCAGGCGGCGCAGACCTTGATCTGGCTGGTTCGCGACCTGCCGCCGCTGACGATCTTCGAAGGCCCGCAAAAAGGCCAGGGCGCCATCGACGAATTGTTGCCGATGCTGATGGAGCACCTGCCGGAGTATCAGCACCAGATCCAGCACGTCAACCGTGCGCGGGGCATGCAGATGCTCCAGGCGCCCTCCCTCACCTGCGACCCTACCCTGCTGTGGACGCCGGAGCGGACCCAATGGATTGTGTATTCCGGCCAGGCGTTTCCCGTGGTGAGCAATGGCGTGGTCGTCCGCCAGCAAAACCGTGAAGTCCTGGCGCCCTTTGTCGTGCAAGGCAAGGTCGACCTGGACGCGATGCTACGGGACAAGAGCACACGCCTGGGCATCATCGCCGAGCGCAGCTACGGGCCATTCATTGACGGCATGTTGCAGCAAGGCGACACGCACAATCGAGTGATGCACTACGGCACCGACGCCTTGGGCAGCCTGCTGCAAATGCAGCGCCTGGGACGCCTGGAAGGCGTACTGGGTTACTGGACCGAAATTCGCTATCACGCATTGCAGCAAGGTATCGATCCCGAAGGGCTGGCGTTCTATCCGATTGCCGGCACCGCGCCCTATCAGCACATCCATATCGGTTGTTCGGATACGCCCGAGGGGCGCGAGGTCATGGCGCGTATCAACCAGTTGCTGGGCGACCTGCCGCAGGCGCAGTTGCTGCGTTCCTACGCGTCATGGCTCGACCCGGCCCTGCGCGAGCAATACCTGCTGGACCATTCGCGATTCTATGAAGAAGTGCCCACCCCGTGATAAATCGCGGGCAAAAAGAAACCCCGAAGAGTGGGGAGACACTTCGGGGTTAAACGTGGCCTACAAAGACCAGTACAGCAAGTCACAAACACCGGAGCACAATGTCTGCTCTTGCTGTTACTAAATCTGACCGGCCACGCCGTAGGAAGTTTCCGCGGATAAACAATTCTTCATGCGAGGGCGCTGCTGCGGGTCTGGGCCGCATTGCGCAAGGCAGCGATGACCGAGGGCTCCAGGCGCCCTTCGGCGATTTTCAGATCGCGCAGCAAGCAATCCACGACATCCACCAGGACGCGCTTGTCGGTCAGTTGCGCCCGGTCGACTTCACGCTCGACCACGATGGCACCAGCAGGGTTCTTTACGGTTACCAGGCACTCGCCCTGCACACCAGCGGTGGTCAGCGTAACCTGATAAGGGCTCAGCGCTTCTTCGAGCAATAGGCTGATACTTTCCATTTCGATCACCACTCAATAGTTCGGGAACAATCGTTTCAATGGGGGTTGCCTCTCTCCTAAGTGACTGTTTGTAACGTAGGAAAGTTCGCTTTTTCGTGTTTATGGAGCCGTCAGGGAGTGACTTGATCCAGCATGCGCTTGCAACATGACAACGAAAAAACGGCCGCACATAACTGCTTACGCAATGGGCGGCCGTTTCAGGGTTCGCCCTGCAGCGCGGCCGAGGGTGAACCCTATATTCGGTAAGCGCTGATCACGCTGTCACGCAGCTAGAAGTGCATGTCAAAGGCCCTTATTGCTAAGGATGAACATGATGGTGGAACACAACGAACAACAAGCGTCGATGGAGAAGATGCATGCTGACGTATCTCGCATCTATGCCGAGATTTCACGCATGCATGCCGAGCGAGGCAAGCTCAACGCAGAGTCCTTGAAGATAACCTGTGAGACTTTCTGGTACCCCGTGGGTATCGCCACGGGTTTCTACGCCGCTGTCGGCACCGTGATTGTCGTGGCGCAGAAACTACTCTCATAACGCTCAGCAACCCGGGCCTGCCTGAAACGAAAAACGCCGCTGACCCACGGAAGGGAAAGCGGCGTTTTTGTCTGCGCCAGGGCGCCGGCAGTTTGCCTTACAGCGGCTTACCGCGATTGCCATGCTGGCTGACAAACGCCTGCATCGCCTTCAGGTCATTCGGCAGCACGGTGCAACGCTCTTCACGCTCGAACAGGTCGGACAGATGCTCCGGCAACTCCAGCGCCTTGCCAACGCCGGCCTTCTCCACCGCTTCCGGGAATTTGACCGGGTGCGCGGTGCCGAGGATCACCATCGGGATATCCAGGCTGCGACGGCATTCGCGTGCAGCCCTCACGCCGATCGCGGTGTGCGGGTCGAGCAGTTCGCCGGTCTGGGCATAGACTTCTGCGATGGTTTCGCAGGTCTGTGCATCGTCCACGGCCAGGGAGTCGAACAGCTTGCGGGTTTCGGTCCAGCGCTCTTCATCGACACTGAAACCGCCACCGCTTTTGAAGGTGTCCATCAAGCCGGCAATCGCCGCACCGTTGCGGCCGTGCATGTCGAACAGCAGGCGTTCGAAGTTCGACGACACCATGATGTCCATCGACGGCGACAAGGTGGCGTGCAGGGTTTCCTTGACGTACTGGTTGCCGCTCATGAAGCGGTGCAGGATGTCGTTGCGGTTGGTGGCGACGATCAACTGATTGATCGGCAGGCCCATGTTGCGCGCCAGGTAGCCGGCGAAGATGTCGCCGAAGTTGCCGGTCGGCACCGAGAACGACACCGAACGCGCCGGCCCGCCCAGCTGCAGCGCAGCGTGGAAGTAGTAGACGATCTGGGCCATGATCCGCGCCCAGTTGATCGAGTTCACCGCAACCAGGCGCGTGCCCTTGAGGAAGCTCTGGTCAGCGAAGCTGTTCTTGACCATTTCCTGGCAGTCGTCGAAGTTGCCTTCGATAGCGATGTTGTGGATGTTTTCACCGAAGATGGTGGTCATCTGCCGACGCTGTACTTCCGACACGCGCTTATGCGGGTGCAGGATGAAGATGTCGACGTTTTCGCAGTGCTTGCAGCCTTCGATGGCCGCCGAGCCGGTATCACCGGAAGTGGCGCCGATGATCACCACGCGCTCGCCGCGCTTCTCCAGCACGTAATCGAGCAGGCGCCCCAACAGTTGCAGAGCGAAGTCCTTGAACGCCAGGGTCGGGCCATGGAACAGCTCCAAAACCCACTCATTGCCATTCAGTTGGCGCAGAGGCGCGATGGCGTTGTGGGAAAACACGCCGTAGGTCTCTTCCAAGATCTTTTTGAAATCCGCATCCGGAATGCTGCCGGTGACGAACGGGCGCATCACCCGGAACGCCAGTTCGTGATACGGCAGGCCGGCCCAGGAAGCGATTTCTTCCTGGGTGAAGCGTGGCAGGTTTTCCGGCACGTACAGGCCGCCGTCGGTGGCAAGGCCTGCCAACAGGACGTCTTCGAAATTCAGGGCCGGTGCCTGGCCGCGGGTGCTGATGTAACGCATGACTGGCTCCTCTAAAACATTCTCGAACAGGGGCCGCCGATCACACGGGGCCCCTGGAACAAATCGGTTAGTTCAGGTGTTCGACGCGAATCCGTACCACCGGGCCCACTACGCCTTGCAAGGCTTCCAGGGCTTTGATGGCATCGTTGATGTGCTGCTCGAGCACGCGGTGAGTCAGCAGGATCATCGGCACCTGGCCGTTCTGCTCCTCGACTTCCTTCTGCATGATCGACTCGATGTTGATGCCACGTTCCGACAGGATGCTGGCAACCTGGGCCAGTACGCCCGGATGATCCTTGGCCTGGATGCGCAGGTAGTAGGCGCTTTCGCACGCCTCGATCGGCAGGATCGGGTGGGCCGACAGCGAATCCGGCTGGAAGGCCAGGTGCGGCACGCGGTTTTCCGGGTCGCTGGTCATGGCGCGAACCACGTCCACCAGGTCGGCGATCACCGACGAAGCGGTCGGTTCCATACCGGCGCCGGCACCGTAGAACAGGGTCGAACCGGCGGCGTCACCGTTGACCATCACGGCGTTCATCACGCCATTGACGTTGGCGATCAGGCGGTCGGCCGGGATCAGCGTTGGGTGTACGCGCAACTCGATACCGGCCGCGGTGCAGCGCGCCACGCCCAGGTGCTTGATGCGATAGCCCAGGGCTTCGGCGTAATTCACGTCGGCGGTGGTCAGCTGGGTGATGCCTTCGGTGTAGGCCTTGTCGAACTGCAGCGGGATGCCAAAGGCAATGGACGCAAGGATGGTCAGTTTGTGCGCCGCGTCGATGCCTTCAACGTCGAAGGTCGGGTCGGCTTCGGCGTAACCCAGAGCCTGGGCTTCGGCCAGCACGTCTTCGAAGGTGCGGCCCTTCTCGCGCATTTCGGTGAGGATGAAGTTACCGGTGCCATTGATGATGCCGGCCACCCAGTTGATGCGGTTGGCGGACAGGCCTTCACGGATCGCCTTGATCACCGGGATACCACCGGCCACCGCGGCTTCGAACGCGACGATCACGCCCTTCTCACGCGCCTTGGCGAAGATCTCGTTGCCGTGGACGGCGATCAGCGCCTTGTTGGCGGTGACCACGTGCTTGCCGTTTTCGATCGCCTTGAGCACCAGCTCGCGGGCAATGGTATAGCCGCCCACCAGCTCGATGACGATATCGATTTCTGGGTTGGTCGCCACGGCGAAGACATCGTTGGTAATCGCAATACCGGTCGTTTCGAACTGAGGCTTTGGCGAACGCGTGGCAATTTGCGCCACTTCAATCCCGCGCCCTGCACGGCGGGAAATTTCTTCAGCATTACGCTGAAGTACGTTGAAGGTGCCGCCACCGACGGTCCCTAACCCACAGATGCCTACTTTGACCGGTTTCACTGAAGAACTCCCCATGAAACGGCCGACGCGAGGTCGGCCGTGGAAAACAGCCGCACAACCGCGGCTTTCAATTAATGGCCCATCGACTTATCAAAGGGCCATGATCGTCAAAGGTTCGACGATGCTGGTTTATTTGGCACTCAGCGCCAGTTTGGCAACTTGCGGTGCCGGCTGATAGCCCGGAATCACCTGGCCGTCAGCCAAAACGATGGCCGGTGTACCGTTTACACCAATGGACTGGCCCAGGGCGAACTGCTTGGAAACCGGA
The DNA here is from genome assembly GCF_003058185.1 of Pseudomonas sp. GV105. Lineage (NCBI taxonomy): Bacteria > Pseudomonadati > Pseudomonadota > Gammaproteobacteria > Pseudomonadales > Pseudomonadaceae > Pseudomonas > Pseudomonas sp. GV105. The sequence goes on from NZ_QBUF01000003.1 coordinate 232,548, forward strand.
TTGGCGCACTTGGCCGCTTTGATTTCCTTGCCGTCGACCATCTTGTCCATCGCCGCTTTCTTGTCGGCCGAGCACCAGACCGCCTGCAACTGCTCGTCGCCCGGCGAACCGAGGCCCTGACGCGGGAACGCGACATAGCGCACTTCCACACCGAGCTTGTTCAGCGCCGGCACTTCGGCGTGCAGCTTGTGGCAGTACGGGCAGGTGGTGTCGGTGAACACGGTGATGTGCGTCTTGGTCTCGCCGATGGCCGGGTAGACCACGGTTTCTGCAACCGGAATGCCGTTGATCAGCTTGGACACGCCCAGGCGCTCGGCTTTCTCGGTCAGGTTGACCGGCTTACCGTCCTTCAACTGGAACAGGTAGCCCTGGACAATGTACTGGCCGTCGGCACTGGCATACAACACGCGGCTGCCCTTGAGCTTGACTTCGTACAGACCGGCCATCGGGCTGGCACTGATGCTTTCGATCGGTGTGTCGAGTTGCAGGTTGGCCAGGCTCTTGCGAATAGTCTGCTCGGCAGCGTCATCGGCGACGGCAAAGGTGGAAACCAACGCAATGGCTGCGGCGGCAATAATCTGGGTCAAGCGCATGGGAACTCCTGAAGGCAGATGCAGGGACGGGTGTGTCGAACACCGATCTGGAAACACGGCACTGTAATCACAAGTCACGCCGTCCCCTTTGCTAACCGGCAAAGCCTACCACAGTTGGGCCGCAGGGCAGCCCGTGGCGGGATAATTTGGCGGTTTTCAGCCTCGCGGATGGTGCTTGGCGTGCATATCCTGCAAGCGCGCCCGTGCCACATGGGTGTAGATCTGGGTTGTGGATAAGTCACTGTGGCCAAGGAGCATTTGCACCACGCGCAAATCCGCGCCGTGGTTGAGCAAATGCGTGGCAAATGCATGGCGCAGAGTATGCGGCGACAGGCTCTTGCCGATCCCTGCCACCTTGGCCTGGTGCTTGATGCGATGCCAGAAAGTCTGGCGGGTCATCTGCTCACCGCGCTGGCTGGGGAACAGCACATCGCTGGGGCGCCCACCGAGCAGTTCGCCGCGCGCATCGCGCATGTAGCGCTCGACCCACACAATCGCTTCTTCGCCCATCGGCACCAGCCGCTCCTTGCTGCCCTTGCCCATCACCCGCAGCACGCCCTGGCGCAGGTTGACTTGCTCGAGGGTCAGGCTGATCAGCTCGGTCACCCGCAGGCCGCAGGCGTACAGCACTTCGAGCATGGCACGGTCGCGCTGGCCGATGGCTTCGCTCAAGTCCGGGGCGGCGAGCAAGGCGTCGACATCGGCTTCCGACAAGGACTTGGGCAATGGCCGACCCAATTGCGGCATGTCGACCTGTAACGTCGGGTCGAGGGCAATGAGCTTTTCCCGCAGCAGGTAGCGATAAAAGCCACGCACACCGGAAAGGAAGCGCGCTGTGGAGCGCGGCTTGTAGTTCTGCTCCAGGCGCCAGGCCAGGTGATCGAGGATCAACTCACGGCCGGCATTGATCAGCTCGAGGTTTTTTTCCTGCAGCCAGCCGTTGAACAGCGCCAGGTCGCTGCGGTAGGCCTGGCGGGTGTTGTCCGACAGGCCTTTTTCCAGCCAAAGGGCGTCGAGGAAGCGGTCAATCAGAGGATGGTCGATGGCGGGCATGGGGGCTCAGGCAGATGACGGTGGTGTCTGGTAGATCCTATCGCAGGCAAGTCGGCTCCCACATTGGATTTGTGTCGTGCATCGATTTTATGACCACTAATGATCAAGTGTGCAAGCTGGCCCGCCTGCGATAACCGCGCAGCCGACCCGGACCCGTCAATAAATCCCAGGCACAAAAAAAGCAGCCCGCAGGCTGCTTTTTTTCTGCATCGGGAAGCTGGACTTAAGCCAGTTTTTCCTTGATGCGAGCTGCTTTACCGGACAGGTCACGCAGGTAGTACAGCTTGGCTTTACGCACGTCACCGCGACGCTTAACGGCCATGCTGTCGATTTGCGGGCTGTAGGTCTGGAAAGTACGCTCTACGCCAACACCGTTGGAGATTTTACGAACAGTGAAAGCACTGTTCACACCACGGTTACGCTTGGCGATTACCACGCCTTCGAACGCTTGCAGACGCGAACGGTCGCCTTCCTTCACTTTCACCTGAACGACAATGGTGTCGCCCGGGGCAAAGGTAGGGATCTCTTTGGTCATCTGCTCTGCTTCGAGTGCAAGGATGATTTTGTTAGTCATGCTGTGCTCCTAAGGTAAGTCAATGGACCTACCATCGATACGTTGTTAACTATCGTCCCGCGCGAGGATGTATTCCTCGAGCAGCTTCTTCTCTTCTCCAGAAAGCGAGCGGCTTTCCAGAAGATCGGCGCGTCGTTCATAGGTCCGACCAAGGGACTGCTGTAAACGCCAACGCCGGATGTGTGCGTGATTGCCACTTAGCAATACGTCGGGAACACGCTGATCCGCATACACCTCCGGTCGGGTGTAGTGCGGGCAATCCAGCAAACCATCCGTGAAGGAATCTTCCTCCGCGGAGTCCGCATGCCCTAAAGCTCCAGGCAGCAGTCGTGTAACCGCATCTATCAGGACCATCGCCGGCAGCTCACCGCCAGACAGGACATAGTCCCCAATCGACCACTCTTCATCGACATGAGCTTCAATGAAACGCTCGTCAATGCCTTCATAGCGACCGGCAATCAGGATCAGTGCTTCCTCATTCGCCAGTTCGCGTACCGCCGCCTGTTTCAGCTGACGGCCTTGAGGGGACAGGTAAATTACCTTCGCCTTCTCCCCGGCGGCAGCCTTGGCCTGAGCCAACGCGTCTTCCAGGGGCTTGATCTTCATCACCATGCCCGGGCCACCGCCAAATGGGCGATCGTCCACAGTGTGATGTCGATCCGTCGTGTAGTCTCGCGGGTTCCAACAGGTGAGCTGCAAGAGCCCCTGTTTCACCGCCCGACTGGTGATGCCGTACTCGCTGATGGCGGAGAACATCTCGGGAAACAAACTGATCACTTCAATGCGCAAATTAGCCACGCTTAGAAGTCCGCGTCCCATTCCACCTTCATCTCGCCCGCGGCCAGGTCGACGGCCAACACGCATTGCTCGGTATAGGGCAACAGGCGTTCGCGATCATCCAGGCTGCCAGCGCAAGGCTTGACCACCATTACATCATTGGCGCCGGTTTCCAGAAGATGATCGATTTTCCCGAGCAATTGCCCGAGTTGATCAATAACCTTCAGACCTTCCAGCTGGTACCAGTAGTACTCGCCGTCGGTCAATTCAGGGAACAGGTTGCGCGGCACGCAGATCTCATAACCGGCCAGAAGACGAGCTTCTTCACGATCATCAAGACCCTTGAGCTTTGCGACCAGGAACTTATCGTTCCCGCGTCCACTGACCAGCTCGACCTGTTTCACATTCCCCTCGCGCTTGAGCGTCCAGGTTTTGTACTGCAACAGGTTTTCAGTCGGATCAGTAAAGGAATACACCTTCACTTCGCCGCGAACGCCATGAACAGAGTAAATCTTGCCGATAACGATCAAATCATCAGCAACAGCTGGCGTCGCGTTCATATTGCTCAGGCTGCGGCCTTAGCCGAGTCCTTCAACAACTTGGCAACACGCTCGGAAGGCTGTGCACCAACGCTCAGCCAGTAGGCTACGCGCTCTTGGTTCACGGACAGACGAACTTCTTGACCACGAGCAACAGGGTTGAAGAAACCAACCTGTTCCTTGTGCGAACCGTCACGCGGGTTGCGGCTGTCGGTTACGGTCAAGTGGTAAAACGGGCGCTTTTTGGAGCCGCCAAGGGCAAGACGGATTGTTAGCATGTGAACATCGTTCCTGTAGTCGGTGCTGCAAATCTAAATGCACAGCGGGCATAGGTGCCCGAAAGGCCGCATATTCTAAGGAATATCCGGACTTTTGCAAATGTCTTTTTCTGGCGCCTATCAGCGTGCCATTCAGATCTGCTATAGAGCCGTCGGTTAAAACGGCAAGTCAGCTCCCGCCAGACGGCGGGTTTGCTGGAGATCCCACATCCCTGTGGGTCGGAGCAGGAGCATGCTCCCGCTCGAATACTTTACATTTTCGGCATGCCGCCGCCGGGCAACATACCGCCCATGCCGCGCATCATCTTGGCCATTCCGCCCTTGGCGGAGAATTTCTTCATCATCTTCTGCATCTGCTTGTGCTGCTTGATCAAGCGACCGATGTCCTGCACCTGGGTGCCGGAGCCCATGGCGATCCGACGCTTGCGCGAACCGCTGATCAGCTCAGGGTCGCGGCGCTCGGCCGGGGTCATGGAGTTGATGATGGCTTCCATCTGCTTGAACTGCTTCTCTGCCGCGCCCTGGGCATTGCCCATTTGCGCCAGGTTCACACCGCCGATGTTCGGCAGCTTGTCCATCAGGCCGCCGAGGCCGCCCATGTTCTTCATTTGTTGCAACTGATCGCGGAAGTCTTCGAGGTCGAAGCCCTTGCCCTTCTTCAGCTTCTTGGCCAGTTTATCGGCCTTGTCCTTGTCGAGCGTCGCTTCGGCCTGCTCGATCAGGCTGAGCACGTCGCCCATGCCGAGGATACGCGAAGCGATACGTTCAGGGTGGAACGGTTCGAGCGCGTCGCTCTTCTCGCCCATACCGATGAATTTGATCGGCTTGCCGGTGATGGCGCGCACCGACAGCGCGGCACCGCCACGGGCGTCGCCGTCGACCTTGGTCAGGATCACGCCGGTCAGCGGCAGTGCGTCACCAAAGGCCTTGGCGGTGTTGGCCGCATCCTGGCCGGTCATGGCGTCGACCACGAACAGCGTCTCGACCGGGTTGATCGCGGCATGCAGCGCCTTGATCTCGCCCATCATCTCTTCGTCGATGTGCAGGCGACCGGCGGTATCGACGATGACCACGTCGATGAACTTCAGCCTGGCTTCTTTGATCGCCGCGTTGGCGATGTCGACCGGCTTCTGGCTCAGGTCGGACGGGAAGAAGGTCACGCCCACTTCGCCCGCGAGCATTTCCAGCTGCTTGATGGCCGCCGGACGGTACACGTCGGCCGACACCACCATCACGGTTTTTTTCTTGCGCTCTTTAAGGAAGCGCGCCAGCTTGCCGGCGGTGGTGGTCTTACCCGCACCTTGCAGACCGGCCATCAGCACGACGGCCGGCGGCACGGCGCTGAGGTTCAGGTCTTCGTTGGCCGCGCCCATCAGGCTCTCGAGCTCGGCCTGGACGATCTTCACAAAAGCCTGGCCCGGCGTCAGGCTGCGGGACACTTCGGTGCCGACCGCGCGCTCCTTGACCGAGTTGACGAAGTCCTTGACCACAGGCAAGGCCACGTCGGCTTCCAGCAACGCCATGCGTACTTCACGCAGGGTGTCTTTGATATTGTCCTCGGTCAGCTTGGCCTTGCCGGTTACATGGCGCAGCGTCTGCGAGAGACGGTCAGTCAAGTTTTCAAACATGCGCGATCCTTTCAGGCCCTATGGTAGACCGAGGTAATGGCGGCCCAGGCTGTGATAAATCGCTATTAAAAACAGCGCTCGGCGAGCCTGCGGCGTGGGCAGGTCGCGGATTATAGCGAAGACTGCGCCCATGCACACCCGCTGTCTGGCCCTGAAGTCTTTCGTGGAACGCAGGTGTATGCCAAACTCAGCGCCTTTCGGGCTTGCCTAACAGGATTTATGCTCCCTTTGTCACCCAGTTTGCTACCCAGTCTCGCCGCCGCCTTTTTATATGCCGCTGCGACCCTCTACCAAGGCACTCGCCTGGCGCAAGGCGCCAAGGCAGACACTCGCCTGCTGGCAGGCCTTGGCGTCCTCGCCCTGCTGGCCCATGCCGCGAGCCTGTTCACCCACTTGATGACGCCGGTCGGCCTGGGCCTGGATTTTTTCAGCGCCGCCAGCCTGATCGCCGCCGCAGTGATCGCCCTCACGCTGATCGCCTGCGCACGCATCCCGGTGGAAAACCTGCTGGTGCTGCTATTCCCCCTGGGCATGCTGACGGTGCTGCTGGCGCAATTCGCCCCCACCGGCACGGTGCAGGTGATCGACGAAGAGCCGGGCATCCTTGCGCATATCCTGCTGTCGATCCTGGCCTACGGCATGTTCACCATCGCGGTGTTCCAGGCGTTGCTCCTGCTCGTGCAGGACCATCAGCTCAAGCACAAGCATCCGTCGGGCCTGATCAAGAACTTCCCGCCGCTGCAAACCATGGAAAGCCTGCTGTTCAGCTTCCTGTGGGCCGGCTGGACGCTGCTGTCGCTGTCGCTGATCTCTGGCTGGCTGTTCGTCGAGAACCTGTTCGCCCAGCACCTGGTGCATAAAACCCTGCTGGCGTGCCTGGCGTGGGTGGTGTTCAGTGTGCTGTTGTGGGGCCGCAACCGCCTTGGCTGGCGCGGGCACAAGGCGATCCGCTGGACCCTGGCCGGTTTCTGCCTGCTGATGCTGGCCTATTTCGGCAGCAAGCTGGTTCGCGAATACATCCTGCATATCTGACGGGCAGCGATCATGGACAACTTGCCCTTAGGGCCGATGCTCGCGGTAATCGCCTTGCTGATTTTGTGGGCGGCGCTGTTTACCGCCATCGAAGCCGCACAACAGCACCTGCTGGCCCTGCGCCCCGGTACCCGCCAGGGCGACAAAGCCGCCGCCCGTCTGCACTTCCCGCGCCACAGCATGATCCTCTGCAACACCCTGTGCCGTGCTGGCGTGGTGATCCTTTGCACCCTGCTGGCGATCTATGCCTGGGCGCAAAACGGCGCGTGGCTGGGCTGGCTGGTTTCCTGCACGATCCTGCTGGTGCTGGCCGATTACCTGCCGCGCGCCCTGGCCACCCGCCATCCGCAAGCGGTGCTGGGCTTCGGCAATGCCCTGCTGGGCGTGCCGCTGAAAATTATCTACCCCCTCGCCTGGCTGCTCAATGGCATCAGCCTGCTGTTGCTGCGCCCCTTTGCCCGCCCGCCGGGCATGGTGAAAAAAAGCGACGACCCGCAGCCCGACCATGATGACGAACCCGAGCCAGAGGGAGATGAACGTCGCACGCCCGGCATGCCCGGTATCCACGCGCTGGACAACATCACCGTCAACGACATCCTGGTGCCGCGCAGCGAAGTGGACGGCATCAACCTGGACGACTCGCTCGACGCGATCCTTGAGCAACTGCGCAACTCCCAGCGCACCCGCCTGCCGGTGTTCCACAGCGACATCAACCAGGTCGAAGCCGTGCTCAACACCCGGCTGATCCAGCACCTGCTACCGGATGCCAGCCTGACCAAGGAGACCTTGCTCGAGGCCTGCTACGAACCCTACTTCGTCCCGGAAAGCACGCCCCTGCAACTGCAACTGCTGAACTTCCACAAGCAACAGCGGCGCCTGGGCATGGTGGTGGACGAGTATGGCGAAGTGCTGGGCATCGTCACCCTGGAAGACATTCTCGAAGAAATCGTCGGCGAATTCGAAAGCGAACAGAGTGCCGATAACCCGCATATCGAAGCGCAACCGGACGGCCGCTACATCGTCGACGGCACCGCCTCGATCCGCGAATTGAACAAGAGCCTGGCCTGGCACCTGCCCAGCGACGGGCCCAAGACCCTCAACGGCCTGGTGACCGAAGCGCTGGAAACCATTCCCGATTGCGCGGTGTGCCTGAAGATCGGCCGCTACCGCCTGGAAATCCTCGAAACCGAAGACAACCGCGTGAGCAAGGTGCTGATCTGGCACACCAGCCGCGTGCCGGTTGCCACGTAGCCTCGCTGACGGAACACACTGATCCACTGTGTGCAGACGATCAGATTTTCCCCCTTGTTGGATGCGCAACCCCCTTCCTATAATCGGGTCGGCTTACCCAAGCCGCGCCCGACCGCGTGCTATCCGCACGGACCGCGTCCAGGCACTGCCTTGCCCTGTACGACCGGTGTCCGCTCTCATCCCGAGCCGCTCCGCCCACACCCCTGATCCATGGGTGTTCGACCAATAATAATCCGCGTCCAAACGCGCACTGCCCCTCAGGGATACCGCCATGAGCACCACCTATAACGAGGCTGCGACCGCCGCCCCGACCAACTCGACCGCCCGCGTCGCCACCGCCAGCATCGTCGGCACGGCCATCGAGTTCTACGACTTCTATATCTATGCCACTGCGGCCGCGCTAGTGATCGGCCCGGTGTTCTTCCCGCAGACCTCCGGCACGGCGCAGATGCTCGCGTCGTTCCTGACCTTCGGCATCGCGTTCATCGCCCGCCCGCTGGGTTCGGCGCTGTTCGGCCACTTTGGCGACCGTATCGGCCGCAAATCGACGCTGGTGGCTTCGCTGCTGCTGATGGGGGTGTGTACCACGCTGATCGGCTTGCTGCCGGGGTATGACAGCATCGGCGCCTGGGCACCGATTCTGTTGTGCGTGCTGCGTTTCGGCCAAGGCCTGGGGCTGGGCGGGGAATGGGGCGGTGCGGCGCTGCTCGCCACCGAGAACGCGCCGAAGGGCAAACGCGCGTGGTTCGGCATGTTCCCGCAACTCGGTCCTTCGATTGGCTTCCTGGCGGCCAACGGCCTGTTCCTGATCCTGGCCATGAACCTGAACGACGAGCAGTTCCGCAGTTGGGGCTGGCGCATCCCGTTCATCCTCAGCGCGGCGCTGGTGATGGTCGGCCTGTATGCGCGGCTGAAGCTGCATGAAACCCCGGTATTCGCCAGTGCGGTAGCGAAGGAAGCACCGGTAAAAGTGCCGTTGGTGGAACTGTTCAGCCAGCATTGGCTGCCGGTGCTGCTGGGTGCCGCGTCGATGGTGGTGTGTTATGCGCTGTTCTATATCACCACGGCGTTTTCCCTGAGCTACGGCGTTTCGACCCTGGGCTACAGCCGCGAGACATTCCTCGGCTTGCTGTGTTTTGCCGTGTTGTTCATGGGCCTGGCGACGCCGCTGGCAGCCTTGGCCAGCGATCGATTCGGGCGCAAGCCGGTGCTGATTGTCGGTGCGCTGCTGGCGATTCTGTCGGGTTTCACCATGGAGCCGTTGCTGACCCACGGTTCGACCTGGGCCGTGGCGCTGTTCCTGGCCCTGGAGCTGTTCCTGATGGGTGTGACCTTCGCGCCGATGGGCGCGCTGCTGCCGGAACTGTTCCCGACCCGCGTGCGTTATACCGGCGCTTCGGCGGCGTATAACCTGGGTGGGATCGTCGGTGCGTCGGCGGCACCGTTCTTCGCGACCAAGCTGGTGGCGATGGGCGGGCTGAGTTATGTCGGCGGGTATGTGTCGGCGGCAGCGTTGCTGAGCTTGATTGCGGTGCTGTGCTTGAAAGAGACGCGGGATAACGATTTGAACAAGGTTGCCTGATAGATCGCTATCGGGGGCAAGTCGAATCGTCGCACCGCCCCTCCCACATTTTGACCGCATTCCTACAGATTAAACGCGGTTAAGTGTGGGAGGGGGCTTGCCCCCGATAGGCACGACGCGGTTTAGAGCTCTACAACAACCGCCTGAGCGGCACGGGTCGCCTTGGCGCGAGCCGCTTCAATCGACTCATCCCGCGCCAACGCCACGCCCATGCGGCGCTGGCCGTTGACTTCCGGCTTACCGAACAGACGCAACGCCGTGTCCGGCTCGCTCAGGGCCGCGCCGAGGTTGGCAAAAGCGGTCTGGGTCGATTGCCCTTCCACCAGGATCACCGCCGATGCCGAAGGCCCGAACTGACGGATCAATGGGATCGGCAGGCCCAGGATGGCGCGCGCGTGCAGGGCGAACTGCGACAGGTCCTGGGAAATCAAGGTGACCAGGCCGGTGTCATGCGGGCGTGGCGACACTTCGCTGAACCACACCTGATCGCCCTTGATGAACAACTCCACGCCAAACAGGCCGCGGCCGCCCAGGGATTCCGTGACGGCCTTGGCCACGCGCTCGGATTCCGCCAGGGCAATCGGGCTCATGGCCTGAGGCTGCCAGGATTCCTGGTAATCGCCTTTCTCCTGACGGTGGCCGACCGGCGCACAGAAGGTCGTGCCGCCGATGTGGCGCACGGTCAGCAGGGTGATTTCGTAGTCGAAGTCGATAAAGCCTTCGATGATCACCCGACCCTTGCCGGCACGCCCGCCTTCCTGAGCGTAATCCCAGGCTTTCTGCACGTCGTCGGCACTGCGCAGCAGGCTCTGGCCCTTGCCCGACGAACTCATCACCGGCTTGACCACACACGGGAAGCCCAGGTCTTGCACGGCCTTGCTGTAGTCTTCGAAGGTATCGGCGAAGTGGTACGGCGAGGTCGGCAGGTCCAGCTCTTCGGCGGCCAGGCGCCGGATGCCTTCGCGGTTCATGGTCAGCGACGCGGCGCGCGCGGTCGGGATCACGGTAAAGCCTTCGGCCTCCAGCTCCACCAGGGTGGCGGTGGCGATGGCTTCGATTTCCGGCACGATGAAGTGCGGTTTTTCCGCCTCGATCACCGCACGCAGGGCCGCGCCGTCGAGCATGTTGATCACATGGCTGCGATGAGCCACCTGCATCGCCGGCGCGTTGGCGTAGCGATCCACGGCAATCACTTCAACGCCCAGGCGTTGCAGTTCGATTACCACTTCCTTGCCCAGCTCACCGCAGCCACACAGCAAAACGCGGGTCGCGGTTGGCGACAATGGAGTTCCGATTCGGGTCATCTCAGGTCCTCAGGGGAGCGGATCATGGGGAGAAAGGCCGGCATTTTACATGAACTGCACAGATTGGCTTCAGTTGGCGACGGCACGTTTGCGGATACGCCAGGCCATGATCAGCCAGACCGCGGTGACCCCGGCGAATTTCGACGCCAGCGCGGTGCCCACCACGGCAGGCGTAAGCGCGCCGATCAAGCCGAAAAAGATAAAGGTATCGAGGGGAATGCTCAGCGCCGAACTTATCCACAGGCGATCGTGGAGCGGGCGCTTGGTGATGCTGAACACCAGCCAGTCAATGCACTCGGACACCGCGAACGCAGTGGCGCTGGCCAGCGCGATGGACGGGTCGGAGGTGATATACGACAGCGCCAGCGCCGCCAGCATGGCAAGGATCGCGCCGTGGCCGAAGCGGGTTTGCACCATGTCGCGCAGGATAAACACCAGGCCGCCCCAGGCGGACCAGATCACATCCAGGTGCGGCGCGGTGGAGAAGGCGAAGTTGATCAGCACGACGCTGCTGATGTAGGCGATCAGGAAGAGCATGGGGGGATGGACCTGTGGGTAATGCCGCACAGGGTACACAATTACAGGGATGTCGTCTGGGATGGCGCCATCGGGGGCAAGCCCCCTCCCACATTCGACCGCGTTTAATCTGTAGGAACGCGGTCAAAATGTGGGAGGGGGCTTGCCCCCGATAGCGATGGTTCAGCCAGCGGATTTACCGGACGCCATAAACACCAACCCACCCGCCAGCGCCCGCTCATGACACAACCCCAGCACCACCCGACGCTCGGCGTTGTCCATGCGGCTCCAACGCGTGATTTCTTCCACGGTACGCTGGCAGCCGGTGCAAATGTCGTCGTCATCCAGCGCGCAAATGCTCACGCACGGCGAGGCGACGGGGCGCTCTGGCGGCTTCATTCTTCCTGCTCGACCAGATCCCGCGCATAACGCTGGGCGTTATGCACATAGTGCGCAGCGCTGGCCTCGAGCATCTTCTTCTGCGCGTCAGTCAATTCGCGCACGACTTTGCCCGGCGAGCCCATGACCAGGGAGCCATCGGGAATCTCCTTACCTTCGCCGATCAGCGAATTGGCGCCGATGATGCAGTGCTTGCCGATCTTCGCGCCGTTGAGGATCACCGCGTTGATGCCGATCAGGCTGTAGTCGCCGACGGTGCAGCCATGCAGCATGGCGTTATGGCCGATGGTCACGCCGGTGCCCAGGGTCAGCGGGTAACCCATGTCGGTGTGCATCACGCTGCCGTCCTGCACATTGCTGTTCTTGCCGATCAGGATCAGTTCGTTGTCGCCACGCAACACCGCGTTGAACCAGACATTGGCGCCCTCCTCCAGCTTGACCTTGCCCACCAGCGTGGCATTCGGCGCCACCCAGCTGTGTGGGTGCGTCTCAACGCGGGCGTCGCCCAGGCGGTATTTCATGATATGTCCTCACGACTGGCCATTTAAACGATGGCTTATAGATGGATGAAGCTCTTGGGCGGCTGGTGCAGGCTGATGTTGGCATCGTCATAGAGCAAATTGATCAGCTCGACGATCATGATTGCCGTCAGCCCCCAGATCTTGTATTCGCCGAACCGATAGCTCGGCACGTACCAACTGCGGCCCTGGTAATCGATGCGGTGCGTATGTTCGCGCGGGTCCTGGCGGAAAAACTCCAGGGGCACGCTGAAGACGGCGGCGATTTCGGCGTCGTTGGCCAGGTAGTCGACGTAGTCCGGGATGACGCCAACGTAGGGCGTGACCCGAATGCCATGCAGGGAAATCAGCGGGCTCAACGGGCCGATTACCTCGACCAGGCCAGGCGGCAGGCCGATTTCTTCTTCGGCTTCGCGCAGGGCGGTGAAGATCAGGTCCGGGTCTTCGGGGTCGCGACGCCCGCCGGGAAAGGCCACTTCGCCACCATGGGTCGACAGGCCGCTGGCGCGCAGGGTCAGGATCAGCTCAGGTTCGTCACTGCGGGTAATCGGCACCAGCACGGCGGCCTCGGGGAAACGCCCGTCGGTCTCAAGCCGTTGCGGTGTGTGATTGCTTACCCGGCGAAGTAGCTCGTCCAGCATGAGTCATCTCGGTCTGTTGGCTACTTTGCATCATGCACCAAAGCGCGCGGGCGCCCAACCCCAAAACCGAAGGGCTGTCGCGAAACGACAACTTGCAGGGCCCTGCCGCCCACGCCAAGATAGGCAGACTTTCCAGGAACCCCAGCATGAATTTCTGCAGCCAGTGCGGTAAACCGGTCACCCAACGCATTCCCGAAGGCGACGCACGCCTGCGTTTTGTATGCGATCACTGTCATACCATTCACTACCAGAACCCCAATATCGTCGCCGGCACCGTGCCGGTGTGGGGCGATCAAGTGTTGTTGTGTCGCCGCGCCATCGAGCCCCGCCTGGGTTACTGGACCCTGCCCGCCGGTTTCATGGAGAACGGCGAGACCGTGGAACAGGCCGCCATGCGCGAGACCATGGAAGAAGCCTGCGCCCATGTACGCAACCTGAGCCTCTACACCCTGATCGACGTGCCGCATATCAGCCAGGTGCATGTGTTCTACCGCGCCGAGCTGATTGACCTCAACTTCGCCGCTGGCCCCGAAAGCCTGGAAGTGCGACTGTTCGACGAGGCCGATATCCCTTGGTCCGAGCTGGCTTTCCGCACAGTCGGGCGTACCTTAGAATACTTCTTCGCCGACCGTCGCCTACGGTCGTTCCCGGTGCGCAACGAAGCTGTGCCGCCGCTGTCCCAGCCCGCCCAATAACAAACCGGCAGATCGTCGTCCAAGGGAAATCGTTTTAATGCGTTGGTTGCTTGCTTTGCTCTGCCTGTCGTTCGCCACGTTGTCCTCAGCCACCACCCTGGAAACCCTGGGCGGCAAAACGGTCGAGAAAATTCTGGTCCTCAAGTCCGCCCATCAGTTGCAGCTGATCAACGACGGCAAACCCCTCAAGACCTACCGTATCTCCCTGGGCAAAAATCCCAAGGGCACCAAGCTGATCGAGGGCGACCGTCGCACGCCGGAAGGCTTGTATTGGATCGACTGGCGCAAAACCAGCGACCGCTACAACCTGTCCATGCACATCTCCTACCCCAATATCAGCGATTCGGCCCGTGCCCGCCGCCAAGGCGTGAACCCCGGCAGCATGATCATGATCCACGGCACGCCCGACACCGCGGAGTACCCGGAGCAGTGGTTTCACACCCTGGACTGGACCGACGGCTGCATCGGCATGCGTAACGTCGACATGCGCGAAGTCTGGAACCTGGTCAAGGACGGCACCCTGGTCGAGATCCGCCCGTAACCTTCGCCCCTCGGTCAATTAACTAAAAAAAGTTTCCTGCCCTCGACAGCGCCTGCCGGTGAATACCAATTCACCCCGCAGGCTGCGCAGCTCTGCGCGCCTTAAAGACCTCTCTAATACCACTTGATACCAGACACCGTTAATGCGCCCTGAAACCAGGAGCCGAAGCGTTTTGGCAGCATTGACATGGTATTTAAGTGGTATTAGTTTCCGACCAATACCGGGCGACAACACACTAATAACCGCATCGGAAACCTGACAGATGAACCCCATCCTGACGCTGCGTCCCGACGACAAGCAATCCACGCCGCTGTACCTGCAACTGGCCCGCAACCTGGAAGCGGCGATCCACGCCGGCCAATGGAAATCTGAACAGGCCCTGCCGTCGGAACGCGCCCTCAGCGAGCAGTTGAGCATCTCGCGCGTCACCGCCCGCAAGGCGCTGGAAGTCTTGTTTGCCCAAGGCCTGATCCGTCGCAGCCAAGGCTCCGGCACCTTTATCACGCCACGCCTGGAACAACCGCTGTCGCGCCTGTCGGGCTTCAGCGAGATGCTGCGACTCAAGGGGTTTGTGCCCAGCTCCCAGTGGCTGGAACGCGACATCAGCGCGCCGACCCACGAAGAGCTGATCCGCCTGGGCCTGTCGCCGACCGACAAAGTGGCGCGGCTCAAGCGCCTGCGCAAGGCGGACGACACGGTGATGGCCATCGAAATGACCACCATGCCCGCCGCGGTGCTGCCGCACCCGCAAGCCATCGGCCAGTCTCTCTACGAGTACCTCGAAGGCATCGGCAAACCCATCGTGCGCGCCCTGCAGCATATCCAGGCGATCAACGCCTCAGACGAGTTCGCCGCGCTGGTCGGCATCGCCCCCGGCACCGCCATGCTGTTGATGACCCGTGTCGGCTACACCGCCGACAACACCCCGATCGAAATCACCGACACCTACTGCCGCAACGACTACTACGACTTTGTCGCCGAGCTGCGTCGATAGGCCTTTGCCGCGCACTGCGGCCTTAGAGAACTGCCCATGTCCGAAGACAATATCCTCACACCCCATGGCTGGATTCGCGGCCGCCTGGTGCATGAACACGGCAAGGTGATCGCCATTGAAGGCGCACCTTGCGACCCGGCCGACAACGACCTGCCCTACCTGCTGCCGGGTTTTATCGACCTGCACGTCCACGGCGGTGGCGGCAAAGACATCATGGAAGGTGCCGACGCCTTCGAAACCATCACCCGCACCCACGTGCGCTTTGGCACCACGTCGCTGCTGGCCACCACCATGACCGCGCCGGCGGATGAAATCTCCAGCGTGCTCGGCCAGCTCGGCAGCTTCTGCGCGCAGCGCCCGAGCGGCAGCGCCCGGGTCCTCGGCGTACACCTGGAAGGGCCCTACATCAATCCGGGCAAACTCGGCGCGCAACCCAACTTCGCCCACACCGCATTGATGGAAGAAGTGGAAGCCTACCTGCGCCTGGCGCCGATCCGGGTGATCACCATCGCCCCGGAAATCGCCGGGCATGACCGCCTGATCCGCGCCCTCAGTACACGCGGCGTGCGTATGCAGATCGGCCACACCCTGGGCAGCTATGAAGAAGGCGTCGCCGCCCTCGCCGCCGGCGCCACCAGCTTCACGCATTTGTATAACGCCATGAGCCCGCTGCATCACCGCGAGCCCGGCATCGTCGGCGCGGCGCTGGCCCACGCGCAGTACGCGGAATTGATCCCGGATTTGCTCCACGTACACCCCGGCGCCATGCGCGTAGCCCTGCGCGCGATCCCATGCCTGTACTGCGTCACCGATTCCACCGCCGCCGCCGGCATGCCCGACGGCGAATACAAGCTGGGCAGCCACACCGTGACCAAATGCCTGGGCGGCGTGCGCCTGGCCGACGGCACCCTGGCTGGCAGCACCCTGACCATGGATCAGGCGCTGCGCAACCTGGTGAAGATCGGCCTGCCCATCAGCGAAGCCTCACAACGCCTGTCGCAATTTCCGGCGGACTACCTGGGCCTGGAACAACGCGGCCGCCTGCAACCCGGCAGCTTTGCCGACTGCGTGCGCCTGGACCGCTCCCTGCACCTCACCGACGTCATGGTCGAAGGAGAAACCATTGTCTTCAAAAATGCTTGAAGAGGCCCTCGCCTCCAGCGACGCGGTCGCGGCGCAGCTGCAACGCCTGGCCCCGCGCCTGCAAGACATCGCCGAGCACCTGCGCCGTCAGCCGCCGCACGTGGCGATGACTGTCGCTCGCGGCAGTTCCGACCACGCCGCGAGCTACTTCGCCTACCTGGCCATGCAGCACGTGGGCATTCCGGTGGCGTCGTTGCCGATGTCGGTGGTGACCCTGCTGCACGCGCCGTTGAAGGTCAGCGGCCAGGTCGCGTTCGGCTTCTCTCAGTCGGGCCAGAGCCCGGACCTGGTCGACAGCCTGCGCCTGCTGCGCCAACGCGGCGCCTTGAGCATCTCGCTGGTGAATGCCGAAGACTCGCCCCTGGAAGCCGCCTGCGAATTCCACGTGCCGCTGTGCGCCGGGCCGGAACTCAGCGTGGCCGCGACCAAGAGCTTTATCGCGACCCTCAGCGCCAGCGCGCTGTTGATCGGCCACTGGAACCAGGAAACCGACCTGCTGCACGCCTGCCGTGCGTTGCCCGATGGCCTGCGCGAGGCGGCCAAACAGGATTGGACGAACGCCATCGACGCCCTGCGCGACTGCCAGCAGTTGATGGTCATCGGCCGAGGCGCCGGTTTTGCCATCGCCCAGGAAGCCGCGCTCAAGCTCAAGGAAACCTCGGCGATCCAGGCCGAAGCCTTCAGCAGCGCCGAGGTGCGTCATGGGCCGATGGCCTTGATCGACGACAACTACCCGCTGCTGATATTCGCCCCACGCGGTGCCGAGCAAGCCGGCCTGTTGAGCCTGGCCGCCGATATGCGCCAACGCGGCGCCCGCGTGTTGCTGGCCGCGCCGGACGATATCGCCGAACGCGACCTGCCGCTGAGCCGCGCCGAACACCCGAGCCTGGACCCGATCCTGGCCATCCAGAGTTTCTATGTCATGGCCGCCGGCCTGGCGCTCGCCCGTGGCATGAACCCGGACCAGCCGCGCCACCTGAGCAAAGTGACCCGCACCCACTGAGTGGCGTGCCGCGATTTCCTGATGAGTACCGTGCCCATGTCCAACAACAATAATGCATTGACCCTCGGCGCCCCCCTCAGCGGGCCGGTGCTGGCCCTGGGCAACGTCCCCGACGAAGTATTCGCCAGCGGCGCCATGGGTGACGGCCTGGCCATCGATCCGCTGAACGATAGCCTGTACGCACCGTGCGACGGCGAGATCATCCATGTCGCGCGCACCGGGCATGCGCTGACGCTTCGCGCGCAGAACGGCGCCGAGCTGTTGATGCATGTGGGCATCGACACCGTAGAGTTGAACGGCGAAGGGTTCGCCCTGCTGGTGAAGAACGGTGCGCAGGTGAGCAAGGGCCAGGCGCTGATACAGTTCGATCTGGACCGGATTGCGCGCCAGTGCAAAAGCCTGGTCAGCCTGATCATTCTCACCAACAGCGAGCGCTTCGAACTGACACCGCTGCCGCTGCGCTCAGTCAAACACGGTGAACCGCTGGCGCGCGTGGCGCTGCGTTCCGGCGCCGCGCTGCAAACCGCTGTGGATAACTCCGTCGCGCAAGCCAGCGCCAACGTGCGGATCACCCATCGCGGCGGCTTGCATGCGCGTCCGGCGGCATTGATCCGCAAGACCGCACAAGCGTTCAGCAGCCAGACGCAGTTGCATTTCGCCGGCAAGTCGGCGGCGTGCGACAGCTTGATCGGCCTGATGGGGCTGGGCATCGGTGAGGGCGATGAGGTGCGTGTCACCTGTCGCGGCAAGGATTGTGCGGCGGCGTTACAGGCGCTGGTCGCCGCGCTGTCTGTCGCCATCGGCGAAGAACCTCACACGCCGATGGCGGCCGCTCCACGCCGCGCGAACACCGAGGTCGGTGTGTTGCAAGGTGTCTGTGCGGCACCGGGCCTGGTGTGCGGGCCGCTGTTCCGCCTGAGCACGATCGAGTTGCCGGCCGATACCGGCAACCACTGCGCCGACGAACAGTTGCAACGGCTGGACGCGGCCCTTGAGCAAGTGCGCGGCGAAATCCGCACCACCCTGGACCTCGCCCGCCAACGCCGAAATGCCGAAGAAGAAGACATCTTCGCCGCCCACCTCGCCTTGCTGGAAGACCCCGCCCTGCTGGACACCGCCACCCGCGCCATCGAGCACGGCAGCGCCGCGACCCACGCCTGGCGCGATGCGATCCAGGCGCAATGCGCGGTGTTGCTGGGCCTGGGCAAGCCGTTGCTGGCCGAGCGCTCCAACGACCTGCGCGACCTGCAACAACGGGTGCTGCGCGTGCTGCTCGGCGAAGCGTGGCACGTCGAGTTGCCTGCCGGGGCGATTGTCAGCGCCCACGAGCTGACGCCGTCGGACCTGCTCCAACTGAGCGCGCAACACGCCGCCGGCCTTTGCATGGCCGAGGGCGGCGCCACCTCCCATGTCGCGATCCTGGCCCGCGGGAAAGGCTTGCCGTGCGTGGTGGCATTGGGCGCCGAAGTGCTCGATGTGCCCCAAGGCCAACGCGTGGTGCTCGACGCGGCCAACGGTCGCCTGGAGCTGACACCGAGCGCGACGCGCCACGCCGAAGTCGAGCGGATTCGCGAAACACAGAACCTGCGTCGCCAGGAACAACAGACCCAGGCCCGACTGCCAGCGAACACCCGCGATGGCATGACCATCGAAGTCGCCGCCAATGTCGCCTCCAGCGCCGAGGCCCAGGTGGCGTTTGAAAACGGCGCCGATGGCATCGGCCTGCTGCGCACCGAGTTCCTCTTCGTCGACCGCCGCACCGCGCCGGATGAACAGGAACAGCGCCAGGCCTATCAAGCCGTGCTGGATGCGATGGGCGACAAGTCGGTGATCATCCGCACCATCGACGTGGGCGGCGACAAACAGCTCGACTACCTGCCGCTGCCGGTCGAGGCCAACCCGGTGCTGGGCCTGCGCGGCATTCGCCTGGCCCAGGTGCGCCCCGACGTGCTCGACCAGCAACTGCGCGCACTGCTGCAAGTCAGCCCGCTGGTGCGCTGCCGCATCCTGCTGCCGATGGTCAGCGAAGTCGACGAACTGCTGCAGATCCGCCAACGCCTGGATGAACTGTGCGCCGAGCTGCAACTGACCCAACGCCCGGAACTGGGGGTGATGATCGAAGTGCCCGCCGCCGCGCTGATGGCCGAACAACTGGCCAGGCATGCCGACTTCCTGTCCATCGGCACCAATGACCTGTCCCAGTACACCCTGGCCATGGACCGCGACCACGCCGGCCTCGCCGCGCGGGTCGATGCGCTGCACCCGGCGCTGCTGCGGCTGATCGCCCAGACCTGCACGGGTGCGGCCAAACACGGGCGTTGGGTCGGCGTGTGCGGCGCCTTGGCATCCGACCCGCTGGCGACGCCGGTGTTGGTCGGGCTGGGGGTCAGCGAGCTGTCGGTCAGCCCGCCGCAGATCGGCGAAATCAAGGACCGCGTCCGCCATCTGGACGCGGCGCAATGCCGGCAACTGAGCCTGGGCCTGCTCGACCTGAGCAGCGCCAAGGCGGTACGCCAAGCCTGTCAACACCACTGGCCGCTGAGCTGACAACAACAAGAAAAGGGAGACACGCCATGTACCAACACCTTATCGAAGGCCTGCAACGCCTGGGCCGTGCGCTGATGCTGCCGATCGCGATCCTGCCGATCGCCGGCCTGCTGTTGCGCCTGGGCGACACCGACCTGCTCAACATCGCGGTGATGCACGACGCCGGGCAGGCGATCTTCGCCAACCTTGCGCTGATCTTCGCCATCGGCATCGCCGTGGGCTTTGCCCGCGACAATAACGGCACGGCCGGTTTGGCCGGGGCCATCGGTTACCTCGTGATGATCTCGACGCTCAAGGTGATGGACTCGACCATCAACATGGGCATGCTTGCCGGGATCGCCAGCGGCCTGATGGCGGGCGGGCTGTATAACCGCTTCAAGGACATCAAGCTGCCGGAGTACCTGGCGTTCTTCGGCGGGCGGCGATTCGTGCCGATTGTCACCGGGTTCAGCGCGGTCGGCCTGGGCGTGATCTTTGGCCTGATCTGGCCGCCGATCCAGCACGGCATCAACAGCTTCGGCGTGTTGCTGATGGAAAGCGGCAGCCTGGGGGCCTTCGTGTTTGGCGTGTTCAACCGCCTGCTGATCGTCACCGGCCTGCACCATATCCTCAACAACATGGCGTGGTTCGTGTTCGGCAGCTTTACCGACCCGGTGACCGGCGCGGTGGTGACCGGCGACCTGACCCGCTACTTCGCTGGCGACCCGAAAGGTGGCCAGTTCATGACCGGCATGTTCCCGGTGATGCTGTTCGGCCTGCCCGCCGCGTGCCTGGCGATGTACCGCAACGCCCTGCCGGAACGACGCAAAGTGATGGGCGGGATTTTCCTGTCGATGGCGCTGACCTCGTTCCTGACCGGCGTGACCGAGCCGATCGAATTCGCCTTCATGTTCCTCGCGCCGTTCCTGTACCTGCTGCACGCGCTGCTGACCGGGCTGTCGATGGCGGTCACCAACCTGCTGGATATCCACCTCGGATTTACTTTTTCCGGCGGCTTTATCGACATGGTGCTGGGTTGGGGCAAGTCCACCAACGGTTGGCTGGTCGTACCGGTCGGCCTGGCTTATGCGGCGATTTACTACAGCGTGTTCAGCTACTGCATCCGCCGCTTCAACCTGAAGACACCGGGCCGCGAAGATATCCCGGTGGCGCAGGCCGAAGCGATGAGCGATAACCAGCGCGCCACGGCTTACATCCACGCGCTGGGAGGGGCGGACAACCTGCTCAGCGTGGGGGCTTGCACCACGCGCCTGCGCCTGGACATGGTCGACCGCAACAAAGCGGTGGATGCACAGTTGAAAGCCCTCGGCGCGATGGCCGTGGTGCGGCCGGGCAACGGCGGCAGTTTGCAGGTGGTGGTCGGGCCGATGGCCGACAGCATTGCCGATGAGATTCGCCTGGCGATGCCAGCGTTTGTGGCCGGCGCGCCGGTGGATAAACCGGTCGCGGTCAATGTGCAGGAAGCCGAGCAATGGTTGAGTGCATTGGGCGGCCGGGGGAATGTGCGCCAGCTGGAAGCGGTGGCGATGACCCGGTTGCGGGTGGAGCTGGGGGATGATTCGGTGGTGTCCGAGGCTCAACTGACGGCGCTTGGTTGCCAAGGCATCAGCCAACTTGATAGCGGTGTTTGGCACCTGCTGATTGGTGACAAGGCCTCGGGTTTGGGTGAGGTATTGGAGCGACTGGTCAGCGGCCATGAGGTCGGCGCCAGGGTTTAAGAGAGGTAGTGGTTGTTCTGGCCTCATCGCGGGCAAGCCCCCTCCCACATTTGCCCGAGTTCCAACGCTGGAATGCGGGTAAATGTGGGAGCGGGCTTGCCCGCGATGAGGCCCTTACAGCCAACAAAAAACCCACTGACCAAACTGGCCCAGCGGGTTTCTCGTTCATGCAATCAACGAATCAGAAATCCGCCAACCGCCACACCTCATACGCCGGTGTCTCATAGGGATGGCTCAGCTTCAACGCAGCCACAACAGCCACGATCAGCTCATCCGCCACCACCAGCTCAACCTTCCACTCTTCAACCACTTCAACCTGGCCGACTTGCCCGAGAAACGGCTGGCTGCCGTCCAACGCGCGGAATTGGCCCTGGCCCAGCACTTGCCAGGCGCAGCTGTCGTAGTCGCCGATGCGCCCGCCGCCGGCTGCGAAGACGGCGGCTTTCACCGCCTCCACATGGCTGCCGGGCACGAAGAAGCTGAGCTTGTACACCGCCTTAGTTCACCCACACGCGCGCGTTGCGGAACATCCGCATCCACGCGCCGTCTTCGTTCCACTCTTCCGGGCGCCACGAGTTCTGCACGGCGCGGAATACACGCTCCGGGTGCGGCATCATGATGGTGACGCGACCGTCGCGGCTGGTAAGGCCGGTGATCCCGCGCGGCGAACCGTTCGGGTTGGCCGGGTAGCTTTCGGTGACCTTGCCGTGGTTGTCGACGAAACGCATGGCGACGCAACCGGATACATCGGCTTCGAGCAAGGCTTCTTCGCTGGCGAACTCGGCATGGCCTTCACCGTGGGCGATGGCGATTGGCATACGCGAACCGGCCATGCCTTGCAGGAAGATCGAGTTGGACTCCTGCACCTGCACCATGGCGACACGGGCTTCGAACTGCTCGGAACGGTTACGCACGAAGTGCGGCCAGAACTCGCTGCCCGGGATCAGTTCGTGGAGGTTGGACATCATCTGGCAACCGTTGCACACACCCAGGGTGAAGCTGTCGTTGCGTTCGAAGAAGCCCTGGAACGCGTCGCGGGCACGGCTGTTGAACAGGGCCGACTTGGCCCAGCCTTCACCGGCACCCAGCACGTCGCCGTAGGAGAAACCGCCGCAGGCCACCAGGCCTTTGAACTCGTTGAGGTCGACGCGACCGGCGAGGATGTCGCTCATGTGTACGTCGATCGCATTGAAGCCGGCGCGGTCGAACGCGGCCGCCATTTCCACCTGGCCGTTGACGCCCTGCTCGCGCAGTACGGCAACCTGTGGGCGAATGCCTTTCTTGATGTACGGCGCGGCGATGTCCTGGTTGACGTCGAAGCTGAGCTTGGTGCTCAGGCCCGGGTTGTCTTCTTCCAGGATCACGTCGAATTCCTGCTCGGCGCAGTCGGCGTTATCGCGCAGGCGCTGGATCTGGTAGCTGGTCTCGGCCCACTGGCGCTGCAGCAGACGGCGCTGGCCTTCGAACACGGTGTCGCCGTTGAAGACGATGTCGATCTGACCGTTGTTGATCGGCTGGCCGATCACGGCCACGCAATCGCCCAGGCCGGCGGCGCTGAACTGTGCCAATACGTTTGGCGTCGCGTCCTGGCGCACCTGGATCACCGCACCCAGCTCTTCGTTGAACAGGATGCCGTTGAGTTCAGAGGCGTCCTCGGCAACGCTGTCGAGCACCAGGTTCAAGCCGCAGTGACCGGCGAAGGCCATCTCGACCACGCTGGTCAACAGACCACCGTCGGACCGGTCGTGGTAGGCCAGCAGGTGGCCGTCGGCGTTGAGGCCCTGGATCACGGCGAAGAAGGCTTTCAGGTCTTCGGCGTCATCGACGTCCGGCGCGTGTTTGCCGAGCTTGCCATGGGTTTGCGCGAGGATCGAGGCGCCCATGCGGTTCTGGCCACGGCCCAGGTCGATCAGGATCAGATCGGTGGTGCCCTTGTCCATGCGCAGTTGCGGGGTCAGGGTCTGGCGGATGTCGGTGACCGGCGCGAAACCGGTGACGATCAACGACAGTGGCGAGGTGACGCTCTTGTCCACGCCTTCGTCGTTCCAGCGGGTGGCCATGGACATGGAGTCCTTGCCCACCGGAATGGTGATCCCCAGTTCAGGGCACAGCTCCATGCCGACAGCCTTGACGGTGTCGTACAGGCGCGCGTCTTCGCCGGGGTGACCGGCAGCGGACATCCAGTTGGCCGACAATTTGATGTCGGACAGCTTGCCGATACGGGACGCGGCGATGTTGGTGAGGGTTTCACCAATGGCCATGCGGCCCGACGCCGGAGCGTCCAACAGGGCCAGCGGCGTGCGTTCGCCCATGGCCATGGCTTCACCGGTGTAGACGTCGAAGCTGGTGGCGGTGACGGCAACGTCGGCCACCGGCACTTGCCATGGGCCGACCATTTGGTCACGGGCAACCAGGCCGGTGATGGTGCGGTCGCCGATGGTGATCAGGAAGCTTTTGCTCGCGACCGCCGGGTGGTGCAGCACGCGTTCGATGCTGTCGGCCAATTCCAGTGTGCTTGGGTCGAAGTCATCGCCCAGCTCGGTTTCACGTACCGCCGAGCGGTGCATGCGCGGGGCTTTGCCCAGCAGCACTTCGAGCGGCATGTCCACCGGGCTGTTGCCGAAGTGGCTGTCGGTGACCGTCAGTTGCGGCTCGGCAGTGGCTTCGCCGACCACGGCAAACGGGCAACGCTCGCGTTCGCAGATGGCCTGGAAGCGCGCGAAGTCTTCAGGACCGACGGCCAGGACGTAGCGTTCCTGGGACTCGTTGCTCCAGATTTCGTGCGGGGCCATGCCCGGCTCGTCGTTTGGAATGTTGCGCAGTTCGAAACGGCCGCCACGCTCGCCATCGTTGACCAGCTCCGGGAAGGCGTTGGACAAACCGCCGGCGCCGACGTCGTGGATGAAGCTGATCGGGTTCTTGTCACCCAACTGCCAGCAACGGTCGATGACTTCCTGGCAGCGACGCTCCATCTCTGGGTTTTCGCGCTGTACCGAAGCGAAGTCCAGGTCTGCCGAGCTGGTGCCGGTGGCCATGGAGGAAGCCGCGCCGCCGCCCAGGCCGATCAGCATCGCCGGGCCGCCGAGCACGATCAGCTTGGAGCCGACCAGGATCTCGCCTTTCTTGACGTGTTCTTCACGGATGTTGCCCATGCCGCCGGCCAACATGATCGGCTTGTGGTAACCGCGCACTTCGTCGCCACGCGGGGTGGTGATGGACTGTTCGAAGGTACGGAAATAACCGGTCAGCGCCGGACGGCCGAATTCGTTGTTGAACGCGGCGCCGCCCAGCGGGCCTTCGATCATGATGTCCAGCGCGGTGACGATGCGCTCCGGCTTGCCGTAGGGCACTTCCCACGGCTGTTCGAAGCCCGGGATCTGCAGGTTGGACACGGTAAAACCGGTCAGCCCGGCCTTGGGCTTGGCGCCACGGCCGGTGGCACCTTCGTCGCGGATCTCGCCGCCGGAACCGGTGGCTGCGCCCGGGAACGGGGCAATCGCGGTCGGGTGGTTGTGGGTCTCGACTTTCATCAGGATGTGTACCGGTTCCTGCACCGCGCCGTACTGGCGGGTTTCAGGGTCCGGGAAGAAACGGCCAGCGACGCTGCCGACGATGACCGAAGCGTTGTCCTTATAAGCCGACAGAACGCCTTCGCTGTGCATCACGTAGGTGTTCTTGATCATGCCGAACAGGCTTTTTTCCTGGCTTTCGCCGTCAATGTCCCAACTGGCGTTGAAGATCTTGTGACGGCAGTGCTCGGAGTTGGCCTGGGCGAACATCATCAGTTCGATGTCGTGCGGGTTGCGCTTCAAGCCGTTGAAGGCGTTGACCAGATAATCGATCTCGTCTTCGGCCAGGGCCAGGCCCAGCTCGGTGTTGGCCTTCGCGAGGGCGGCGCGGCCACCGCCGAGCACGTCAATCGCGGTCAGCGGCTTGGGCTCGGCGTGGCTGAACAGAGCACCGGCCTGTTCCAGCTGGCTGACGATGATCTGGGTCATGCGGTCGTGCAGGCTGCCGGCGATCAGCTCGGCTTCGGCCTCGCTGAACTGGCCCGCGACATAGAAGGCAATACCGCGTTCCAGGCGCTGGATTTTTTCCAGGCCGCAGTTGCGGGCGATATCGCTGGCCTTGCTCGACCAGGGCGAGATGGTGCCGAACCGCGGCAGAACCAGGAACAAGCGGCCAGTCGGCTCTTGAACGGGAACGCTTGGGCCGTACTTCAGAAGGCGTGCCAGCACTTGCTGTTCGTCGGCGGTCAAGACGCCGGTCACGTCGGCGAAATGAGCAAATTCAGCATACAGGCCTGTAACAGCTGGAACCTTCTGGCTCAGTTGCTCAAGGAGTTTGCTGTGGCGAAAGGCAGAAAGGGCAGGAGCGCCGCGCAGGATCAACATCTTCGGGACAGCCTCGGGAAGGGGTGTGCTTTGAGGCCGTGCATTCTAACGTAAACCGTCGTCAACGGCACCCGAAACACTAACGCTGGCCGCTGCCGAACGTCAGTTGGCTGGGTTTGCACGGTGTCGGGGCGTTATCCGGGGCGGCGGGCACAGTTATTTTAACCGTCACAATCGCTCTCCAAGCCACGTTTCTGCGGGCTGCAGCACAGTTTCAAGGCGGCTAGCAGACAAGTCCCCCGCTGTCGAGATATGGCGCCGTGGGCCGTTTGCGTATACTGCGCAGATGTTCTCCCCAACTGCTTTGCGCCCGCGATGCGCCAAATGGCTCATCGCCACCGGACTCTTCCTGATGCTCAGCGCCTGTGTTGATAAACCCAGCACGCTCGAGCGAATCAAGGAGGATGGCGTATTGCGGGTGATTACCCGGAACAGCCCGGCCACGTATTTCCAGGACCGCAACGGTGAAACCGGTTTCGAATACGAACTGGTCAAGCGCTTTGCCGACGACCTGGGGGTGAAGCTGGAAATCGAGACCGCCGACAACCTCGACGACCTGTTCGGCCAGTTGGGCAAACCTAACGGCCCGGTCCTCGCCGCCGCCGGCTTGGTCAGCAGCGAGCGACGCAAGCAGCAGGTGCGCTTTTCCCACCCTTACCTGGAAGTCACCCCGCAGATCATCTACCGCAACGGCCAGTCGCGCCCCACCAACGCGGCAGACCTGGCGGGCAAGAAGATCATCGTGCTCAAGGGCAGCACCCACGCCGAACAACTGGCCGAGCTTAAAAAGCAGAACCCTGCGATCGAATACGAAGAATCCGACGCCGTTGAAGTGGTCGACCTGCTGCGCATGGTCGACGAGGGCCAGATCGACCTGACCCTGGTGGACTCCAACGAAGTGGCGATGAACCAGGTGTACTTTCCCAACGTGCGCGTGGCGTTCGACCTCGGCGATGCCAGCAACCAAAGCTGGGCCGTGGCCGCCGGCGAAGACAACAGCCTGCTCAACGAGGTCAACAGCTACCTGGACAAGGTCGGCAAGAACGGCACCTTGCAGCGCCTGAAAGATCGCTATTACGGGCACGTCGATGTACTCGGCTACATGGGCGCCTACACCTTCGCCCAGCACTTGCAGCAGCGCCTGCCCAAGTACGAGAAACACTTCAAGACCTTCGCCAAGGAAGAAAAGGTCGACTGGCGCCTGTTGGCCGCCATCGGCTATCAGGAATCACTCTGGCAACCGGCGGTCACCTCCAAGACCGGCGTGCGCGGCCTGATGATGCTGACCCAGAACACCGCCCAGGCGATGGGCGTGTCCAACCGCCTGGACGCCAAGCAAAGCATCATGGGCGGCGCCAAGTACCTGGCGAAGATCAAGGACGAGCTGGACGACGATATCGCCGAGCCGGACCGCACCTGGTTTGCCCTGGCCGCCTACAACGTGGGCACCGGGCATCTGGACGACGCACGCAAGCTGGCGCAGAAGGACGGCCTGAACCCGAACAAGTGGCTGGACGTGAAGAAAATGCTGCCGCGCCTGTCGCAGAAGCAGTGGTACAGCAAGACCCGCTACGGCTATGCACGGGGCGGCGAGCCGGTACACTTCGTGGCGAACATCCGGCGCTACTACGACATCCTCACCTGGGTGACCCAGCCACAGCTGGAAGGCAACCAGGTAGTCGAAGGCAACCTGCATGTGCCAGGGGTCAACAAGACCAAGCCGCCGGAAGAGAACCCGCAGCTGTAAACCCGAAGCCCCCAAACACCACCGCCCAATGTGGGAGGGGGCTTGCCCCCTCCCACATTTGAATCGCTACTGGCCTTGGAGGCCGGTGAGCAGATGTACCGCGCCACCCGCCAGCACCATCACTCCCGACACTCCCGCCGCCTTTAACGCCGCCGCATCCACCCGCGCCGCATCCCGCAGTTGCACACGCACCCGCGTCAGCGCCACGCGTTGTTGCGACTGGAGGTTATCCGCGCCACCGAGGGCATTCAGCACATCGGCGGACAACAGGTTCTCCGCCGCCGGCACAGGCGCCGCGACGGTTTCGGCGATCAAGTCCGGGGTCAGGGCTTTCCAGAATGCCCGCTGCAATTTCTCGAACATGTTCAGTGCTCCACGACAGGTGAGGTTTCAACGGTGGCCGCGTGGTACAGGCGCAAGGCCTCACGCACCTGCGCGGCTTCTTCAAGGCCGAGCACCTGATGGGCGATGATCTGGCAATCCGCCAGGTCCAGCTCGCGCACGGTGGCCTTGATGGTCGGGATCAGCGGTACGCTGACCGACAGCTCGTCCACCCCCAGCCCGATCAACACCGGCACCGCCGACGCTTCAGACGCCAGCGCCCCGCACACGCCAACCCACTTGCCGTGGGCATGGGCGGCCTTGACGGTGGTGGCGATCAGACGCAGCACCGCCGGGTGAAAGCTGTCGGCCTGGCTGGCCAGGCGTGGGTGATCGCGGTCCATCGCCAGGGTGTACTGGGTCAGGTCGTTGGTGCCGATGGAGAAAAAGTCCACATGGGGCGCGAACACGTCCGCCATCAAGGCCGCGGACGGCACTTCGATCATGATGCCCAGCTTCGGCAGCGCGGTGAGCCCCAGCGCCAACGCTTCCTCTTCAAGCATCGTGCGCGCCAGGCGCAGCTCCGAGAGCAGGCTGACCATCGGCAGCATGATGTGCAGCCGCGTCAACCCGGCACTCGCGAGGATCGCGCGGAACTGTTCGCGCAACAACTCGGGGCGCTCCAGACACAAACGAATACCGCGCAAGCCCAGGAACGGGTTGGTCTCGGCATCCATCGGCACATAGGCCAACGGCTTATCGCCGCCGACATCCAACGTGCGTACCACCAGGTTGCGCTCCGGGCCCAGGGCGCGGGCGATGGCGTTGTAGGTGCCGGCTTGCTCCTCGGGGCTCGGTGCGCGATGGCGGTCCAGGTACAGAAACTCTGATCGCAGCAGCCCCACGCCTTCGCCGCCCAGGCTCAGGGATTGCTCGACCTCCTGAAGCGACGCGACGTTGGCCGTGACTTCGACGTGATGACCATCGCGGGTGATGGCCGCCAGGCGTGCCTGCGCGACGTCGCGTTGGCGCCGCACTATTTGCTCCCGGTGGGTGGCCTGCAATTGCTCGATCTCGGCCAGGTCCGGGTCCAGGTGCAACTCGCCCTTGTCGGCGTCCAGCAACACCTGCCGACCGTCGGCCAACGCCAGTACCTGCGGCGGCACCCCGCAAATCGCCGGCAGCCCCAGCGCCCGGGCGAGGATCGCGACGTGGCTGGTCGCCCCGCCGCCGACGGTGACGAACCCGAGCACCTTGTGCGTGTCGAGGCTGGCGGTCTGCGACGGCGTCAGTTGCTCGGCGATCAGGATCGCGCGCTCGGGCAGTTCCCAGGCGCGGTCGTGAATGCCGAGGATCAGTTTCAGCACGCGCTGGCCGACGTCGGCCAGGTCCGCCGCACGTTCGGCGAGCAGGGCATTGCCCAGGCCCTGGAACAGTTGGGCGGTGGCGAGCGTGGCGCTGTTCCAGGCAAAGGCGGCGCTTTTGCCGACGGCCAGCAGGTCGTGGGCTTGCTCCAGCAGGGTCGGGTCTTCGAGCAGTTCCTGATGGGCGCGGAAGATCTGCGCCTGGGCACTGCCGACCGCCTTGGCCTGCAAGCTCTGCAAGGCCTCGGTAGCGGCGTGCAGGCCACGGTCCAACGCCGCGCGTTCGAGTGCTTCGCCGCCGCCCGTTTCGGGAATGCTCAGCGCCGGCGCTGCCACCTGGACCACCTGGCCAAACGCCGAGCCCGGCGACGCACACACGCCCCGCAGCAGGCTCGTGGACGCCAGCGACACACGCGGTTCGACGCCCTCGACCGGCACCGCGACGCTCTCGCCGCACCCCTCGGCCAACAGCGCCACCAACGCCTTGATCGCCGAGGCGGCATCCTCTCCCGCCGCGCTCACCTGCAAAGTGTCGCCCTGCACGGTTTGCAGTGCCATGATCGCCACCAGCGACTTGGCGTTGGCGCTCTGGGTTTGCTTGTGCAGGTAAATGCTGGCGTCGAACCCCTTCGCCGCCTGGGCAAACACCGCCGCCGGGCGCGCGTGCAGACCGTTGGCATTGGGCAACGTCAACGGTTTGGAGAACAGTGCGTCGCCCTCCTCTTCGTCCTCGGTTTCAGCCGCCTCGCCTGGCGACAGGCGCACCAGCGGCTGGCCCAGTGTGACCGGGCCGCTGTCCGACGCCAGCAGCGCAAACGGCTCGCCGCTGACCACCAGCATCAAGGTCAACAGGCTCCGGGCATTGAGCGCTACGTAGTCGGCGTCGAACTCGATCAACGGCTGCCCGGCCTCCACCCGCTGGCCTTCCCCGACCAAACGGCTGAACCCCTTGCCCGCCAGGTTCACGGTGTCCAGGCCGATATGCAGCAGCACCTGGACGCCATTGTCAGCCGTGATGCTCACCGCATGGCCAGTGTCCTGGATATTGCTGATCACCCCGGCCAACGGTGCGCAGAGGGTCTGCGAGGTCGGGTCGATGCACAGGCCGTCGCCGATCAGGCGGCTGGAGAACACCGGGTCGGGGACCTTGTCCAGTGCCAGCAGCACGCCCGACAAGGGCGCAAGCAATTCCAGGGGTTGAGTTGCGGTCATGACTTCACCTGCTGTTTTGTTCTGTAAAAATCATTGGGTGGATACAAATCCCGAGGTGACAAAGATCAAATGTGGGAAGGGCTTGCCCCCTCCCCCATTTAAGCCTGTCTACATCCGAAGATTCACTTCCACCAGTACTCGACTTGCACACCGACGTTCGAGCCATGCCGCGCGGTGCCGTAGGCGCCGGTGTCAGACAACGCCGACCCAGCCGCCAGCTCATTCGCCGCGCGTTTGGCCGCTGCGTTCCAGCTCGCATAGGTGTAGTACAGACGCACTTCCGGGCGCGCCCAGAAATCCGGGCCTTTGGGCGACCAGGTCGGGGCGAAGGTGAATTTGCTCAGTTTGCGCGTACCGCCGGTGGCGTCGACCTGATCATGACCAAGCTCGGTGACCAGTTTGAACTGTTCACTGATGGCATAGGCCGGGCGCACACCGATGGACATCCAGGTCTGGTCCTGGCTGCCGGGGCGAATGTCTTTCTGGTACACGGCCTCGATCTGCCCACCGAAACGCGGGGTCACCTGCCAGTCGAAAAACTCCACGGCGCGGTAGCTTTTGCTGCTGTTATCCAGGGCCGTATTGCCGGTGTAGCCAAGGCCGGTGCCGGGACCTTCGCCATACTGCAGGGCGAACTTGTTCTTGCCGCCGAGGAAAGGTTTTTGCACATGTTGCGCGGTCAGCGCCCAACCGCTGTTGGCATCACGCCCACCGGCTTTTTCGATGTAGCTCAAGCCCAGTTCCAGCTCGCCGCCGGGGTTGGTCTTGAAGCCGGCCACGTTGAAGTCGTGACGCGTGGCGTATTCCTTCTGGTACAGGTTGTCCTTGCGCGAAAGCGCGTAGCTGTATTTCAGGTCGCCAATCAGCACATCCTCGATGCCGCCGCCCGTGGCGCTCTGGTTCCAGTAGTAGAAATCGGAGATATGGATGTCGTTACGCTTGTAGTAACGCCGCCCCGCCCACAGCGAGCCGCCGTTGAGGCTGGGCAGGTTGGACCACTGTGCATACATCTGCGGCATGCGCGCCGAGCCGTTGTCTTCGCCCTGGAATTTAAGCGCGCGGTCGTACTTGTTGTAGAGCGAAGCCATGGCGTCGACGCTGAGCACGGAGCCGTCGTCGAGGGTCAGCAGGTCCTGGCGCAGTTCCAGTTCGGCGTACTGTTCGCATTCGTTGCCCAACCGGTACTTGGATTGCGCGCCCGGCAGTTGGAAACATTGCTGCTTGCCACTGCCGGTCGACGTCCCCGCGCCGCTACGCAAGTAACCGGCAAACTCCAGGGCCTGAGCGCCGAACGGCAAGCTCAGACACGATGCAACGAGGCCCAGCTTTATTGTTGTTTTCATGAAGTACTCCGATATTTTTATTATGTTTGTGTGAAGCGCCCGGTGCTCCCACACCGGGAATTGACCTTCTGCTTCGCGTCGCGCGGGGCAGTTGCAACGACGTTCCAGCCGTCAGTCCTTGAGGTGCAGCACGAAGGATTCGTAAGGCCGCAACAGCAGCGGGCCCGTGCTGACCTGGCAATCGGGGTAGTTGCTGATCAGCAGGCGTTGTCGGGTAGCGGCGTTGAGGACGTGATCGGGCAGCTGGATTTCGCAGGGTTTGCCGTAGAAGTTGTTCAGCACCAGCAGGCGCTCGCCATGGCCTTCGCGCAGGTAGGCCCAGACCTGGAGGTGGCCCAGCAACAGTTCGCGGTAAACGCCGTCTTGAATCAGCGGTTCCTGGCGACGCAGGGCGATCAGGCTGCGGTAGTGATGCAGCACCGAATCCGGGTCATCCCGTTGGCTGTCGACGTTGATCTGCGCCGCGTTGGCCGGGATGCCGATCCACGGTTCGCCGCTGCTGAAACCGGCATGCTGGCGGGCATTCCACTGCATCGGCGTGCGCCCGTTGTCCCGCGACTTCTGCATGATCGCCGCCATGCTCGACGCCTCGGACTCACCGGCATCGCGCTTGAGGCGGTAGATGTTGAGGGTTTCGACATCGCGGTACTGCTCGATCGTGTCGAAGCCCGGATTGGTCATGCCCAACTCCTCGCCCTGGTACACATACGGCGTGCCCTGCAGGAAGTGCAGCGCCGTGGCGAGCATCTTGGCCGAGACCACACGATGCTCACCGTCATCCCCAAAGCGCGAGACCACCCGTGGCTGGTCGTGGTTACACCAGAACAGCGCGTTCCAACCGCCGCCGGCCTGCATGCCCAGTTGCCAGTCGGAAAAGATCTGCTTGAGCTGCAGGAAATCGAAGTCGGCCTTCACCCACTTCTGCAGGTTCGGGTAGTCGACTTTCAGGTGGTGGAAGTTGAAGGTCATCGACAGTTCTTTGGACTCCGGCCGCGAGTAGCGGATGCAGTGTTCCAGGCTGGTGGATGACATCTCGCCGACGTTGATCAGGTCATGGCCTGCGAAGACTTCGCGGTGCATTTCCTGCAGGTACGCGTGTACGTTCGGACCGTCGGTGTAGAAACGCCGACCGTCGCTGGCGTCCTCGGGGAAGTCGGCGGGCTTGGAGATCAGGTTGATCACATCCAGGCGGAAACCGCCGACGCCTTTGTCGCGCCAGAAACGCATCAGCTTGAACACCTCGGCGCGCACCTTGGGGTTGTCCCAATTCAGGTCGGCCTGGGTGTGATCGAACAGGTGCAGGAAGTACTGGCCGGTTTGCGCTTCGTATTCCCAGGCCGAGCCGCCGAATTTGGATTCCCAGTTGTTCGGCTGGTCGCGCCAGATGTAAAAGTCGCGGTACGGGTTGTCGAGGCTGCTGCGCGCCTGCTGGAACCACTCGTGCTCGATGGAGGTGTGGTTGACCACGATGTCGAGCATCAACTTGATGCCGCGCTTGGCCGCTTCGCTGATCAGTTGGTCGCAATCGGCCATGGTCCCGTAGCTTGGGTCGATGGCGTAGTAGTCGCTGATGTCGTAGCCGTTGTCGCGCTGCGGCGAGCGCAGGAACGGGGTGATCCACAGGCAGTCGACGCCCAGCCATTGCAGGTAGTCGAGTTTGTCCACGATACCCAGCAGGTCACCGGTGGCGTTACCCGCGTGGCTGTGAAAGCTTTTGGGGTAGATCTGGTAGATCACCGAGTGTTGCCAGTTTTGCATGGTGGGTTCCTTCAGTAAAATTGTGTACCCGCCGCTAGGGTCTCATCGGGAGCAAGCCCCCTCCCACAGGGGGAACGCATTCAACTGTGGGGCGGGCTTGCTCGCGAACGCGGTAATTCAGGCAACGCGATACCCAGGCCGCACGATCTTCATGCTCAATGCACAGGTCAGAACAAACGGCACGACCATCGCGATGACCATCCCGATCACAAACATCGGGATGGCATGCGGCACGATCGAGATAAACCCGGGCAAGCCGCCGACCCCGATGGCCGAGGCCTGCACCTTGTTCAGCGACAGGAAAATGCTGCCCAGTGCCGAGCCCAGCAGCGCGGCATAAAACGGGAACTTGAAGCGCAGGTTCACGCCGAACATCGCCGGTTCAGTGATACCGAAATACGCGGAGACAGCGGAAGTCGAGGCCATGCTTTTGTCCCGCGCATTGCGCGCCATGTAGAACACCGCCAGCGCGGCGCTGCCCTGGGCCAGGTTGGACATGACGATCATCGGCCAGATAAACGTGCCGCCCTGGGTGGAGATCAGTTGCAGGTCCACCGCCAGGAACATGTGGTGCATGCCGGTGATCACCAGCGGCGCATACAACAGGCCGAAAATCGCCCCGCCGAGCATCGGCGCCAGGTCAAACAGGGTGACCACGCCCTGGGTGATCAGGATGCCGAGGTGACGGGTCACCGGGCCGATGATCGCCAGCGCGAGCACGCCGGTGACGACGATGGTGGTGATCGGCACGACCAACAGTTGGATGGCATTTGGCACCCGCGCGCGCAGCCATTTCTCGATGACACTCATCACATACGCCGCCATCAGGATCGGCAGGATCTGCCCCTGGTAACCGACTTTCTCGATCTTGAACCAACCGAAAATATCGAAGTACGGCAGGCTCTGGCCATCGAGGCCGGCCACCGCCTTGCCGTAGTTCCAGGCGTTGAGCAGGTCCGGGTGGACCAGCATCAGGCCAAGCACGATGCCGAGGATTTCACTGCCGCCAAAACGCTTGGCCGCCGACCAGCCCACCAGCGCCGGCAGGAACACGAACGAGGTGTTGGCCATCAGGTTGATCAGGCTCCACAGGCCATCCAGGTTCGGGTAGGCCTCCAGCAGCGTCTTGCCCTCGATGAACATGCCCTTGGCGCCCATCAGGTTGTTCACGCCCATCAACAGGCCGGCGATGATCAACGCGGGCAGGATCGGCATGAACACATCGGAGAACACCCGCACCAGACGCTGCATGGCGTTGGTCTTGTCGGCGCCCTTCTTCTTGACGTCGGCGATGGTGGCGGCGGCGAGGCCGGTCTGTTCGCGCAGGGCGGCGTAGACCTTTTCCACTTCGCCGGGGCCGATCACCACCTGGAACAGCCCACCGGTAAAGAACGAGCCCTTGACCAGGTCGACTTGGTTCAACGCGCTGCCGTTGACCAGGCTCGGGTCCTTGAGCGCCAGGCGCAGGCGGGTCACGCAATGGGCGGCTTGCTCAAGATTGTCGCGGCCCCCGAGGTGCTCGAGAATTTCGCGGGCGATGTTCGAATAGTCGTGGCTCATGCTTGGTTTCCACTTTGATTTTTTTATTTGGGGGGCAGTCATTGGCAGCACGCCGAAGGCAAAAGTACTCGTACAGACGAGTTAAAGCAACAACTCGTCTGTACGAGTTACATATTGTCTATTTTTTCTGGATCAGGCCCCGCCACAGCCCACAGATTTCCGTGGGCCCAATGGACAAACCCCAGCCGTGCCACTAAGGTTCCTGCCTTGAACGCAAACGCGGCACAGAGCCATCCCCATGAGCAAATACAACCAGATCTATACCGATCTGCTTGCCAACATCACCACCGAACGCCTGCAACGCGGCACCCGTCTTCCCTCTGAAACCGAACTGATGGATGCCTACCAGGCCAGTCGTGGCACCGTGCGGCGGGCCATCGAGCAGCTGCAGGAGCGTGGGTTTGCGCAGAAAATCCATGGCAAAGGCACGTTTGTGTTATCGCCCAACCCCATCGAGTTCCAACTGGGCGGCATCGTCAGCTTCCACGAAACCCACGCCGACCTGGGCGATGACGTCCACACCGACGTCGTCGAATTCACCCAGTTCCCGCTGGAAGGCTCACTGCTGCAGCATATCGAGGCCGAACCCGGCACCCTGATCACCCGCATCAAACGGGTGCGGCGCATCGGCGGCAAACGGGTGATCCTCGACATCAACCACTTCGTCGCCGACCTGATCCCCGGCCTGGACCGCACCATCGCCGAGCAGTCGATCTACGCCTTCATCGAACAGACGTTGCAACTGCACATCAGCTACGCCCAACGCACCATCGAAGCCCTGCCCCGCGGCAAAGACGACCAGGCACACCTCGATCTCGAGGGGCAAAGCCATGTGATCGTGGTAAGCAACCAGACGTTTCTGCAGGACGGGCGGCAGTTCGAGTACACCGAGTCGCGGCATACGTTGGATAAGTTCTACTTTTCGGATATTGCGCGGCGCTAAGGCCGAGCGAAGCTCAAACGTAGCCGCGGGCCGCTATCGCGAGCAAGCCCGCTCCCACACTTTTGCTGCGGCGTTTGATTTATCGTGTTTCAGAAGCACAGAACCCCGGCACATGGCCGGGGTTCTGTTATTCAGCATCCACCTGCTAGGGCAGGATCATTCCCACTCAATCGTCGCCGGCGGCTTGCTCGACACGTCATACGTCACGCGCGAGATGCCTTCGATTTCATTGATGATACGGCCGCTGACGGTTTCCAGCAGTTCGTAAGGCAGGTGTGCCCAACGGGCGGTCATGAAGTCGATGGTTTCCACCGCACGCAGGGCCACGACCCAGGCGTAACGACGGCCGTCACCGACCACGCCCACCGATTTCACCGGCTGGAACACTACGAACGCCTGGCTGACTTTGTGATACCAGTCGGCCTTGCGCAGTTCTTCGATGAAGATGTGGTCGGCGCGACGCAGCAGGTCGGCGTATTCCTTCTTCACTTCACCGAGGATCCGCACGCCCAGGCCCGGGCCCGGGAATGGGTGGCGGTAGACCATGTCGTAGGGCAGGCCCAGTTCCAGGCCGAGACGGCGGACTTCGTCCTTGAACAGCTCACGCAGCGGTTCGACCAGCTTGAGGTTCATTTCCTCGGGCAGGCCACCCACGTTGTGGTGGGACTTGATCACGTGGGCCTTGCCGCTCTTGGCGCCAGCCGACTCGATCACGTCGGGGTAGATGGTGCCTTGGGCGAGGTACTTGATGTTGTCCAGTTTGTTGGACTGGGCATCGAATACGTCGATGAAGGTGCGGCCGATGATCTTGCGCTTCTTCTCCGGGTCGGACTCGCCGGCCAGGTTGTTCAGGAACTGATCTTCAGCGTTGGCGCGGATCACCTTGACGCCCATGTTCTCGGCGAACATGGCCATCACTTGCTCGCCTTCGTGCAGGCGCAGCAGGCCGTTGTCGACGAATACGCAGGTCAGTTGATCACCGATGGCCTTGTGCAGCAGCGCAGCAACCACGGAGGAGTCAACGCCGCCGGACAGGCCGAGCAGGACGTTGTCGGTGCCGACCTGGGCACGCACGTTGGCGATGGCGTCTTCAGCGATTTTCGACGGGGTCCACAGGGCTTCACACTCGCAGATGTCGAGGATGAAGCGCGACAGGATGCGCCCGCCTTGCTTGGTGTGGGTCACTTCCGGGTGGAACTGCACGCCGTAGTAACCACGCTCGTCGTTGAACATGCCGGCGATCGGGCAGCTCGGGGTGCTGGCCAGGATGTGGAAGTCTTGCGGCATCTTGGTGACTTTGTCACCGTGGCTCATCCACACGTCGAGGCCGAACAGGCCGTCGGCGTCGACGTGGTCTTCGATGCCGTCCAACAGGCGGCTCTTGCCGACCACGTCGACACGGGCATAACCGAATTCACGCAGCTCGGAACCTTCAACCTTGCCGCCCAACTGCTCGGCCATGGTCTGCATGCCATAGCAGATACCGAACACGGGCACGCCCAGGTCGAATACGGCTTGCGGGCAGCGCGGGCTGTTGGCTTCGTGTACCGACTCGGGGCCGCCGGCGAGGATGACGCCTTTCGGTGCGAATTCGCGGATCGCTGCGTCGTCCATGTCGAACGGATGCAGTTCGCAGTACACGCCGATTTCACGCACGCGACGGGCGATCAGTTGGGTGTACTGGGAACCGAAATCGAGGATCAGGATACGGTGGGCGTGAATGTCGAGGGCCATGAGATCAGTCTCGTCTAATGAATCAGAAACAACTCGGGGCTGAATAAGACAGCCCCGGTTACTTAACTTTATGCTGGAAGCCTCAACCTACGCGGTAGTTTGGCGCTTCCTTGGTGATCTGCACGTCATGGACGTGGGATTCGGCCATACCGGCGCCGGTGATCCGCACGAACTCTGGCTTGGTACGCATTTCGTCGATGTTGGCGCTACCGGTGTAGCCCATCGAGGAACGCAGGCCGCCCATCAGTTGATGGATGATCGCGCTCAGGGTGCCTTTGTACGGCACACGGCCTTCGATGCCTTCCGGAACGAGTTTCTCGGCGCCTGCCGAAGAGTCCTGGAAGTAACGGTCGGAAGAACCTTGCGCCTGGGACATGGCGCCCAGCGAACCCATGCCGCGGTAAGCCTTGTACGAACGACCCTGGAACAGTTCGATCTCGCCCGGGGCTTCTTCAGTACCGGCGAACATCGAGCCCATCATCACGCAGGACGCACCGGCGACGATGGCCTTGGACAGGTCACCGGAGAACCGGATACCGCCGTCGGCGATCAACGGAACGCCCGTGCCTTCGAGGGCCTCGGCGACGTTGGCGATGGCGCTGATTTGCGGCACGCCCACACCGGCGACGATACGCGTGGTGCAGATCGAGCCAGGGCCGATACCGACCTTGACCGCATCCGCGCCCGCTTCGGCCAGGGCCTTGGCGGCAGCGCCGGTGGCGATGTTGCCGCCGATCACCTGGACTTCAGGGAAATTCTGTTTGACCCAGCGAACGCGGTCGATCACGCCCTTGGAGTGACCGTGGGCGGTGTCGACCACCACCACGTCCACACCGGCAGCAACCAGGGCCGCTACGCGATCACCAGTGTCTTTACCGGTGCCGACTGCCGCGCCGACGCGCAGACGACCTTGGTCATCCTTGCTGGCCAGCGGGTAAGCCTTGGCTTTTTCGATGTCGTTGACGGTCATCATGCCCTTGAGGGCGAATTTGTCGTCGACGATCAGCACGCGCTCGATGCGGTGCTTGTGCAGCAATTCGCGCACGTCGTTCTTGTTGGCGCCTTCCTTGACCGTGACCAGACGCTCTTTAGGCGTCATCACTTCGCGGACGGTGACTTCAAGACGGTTCTCGAAACGCACGTCACGGGAGGTGACGATGCCGACGAGGTCGCCATTGTGCAGTACCGGAACGCCGGAGATGTTGTGCAGACGGGTCAGTTCGAACAGGTCGCGCACGGTGGCGTCAGCGTCGATGGTGATCGGATCTTTCACCACACCGGCTTCATAACGCTTGACCTTGCGCACTTCGGCAGCTTGCTGCTCGACGGTCATGTTCTTGTGGATGATGCCGATACCGCCTTCCTGAGCCATGGCGATGGCCAGACGGGCTTCGGTGACGGTATCCATGGCAGCGGAAACCAGGGGAATATTCAGCTCGATGCCACGGGTTAGGCGGGTCTTGAGACTGACTTCGTTAGGAAGCACCTCGGAATAACCGGGCACTAGGAGAATGTCGTCGAATGTCAGAGCTTCTTGGCTGATACGCAGCATCGCGGGGGCTCCCGAGCGGGAAAATGGAAGCGCGCCATTATACTCAGACACCCCTCAGGTCTCAACGTAAAACTCTGACAAACTTGGTAATACTGATAGATGGAGAAAAGATGCTGCTTTTCTGTAGGAGCGAGCTTGCTCGCGAAGAACACCAAGACACCGCGTTTAACCAGACTACCCGGATTATCGTTGACGATTTTCGCGAGCAAGCTCGCTCCTACAGAGGGTTGAGCTTGCAGCCTACAACTCGACTTTGACCCAACTGATCTTCTGGTCCAACCAATCGGCAAATTCGTCGATAAAGCTCTGCTTGAACCCCGCCTCCGCCCAGTTGTTGAAGATGAATCCGAGGTTGGAAAACCCACATTCCTGCAGGAACAGAAAACCGTTGATGTCATCCTCATGCCCACACAGCGGGCAGGTGAAGTTGTCGGTGTGGCCGGGCATCCACTCTTCCAGGCTGTCGAACAGCGCCTCGCCGATTTCCTTGAGGCATTCCGGGCAGCCGGCTTCTTCGAGAAA
This sequence comes from Pseudomonas sp. GV105, assembly GCF_003058185.1. Classification (NCBI taxonomy): domain Bacteria; kingdom Pseudomonadati; phylum Pseudomonadota; class Gammaproteobacteria; order Pseudomonadales; family Pseudomonadaceae; genus Pseudomonas; species Pseudomonas sp. GV105. Next base: position 272,324 of record NZ_QBUF01000003.1, read on the forward strand.
ACCCTTGGCCGGTGTATAGATGCAACGCTTGTAGATGATTTCCAGGCCATTGACGGGTTCGTTGAACGGCAGCGCATCCGGGTGCAGCACCACGGCGCGGGCGCCGTCGGCCAGGGCGTAGGCCATGCGGTTGCCGGTGCGCCCGCAGGTGGTCAGCTCTTCCTTGATGATGTTCTTGCGCACCAGCCAGCGCACGATCGCCCGGGCACGGGGTTCGTGGACGGGCAAGGTGGAGATTTTCGGGACAAGGATGCTTTGGGAATTCATGGGAGCCCTGCGGTATGACGTCTGGCGCCGTCGCGGGCAAGCCCGGCTCCCACCTTGCAATGCGATCGACTGTGGGAGCGGACTTGCTCGCGAAGAAGCCCTGAAGGCAGGCAGCTTAATCCCTGCCCGACACAGGTCAAGTACTCAGGTACCGCCCAATCAAGGCAATGCCACTGGCCAGCACCAGCCACGTGACCAATCGCACAAACGCCTCACGGGACATGCGCAGCGTCAGCCGCCGCCCACACCACAACCCCAGGGCCATCGCCGGCAGCAGGCAAACCGCCAGCAGCAACAGCGGCATGTCGGCATACACCCCGGCGATCAGGAACAGGCTCAGGCGCACCACGGTGCTGCAACTGATCAACGCACTTTGCGTGGCGCGCGCGGCGTCCTTGGGCAAACGACTGCTCAAGTAGATCGCATATAAAAAGCCGCCACTGCCGAACAACGCACCGAACAAACCGCCGACGGTGCCCATGGGAACCGCCCAGCCCGCCGCCAGTTGCGCCGGCCGGGCCTTCACCGCCAAGGTGTAAATCGCGTAGGCGCTGATAAACAGCCCCATCAACAACAGCAACAGATCCGAATGCAGGTTGAGCAAAAACACCACGCCCAGGGTGCAACCGATCGCCATGCACGGCAGCAGTCGCAACAGCTCCGGCTTGTTCACATCCCGTCGCGATTGCAGCAGGTTGCCGAAGGCCGCGATGAAATCCAGCAACACCAGCAGCGGGATGATCTTCGACAGCGGCATGAACATAAGCAGGATCGGCCCCGCCACCAGCGCCGTACCGAACCCGGCGATGCCAAACACGATATAGGCCACGGCAACGCCCAGGCCGATCACCAGCCAATCTGTACCGCCAAACGACCACTGACTCATCAGCTCAACCGGGCTCATGGGTAATTCCTTGAAAGAGATGTCCATCACTTTAGCCATCGGTGAGAGTTGCGACTAATATCTTCAAAGCCCTCCACCCATCTCGAAAAGGCATGACGTGTGATTTCCACCCGCCAACTGCGCTACTTCGTCGAAATCGCCGACAGCGGCAGCTTCAGCGCCGCCGCCGAGCGCCTGTTTGTCGCGCAATCGGCCCTGAGCCGGCAGATCAAAGAACTGGAAAACCAACTGCACACCCCATTGTTCGAACGCACCGCGCGCCTGCCTCGGCTGACCGCCGCCGGTGAAGCCTTCTACCCGCGGGCGCGCAATCTGCTGAGTGAACTGCACAAGGCCAGCGAGATGGCGACGCAAGTGGGTAACGGCCAGGTCGGCACTCTGCGCTTGAGCCATTCGAGCACCGTGCCGATGAGCGGCGCGCTGCTGCGCGGCATCAGCACCTGGCTGGAGCGCTGCCCCGGCGTATCGATGGATATCGCCAAACTGTCCTCCGAAGCACAACTCGAAGAAATTGCCGACGGTCGCCTGGACGTCGGCCTACTGCGCCTGCCGGTGCTACGCCAGCGCGAAGGCGTGCGTGTGGTGCCTTTATACAGTGAGCAGTTACTGCTGGCCGTACCGCCGAACCACGCGCTAGCCCGCTGCCAGGCACCGGTCGAATTGGCCCAACTCAAGGACGAAGCGTTTATCTCGGTCCCCCATCCCCAGCGCGGCGGGCTGAGCTATCTGTCGGCCGAGTTGTGCATGCGTGCCGGATTTTTCCCCAAGGCTGCACGGGTCATGTCGCGCAAGACCACGCAGTTGCAGTTGATCCAGGCCGGCTTCGGTATTGCCTTGTTACCAAAATCGATGCAGGACATCGCCCCGGCCGCCGTGCATTTTTTACCCCTGGCCGACCCGGACTGCCTGAGTACCGTGGCCCTGGCCTGCCCGCACACACCGAGCGCGTTGGTGGAGCAATTCTGCCAAACCTTGCGCGAATGCCTATAAACTGCCGCCCATGATTAAAGATCCCTCTCCATGATTAAAGATCCGTTCGCCCGCCTGGGCCTGGACCGCGAGGTCCTGACTGTCAGCCAACTCAACGGCCGTGCGCGGGTGTTGCTGGAAGACGTGTTCACCAATATCTGGGTCGAAGGCGAGATCTCCAACCTCGCCCGCCCGGCGTCCGGCCATGTGTACTTCACCCTCAAGGACAGCGGCGCCCAAGTGCGTTGCGCGCTGTTCCGGCAGAACGCCGCGCGGGTGCGCCAGGCCTTGAAGGACGGCCTGGCGGTGAAAGTGCGCGGCAAGGTCTCGCTGTTCGAGGGCCGTGGCGACTATCAACTGATCCTCGACACCGTCGAGCCCGCCGGCGATGGCGCGCTGCGCCTGGCCTTCGATGCGCTGAAGGAAAAACTCAGCGCCGAAGGCCTGTTCAGCGCCGACCGCAAGGTGGCGTTGCCGGCCCATCCGCAGCGCATCGGCATTATCAGCTCGCCGACCGGCGCGGTGATCCGCGACATCATCAGCGTGTTCCGCCGCCGCGCGCCGCAGGTGCAACTCACCTTGATCCCCACGGCCGTACAAGGCCGCGAAGCGGTGGCGCAGATCGTGCGCGCGCTGAAGCTGGCCGATGCGCGTGGCTTCGACGCATTGATCCTGGCCCGTGGCGGCGGCTCGCTGGAAGACCTCTGGTGCTTCAACGAAGAAGCCGTGGCCCGGGCGGTGGATGCTTGCGTGACGCCGATCGTCAGCGCCATCGGCCATGAGACTGATGTGTCGATCAGCGACTTTGTCGCCGACGTGCGCGCGCCGACGCCATCTGCCGCTGCAGAACTGCTGGCTCCGGACGCCAGCAACCTGGTGCGCCAGGTCGACAGCCTGCACCGCCGCCTGGTGATGCTGATGCGCAACCGGCTGAGCCACGACCGCCTGCGCCTCGAAGGCATGGCCCGCCGCCTGCGCCACCCCGGCGAACGTCTGCGCCAACAGGCCCAGCGCCTGGATGACCTGGACATGCGCCTGCGCCGCGCCTTCGAACGCAGCCTCAATACCCGCCGCGAACGCTTGATCCGCCTGGAAACCCGCCTCGCCGGCCAACACCCCGGCCGCCAACTGGCCTTGCTGCGCCAACGCCTGGACAGCCTCGCCGAACGCCTGCCCCGCGCCATGCGCGAAGGCCTCAAGGCGCGCCGCCTGCAACTGCAAAGCCAGGTGCAGACGCTGCAAGTGGTCAGCCCGCTGGCGACTCTCGGCCGCGGCTACAGCATCCTGCTCGACGAGCGCGGCCAGGCGATTCGCAATGCCGCGCAGACCCACACCGGCCAGCGCCTGACTGCGCGCCTCGGTGAAGGCCAATTGCAAGTGCGGGTGGAAGACAACCACCTGACACCCGTCACCCTTTCGTTATTGGATTGATCGATGCCACGTTTTTTCAGCCTGTTGATGCTGCTGTGCCTGACCGTCAACGCCCACGCCGACAGCTTCATCATCCGGGCCTTGAACAAGCCGGTGCCCGGCGGTGTGGCCGTCGTCGACCTCGGCCCCGCGGCGGCCGCGCCGAAAGCCACCTACCAGGGCAAGCCGGTCCTGGTGGTCAAGGAACAGGCCAACTGGCTGGCGATTGTCGGCATTCCGTTGACGGTCAAACCGGGCAACGAACGCATCAGCAGCGGCGGGCGCAACCTGCCGTTTATCGTCGGCTACAAGCAGTACCCGGAACAGCGCATCACCCTGAAGAACAAAAGCCAGGTCAACCCCGCCCCGGCGCAACTCAAGCGCATCGAAGCCGAGCTGGCGGTGCAGATCAAGGCTTACCGCAGTTTCAGCCCTAACCTGCCAAGCAACCTGCTGCTGGACAAACCGGTCAACGGGCCGCTGTCGAGCAAGTTCGGCGTGCGTCGCTTCTTCAACGGCGAAGAACGCAATCCGCATTCCGGCCTGGATTTCGCCGTCCCCGCCGGCACACCGATCAAGACCCCGGCGGCGGGCAAGGTGATCCTGACCGGCAACTACTTCTTCAACGGCAACACCGTGTTCGTCGACCACGGCCAGGGCTTTATCAGCATGTTCTGCCATATGTCGAAGATCGATGTCAGCCCGGGCCAGCAACTGGCACGCGGCGCGGTGGTGGGCAAGGTCGGCGCGACGGGTCGCGCGACCGGGCCGCATATGCACTGGAATGTCAGCCTGAACGATGCACGGGTGGATCCCGCGATCTTTATCGGCGCATTTCAACCTTGACCGACTCGATTGCGCAGCCGATAAAGGCTGCGCAATTAAAACCAGCCTCAGACTATTTACCAAGCATAAAATCTCGTTTCCTACGCCAACAGAAGAACTTATCTCAATTTTTCTGGACTACTTGCCATCTTTCACCCCGGCGGTTAGGGTTGAGCTTATGAAAACCTCTCACACACTCATTTTGCTCCGCCAGCACCGCAGCCTGTGCCTTGTCAGCGCACGACTGCCAGGCTGAATCGATCTGCCTCGTCCCTTGTTTTATACCCCATAACAATTTTCCGGCAGGCCGCCCTTTTTCGGCCCCTCCACCAAAGGATTTCCCGATGAGCATGCTCAAAGACCCGTCTTCGAAGTACCGCGCGTTTCCGACCATCGATATTCCGGACCGCACCTGGCCGTCGAAAACCATCACCACCGCGCCGATCTGGTGCAGCTCCGACCTGCGTGATGGCAACCAGTCGCTGATCGAACCGATGGATGCAGTGAAAAAACTGCGCTTCTGGAAGACCCTGGTCGCCGTCGGCGTGAAGGAAATCGAAGCCTCGTTCCCGGCCGCTTCGCAAACCGACTTCGACTTCGTCCGCACCCTGATCGAAGGCAACCACATCCCCGAGGACACCACCATCCAGGTGCTGACCCAGGGCCGTGAAGACTTGATCGAGCGCACCTTCGAATCCCTGCGCGGCGCGAAAAAAGCCATCGTCCACCTGTACAACGCTACCTCGCCGTCCTTCCGTCGCATCGTGTTCAACCAGGACAAGGACGGGATCAAGGCCATCGCGGTCAACGCGGCCAAGCTGTTCGTCAAATACGCCGCCCAGCAGCCGGAAACCCAGTGGACGTTCGAATACTCGCCAGAGACCTTCAGCGCCACCGAGCTGGAATTCGCCAAGGAAGTGTGTGACGCAGTGATCGAGGTGTGGAACCCGACGCCCGAGCACAAGATGATCCTCAACCTGCCGGCCACCGTTGAATGCGCCACGCCGAACATCTATGCCGACCAGATCGAGTGGTTCGGTCGTCATGTCAACCGTCGTGACAGCGTGATCATCAGCCTGCACACCCACAACGACCGTGGCACCGGCGTAGCCGCCACCGAATTGGGCCTGATGGCCGGCGCCGACCGTGTCGAAGGCTGCCTGTTCGGCAACGGTGAGCGTACCGGTAACGTCGACCTGGTCAACGTGGCGTTGAACCTCTACACCCAGGGCGTGAACCCTGAGCTGGACTTCTCCGACATCGACGGCGTGCGCAAAGTGGTCGAGGAATGCAACCAGATCCAGGTGCATCCACGTCACCCGTATGTCGGCGACCTGGTACACACCGCATTCTCCGGCTCCCACCAGGACGCAATCCGCAAGGGCTTCGCCCAGCAGAAACCCGACGCCCTGTGGGAAGTGCCGTACTTGCCGATCGACCCGGCCGACATCGGCCGCAGCTACGAGGCGGTGATCCGGGTGAACAGCCAGTCGGGCAAAGGCGGCATCGCCTACCTGCTGGAGCAGGAATACGGCATCAGCTTGCCGCGTCGCATGCAGATCGAGTTCAGCCAAGTGGTTCAGGCCGAAACCGACCGCGTGGGCCTGGAGATGAGCGCTTCGCAGATTCACGCGCTGTTGCAGCGTGAATACCTGCAAGCCAACACGCCCTACGCGCTGGTCAGCCATCGTCTGCAGGAAGAAAACGGTAACAGCACCGTGGAAGTGGAAGTCTCGGGCAAAGGCCAGGGCGAAACCAACCTGCGCTGGCACGGCAAGGGCAACGGCGCGCTCGAAGCCCTGGTCGCCAGCCTGCCGATTGGTGTGGAAATCATGGACTACAACGAACACGCGATCGGTGCCGGCACCAACGCCAAGGCTGCGGCCTACATCGAGCTGCGAGTGAACGGTGAGCGTCCGGTGCATGGCGTGGGCATTGATGAAAACTTCACCACGGCCAGCTTCAAGGCGGTATTCAGCGCCCTGAACCGCTCGTTGAGCCATCTGGAAGCGAAAGCGGCGTAAACACACTGAGCGCTGACATGCAAAAGGCCCCTGGGTGAGAACTCAGGGGCCTTTTTTGTTGGGCTTTGGATGTGTGTGGTCTGTTGGGGCCTCATCGCGGGCAAGCCCACTCCCACATTTTGACCGTGTTCGGCTCGAATGTGGGAGTGGGCTTGCCCGCGATAGCGGTCTGTCAGACAAACTGAAAAGTATCGGCATCCAGGTTCGCCGGAAATTTGCTGCGGTAAGCCGCCAATTCATCCGCTTTGAGGCACACCGTAAACACCCCGTCCGCCTCCCCCGCACTCAACAGGCTCTCACCCTGGAAGTCCAGCACCTGGCTATCCCCGGTATAAGCGAAGCCTTTGCCGTCGGTACCCACCCGATTCACCGCCGCCACATAACACAGGTTCTCGATCGCCCGCGCTGGCAGCAACCGGTTCCAATGCTGGCGTCGCGCCCCCGGCCAGTTGGCGGTGTACAGCAGCAGGTCAGTATCCTGGGCGTCACGACTCCACACCGGAAAACGCAGGTCGTAGCAAATCAATGGGCGAATACGCCAGCCCTTTATCTCGAACAGCACCTGGCGCTCGCCGGGCGTGTAGTGATTGTGCTCGCCGGCCATGCGGAACAGGTGGCGCTTATCGTAATGCAGCACCTCGCCATCCGGCCGCGCCCATAACAGACGGTTGCGGTGGCTGCCGTCGGCGGCCTGGATGATCACACTGCCGGTGATCACCGCGTTGTACTTCGCCGCCTGGCTCTGGAGCCAGCGATGGGTCGGGCCATTTTCCGGTTCGGCCTGGGTGGCCGAGTCCATGGAGAAACCGGTGGTGAACATCTCCGGCAGGATGATCAGGTCAGCGCCACGAGCCTGTTCCAGCAACAGTTCGAAGTGATCGAGGTTGGCCTGGCGGTTGTGCCAGGCCAGGCTGGTCTGGACCAGGGCGATGTTCAGGTCGGGTAGTGCATTCAGATCACGCATAGTTTCTCAGCTGCTTGTTGCAGCGTCTCCTCGCGTTTGGCAAAGCACAGGCGCACCAGGCGCTGGCCTTGGGGTGGATGCTGGTAGAACACCGAAACCGGGATCGTCGCTACGCCATGCTCGCGGGTCATCCACAACGACATGGCGACGTCATCCAGGTCTGGGCGAATCGCTGAATAATCCACCAGTTGGAAGTAAGTACCGGTGACCCGGGTAAAGCTGAAACGCGACGGCGTCAACAGGTCGCAGAACAGGTCGCGCTTGGCCTGGTAAAAGGCCGGCAGTTCTTCGACGTGTTCCGGGTGTTCGGCCATGAAGTCTGCCAACGCGTACTGCAGCGGGGTCACGCCGCAGAAGTTGACATATTGATGCACCTTGCGCAATTCGACGGTCAGTGCCGGTGGCGCGACCACGTAGCCGGTTTTCCAGCCGGTGACGTGATAGGTCTTGCCGAAGGAACTGACCACGAACGCACGTTGATACAGTTCTTCGTGGGCCAGCACGCTGACATGAGGCACACCGTCAAACACCAGATGTTCGTAGACCTCATCGCTGACCAGGTAAATATCGCGGTCGCGGATCAAGGCCGCCAACAGGTCCAGCTCGGCACGGCTGATCAGTGCGCCGGTGGGGTTATGCGGCGTGTTCAGGATGATCATGCGCGTGCGCGCAGACAACGCCGCCTGGATCTTTTCAAAGTCGAGGCTGAAGTTTTCCAGGTTCAGTTGCACATGCACGCAGCGACCGCCGGCCAACTCGACCGAAGGCTCATAACTGTCGTAGCACGGGTCGAACACGATGACCTCATCGCCGCTGCGGATCACCGCCTGGATCGCGCAGAAGATCGCCGCCGTGGCTCCGGGCGTGATCGTCACTTCGCTGTCGGGGCTGACCGTGGCGCCATAGCTGCGCGCGATCTTGGCCGCCACTTGCTGGCGCAGGGCTGGCAGGCCGGTCATCGGTGCGTATTGGTTATGGCCGCTGGCGACATGCTTGCCCACGGCATCGAGCAAACCCTGCGGGCCATTGAAGTCAGGGAAGCCCTGGGACAGGTTGAGCGCGCCGGTTTCGGCAGCGAGTTGCGACATGGTGGTGAAAATGGTCGTGCCGACATTTGGCAGCTTGCTGTTGATCATCGGAGGCCCCTGCAGGTGAACCCCAAGTTTTAAGCTGCCAACTGCATCGGGTCAAGGCGCAAACCACCACGCACAAAAAAGGGCCCGTAAAGAGCCCTTTTTGCGAGGTCGGAATCAGCGCTTGTCGCGGCGCTTCTTGTCGGCCTTCTTGTGGTGAGTCATCAAACGACGCTTCTTGTTCACCTGACGGTCAGTCAGTGTGTTCTTGTTGCCTTCGTATGGGTTCTCGCCACCCTTGAACTCGATGCGGATCGGCGTACCGACCAGCTTCAAGACACGGCGGTAGGTGTTTTCCAGGTAACGCACGTAGGATTTAGGCACCTTCTCGATCTGGTTACCGTGGATCACGATAATCGGCGGGTTGGCACCACCCAAGTGGGCGTAACGCAGTTTGATCCGGCGGTTGTTGACCATCGGCGGTGCGTGCTCGCCGACCGCGTCTTCGAGGATCTGGGTCAGACGGTTGGTCGGCCAGCGGGTGACCGCGGACTTGAACGAGTTCTGTACGGACGCGTAGAGGTTGCCCACGCCGGTACCGTGCAGTGCCGAGATAAAGTGGATATCGGCGAACTCGACGAAGAACAGACGACGCTGCAGTTCGATCTTGACGAAATCGCGCTCGCTCGGCGTCATGCCGTCCCACTTGTTGATCGCGATCACCAGCGCCCGACCTGCCTCAAGGGCGAAGCCCAGCAGGTTGAGGTCATGGTCCACCACGCCTTCGCGGGCGTCCATCACGAAGATCACCACGTTGGCGTCTTTGATCGCCTGCAGGGTTTTCACCACGGAGAACTTTTCAACTTCCTCGTGGATCTTGCCGCGCTTGCGCACACCAGCGGTGTCGATCAGCGTGTACTTCTCGTCGTTACGCTCGAACGGGATGTAGATACTGTCGCGAGTAGTGCCGGGCTGGTCATACACGATGACCCGGTCTTCACCGAGCATACGGTTGACCAGGGTCGACTTGCCGACGTTGGGACGGCCGATGATGGCGATCTTGATACCGTCTTTTTCGCTCGGGCCCGGAATGCGCTTGGCTTCCTCACCTTCGGCGACGACCTCTTCTTCGCCCTCTTCTTCCTCGGCGTCATCCTTAGGGAAGTCGCGCAGGGCGATTTCCAACATCTGGGTGATGCCGCGACCGTGGGCACCGGCGATCGGGATCGCGTCGCCCAGGCCCATCGGGCTGAATTCGGCACGGGCCATTTCAGGATCGATGTTGTCGATCTTGTTGGCGACCACGTAGGAACGCTTGTTGCGCTTGCGCAGGTGCTCGCCGATCATCTGGTCGGCAGCGGTGTAGCCCGCGCGGGCGTCCACCAGGAACAACACGACATCGGCTTCTTCAATGGCCAGCAGCGACTGCTCGGCCATCTTTTCATCCATGCCATGCTCGTCACCGGAGATACCACCGGTGTCGACAATAATGTAGGAGCGCCCTTGCCACTTTGCCTCACCGTATTGGCGATCACGGGTCAGACCGGACAAGTCGCCGACAATGGCGTCGCGAGTCCTGGTCAGGCGGTTGAACAAGGTGGACTTGCCGACGTTAGGTCGGCCCACCAGGGCGATTACGGGAACCATGCGGCTCTCCACTTCGTTATTTCAGAAAATACAAAAGCCGCTGCAAGGCAGCGGCTGGTGCTCGGGGCGGCATTTGAAATGCCACATACCCTGCCCGACACTGGTTCCTGTAGGAGCGAGCTTGCTCGCGAAAAACCTGAGGACGCCGCGTTTATCCAGAAACCCGCGTGAGCGTTGACGTCCTTCGCGAGCAAGCTCGCTCCTACATTAAGCAATGAAGCAGGGCCGCCTGGGGGTAACCCCAAGCATAGTCAAACCTTTACTTGATGGTCAGGGCTTCCAGCTTGCCGCTGTTGCCAAACACATAAAGCATGTTACCCACGACCAGCGGACGCGCACGCAGGCCGTCGCTGTCGATGCGCTCGCGACCCACAAAGCGACCGTCTACCTGGCTCAGCAGGTGCAGGTAGCCTTCGAAGTCGCCTACCGCTACGTAGCTGGAGAACACTTCCGGTGCCGACAGTTGACGGCGGGCCAGAGAGTCGTTGCTCCACAGCGCAGTGGTGGAACGTTCGTCGACACTTTCAACGGTGCCGGACGACAGGCTTACGTAGACGCTGCCAAACCCTTGGGCGACACCGGCGTAGCTGGAAGCATCACGCTGCCAGTTGACGCGGCCGCTTTGCAGGTCCAGTGCCGCGACACGGCCCTGGTAGGTAGCGACGTAGAGGGTTTCGCCGGACAGCAGCAAGCCACCGTCGATGTCGACGACGCGATCCAGTTCCGAACGACCTTGCGGGATCGCCACACGCGTTTCCCAGATAGGCACGCCGTTCTGGGTATTCAGGGCGACCACTTTACCGGTCGACAGGCCCGCAACGGCCAGATTATTGGTCACAACCGGACCACTGGTACCGCGCAGGGTCAGCACCGCAGGGGTGCTGTCGTACAACCAGCGTTGGGCGCCAGTGCTGGCGTCGAGGCCGATCACACGGTCGTCCTGGGTTTGCACCACGACGATGTCGCCGTTGGTGGCAGGCGGTGCGAGAACTTCACTGGTCACGCGAGCGCGCCATTTCTCTTCACCGGTGCTGGAGTCCAGCGCCACGACTTCGCCCTTGAGCGTGCCGAGCATGACCATGCCGTAACCCACGCCGACGGCGCCGGATACAGGCAGTTCGAGGTCTTTCTTCCACTTCACGTCGCCGTTCATGCGATCCATGGAGATCACCACGCCGGTCACGTCAGCGGCCACAATGTTGTCACCGTCGATTGCCGGTACCAACATGTTGTAGGTTTCGCCCTGACCGTCACCGATGGAGCGGCTCCACTGCTTTTGCAGGACCACTTCTTCCTTGAAGCTGGTCAGCTCGGCCGGAGGCAGTTCTTTTTTACTGTTGCTGCTGCAACCCGCGGCCAGAACGGCCAGAGCCAGCAATGCTGCATGTTTCCAACGGATCACGTCACGCATCCCCTTTGGCCAAGTCGTCGAGCTTGATTTGTAAGCCACCGACCGCCGCTTCATCAGACAGCGCCGCCTTGGCTTTTTTGTACGCAGCATTGGCTTCGTCGGTACGACCCAATTGGACCAACAGGTCACCCTTGAGCTCTTCGCGAGTGGCTACAAATGCCTTGTCAGCGTCGCCGTCGAGCAGTTTGAGTGCTTCGTCGGCCTTGTTCTGTGCCGCCAATACCTGAGCCAGGCGCTGACGTGCGATTTCACCCAGGGTCGGGTTGGTCGGCTTGTCGGCGATGGCCTTCAGTTCGGCGACGGCGTCATCCAGCTTGCCGGTGTCGACCGCGACTTTCGCGACGAACAGGCTACCGTATTGGGCGTAGGTGCTACCGCCAAATTCGCTCTTGAGCTTGCCGGCCAGGTCTGCCACTTGCGCAGGATCGGGCTTGCCGCTCGGCGTCAGCGTGCTTTCCAGCAATTGCTGATAGAGGATCGAGGCGCCTTGGGACTGGTTGGCCTGATACTTGTGCCAGGCTTGCCAGCCGAACACCACCACTAAAGCCAGCAGGCCGCCGGTAACCAGGGGCTTGCCGTTACGCTGCCACCAGTCCTTGAACTCGGCCAGCTGCTCATCATCAGTACTCGACACCCCAACACTCCTTAATCGCTAAATTCGGCTGTTCGACAGCTTCAACCCTGCACGACGCAGGTGGCCAAGTGCGCGGCGAGCGCATCAAAGGCAATGTTCTGTTGCTCGCCCTGGCCACGCAGGGGTTTGAAACCTATCACTTGCTGGGCCAATTCGTCATCGCCGAGGATCAGTGCGTACAGCGCACCGCTCTTGTCGGCCTTCTTGAACTGGCTCTTGAAGCTGCCGGCGCCGGCATTGATCTGCAGGCGCAGGTTCGGCAACTGGTCGCGCACTTTTTCGCTCAGGGCCAGGGCAGCCAGTTCGGCGGCCTCGCCAAAGGCGCACAGGTACACATCCACCTGACGGGAGATTTCTTCCGGAACCTGTTCCAGGGTTTCCAGCAGCAGGATCAGGCGCTCGATACCCATGGCAAAACCCACGCCGGGGGTCGGCTTGCCGCCCATCTGCTCGACCAGGCCATCATAACGGCCACCGGCACACACGGTGCCCTGGGCGCCGAGCTTGTCGGTGACCCACTCGAACACGGTCTTGCTGTAGTAATCGAGGCCGCGCACCAGTTTCGGGTTGATCACGTAAGGAATCCCGGCGGCTTCCAGGCGCGCCTTGAGCCCCTCGAAGTGGGTGCGGGATTCGTCGTCCAGGTAATCGGCCATCTTCGGCGCATTGACCAGCACGGCCTGCGTGTCGGCGTTCTTGGTATCGAGGACGCGCAACGGGTTGGTTTTCAGACGGCGCTGGCTGTCTTCGTCCAACTTGTCCAGGTGGGCAGACAGGTACTCGACCAGGGCGATGCGATATCGGCCCCGGGACTCACTGGTGCCCAGGCTGTTGAGTTCAAGCTTGACCGCATCGCGGATGCCCAGCAGGCCCCACAGGCGCCAGGTCAGCACGATCAGTTCGGCGTCGATGTCCGGACCGTCGAGGTTGAACACTTCCAGGCCGATCTGGTGGAACTGGCGATAACGGCCTTTCTGCGGGCGCTCGTGGCGGAACATCGGCCCGATGTACCACAGCTTCTGCGGCTGGCCACCGCCGGTGAGGCCATGCTCGAGCACGGCGCGCACGCACGCGGCGGTGCCTTCCGGACGCAAGGTCAGGGAATCACCGTTGCGGTCTTCGAAGGTGTACATCTCTTTTTCAACGATGTCGGTCACTTCACCGATGGAGCGCTTGAACAGCTCGGTGAACTCGACGATCGGCATACGGATCTGTTTGTAACCGTAGTTATCCAGCAGACGCGCAACGGTGTTCTCGAAGTAGCGCCACAGCGGCGTCTGCTCCGGAAGGATGTCGTTCATGCCACGAATGGCTTGCAGAGACTTGCTCACATCTATTCCTTAAATTCGCTGGATCAGCCGCGCGCGATAACTGCAGCGTCAGCCTCGACCTTTTCGGCCGCTTTCTGGCGGATCAGTCTTTCGAGCTCATCCACCAGATTGTCATTCGTCAGTTTCTGCGACGGCTTGCCGTCGATGTAAATCAGGTTCGGCGTGCCGCCGGTCAAGCCGATATGGGCTTCCTTGGCTTCACCCGGCCCGTTGACCACACAACCGATCACCGCGACATCCAGCGGCACCAGCAGGTCTTCGAGGCGCCCTTCCAGTTCGTTCATGGTTTTCACCACGTCGAAGTTCTGCCGCGAGCAGCTCGGGCAGGCAATGAAGTTGATGCCACGGGAACGCAAATGCAGGGATTTGAGAATGTCGTAACCGACCTTCACTTCCTCTACCGGGTCTGCCGCCAGGGAGATGCGGATAGTATCGCCAATCCCTTCGGCGAGCAGCATACCGAGACCCACCGCAGATTTCACTGTGCCTGAGCGCAAACCGCCCGCTTCAGTGATACCCAGGTGCAGCGGCTGCACGATTTCCTTGGCCAGCAGGCGGTAGGCTTCTACCGCCATGAACACGTCGGAGGCCTTTACGCTGACCTTGAAGTCCTGGAAGTTCAGACGCTCAAGGTGTTCAACGTGGCGCAGCGCCGATTCAACCAGCGCGGCCGGGGTCGGCTCGCCGTATTTTTTTTGCAGGTCTTTTTCCAGGGAACCGGCGTTGACGCCGATGCGGATCGGAATCCCGCGATCACGGGCAGCATCCACCACCGCGCGCACACGGTCTTCGCGACCGATGTTGCCCGGGTTGATGCGCAGGCAATCGACGCCCAGTTCGGCCACGCGCAAAGCGATCCGGTAGTCGAAGTGGATGTCGGCAACCAGCGGCACCTTGACCAGTTGCTTGATGCGGCCGAAGGCTTCGGCGGCATCCATATCCGGTACGGAAACCCGCACGATGTCGACGCCGGCGGCTTCCAGACGGTTGATCTGGGCGACGGTGGCAGCGACATCGTTGGTGTCGCTGTTGGTCATGCTCTGTACCGCGATGGGGGCGTCGCCACCCACCGGCACCGAGCCGACCCAGATCTTGCGCGATACGCGACGTTTGATTGGAGATTCGCCGTGCATGACTATTGTCCCAACTTCAGGCGAGCAGTTTCGCCACTGGTGAACGGCGCTACGTCGACAGGCTGGCCGTTGTAGGCCACTTGCGCGCCACGGGCAAAGCCCAGACGCAGCGTCAAAGGAGGCTTGCCGCCCTGGTCGAGCGTATCTCCCTTACGCTTCAGACCGCTAAACAGCACTTTGCCATTGCCATCGCTGAGTTGCGTCCAGCAGTCAGCAACGAAGGTAATTTGTACGTGCCCGTCACCGGCGATCAACACGGGAGTGGTCGGCGGCGAAATCGCGGGGGCCGTCGGGGCGGCGGCAGGCGCTGGCGCCTGCACGGGAGCGACCGGGGCGGTGGCTTGCGCCACAGGCGCCGCCGGAGTGTGCGCCGGTGCAGCCGGTACGACCGGGGCGTGCGCCGGTACGGCTGGAGCCGGCACCGCAGCAGTGGTGGCCGCCGGGGCCGATTCCGCCGCGGGTTGCTCGGCCCTCACTGGCGCTTCGGGTGCAGCCTGACCTTCGGCGACAGCCTGGTCTTCCGGCTCGTCCAACGGGTGAATCTGCGTGGTGCCGTCGGCGCTTTCGACTTCGACGTGCTCCATGGCGTTGCTGGTCAGGTCCTTGGTGCGCTGGGAGGCCTGGTCCTGCCACCAGACGAAACCGCCACCAATCACGGCGATCAGCAGCAGCAGGCTGACGATGCGCAGGATCGTGTGGGACACCCGCACCGGCTCTTCGATGCGCCCCAGGCCATGGACGTTGCTGCCCTGGGAGTCGGTGCCGGTGACCTGGTCGAATTGCTGGACCAAGATGGCCTGGTCGATACCCAACAATTTGGCGTAGGCGCGGATATAGCCGCGGGCGAAGGTATGCCCAGGCAGCTTGTCGAACGCGCCGGCTTCCAGGTTGCCCAGGGACGTGGTGGTCAAATTGAGCTTGAGGGCCACTTCCGCCAGCGACCAACCATTGCTTTCGCGGGCCTGACGCAAGGTGTCGCCTGGGTTTACGCGATTAGCTGCTACAACTTCCGGGTGCGCCGCTTTCATCATTGCTCCGACAGGTATTGCTGATATTCCGGCGTACCGGGATAGAGTCGTTCGAGTTGCTGGCCATAACGTGCGGCCGTGTCGCGTTCTTCATGAACCGTCGCCAGGCGCACACCGAGCAATAGACTACGTGCATTTTGCCCGCTGAGCAGGCTAAAACGTTCGTAATAGTCACGTGCCGGCACATAATGCCTGTCTTCGTAAGACAACTCAGCCATTTCGAGCAAAGCGCGAGGCTGGCGACTGTTCAGGTGCAGGGCTTTTTCCAGGTGTTGGCGCGCGATGTCACGCTGGCCGAGACGCTTGGAGGCCACCCCAAGGTTCTCGAACACGCGCGACCGTTCTGGGTAGAGGGTATCGGCGCTGGCTTGCTGGAAATAACGGGAAGCCTGGTCATAGCGTTTCTGCTCGAACAGGAAGCTGCCGTAGTTGTTCAGCAGCCGGGGATCGGCAGGACGGGAAGCCAGGGCCTTGCTGAAATACTGCTCGGCCAACTCAGGCTCGGCCTGGGCCTGGAACACCAGGGCGAGTGCGCCATTGGCCTCGGCATCGTCGCCGTCCAGTTCAAGGGCCTTTTTCAACGGCACCTTGGCCTGCTCGCTCATGCCCTGGCGCAGGTAACCCAAGCCCAGTTGCACATAAGCCACTCGCGCCTCTTCGCGGCCCTTGCCGGTTTGCAAAGGGCTGTCATAGCCCGATGAAACACAACCGGCCGCGAGACCGGTAACAAGCAAAAGCAGCGCAAGGCGCAAGGGCATAGAGATCCTCTCTCAGGTTCGAGTCGCGGCGCTTTGCGGCACATCGTCGGCGGCGCTCAGTTCGCGCACGGCGATATAACGTTCGCTGCGACGGGTGCGATCCAGCACCTGTCCTACCAATTGGCCACAGGCGGCATCGATGTCTTCACCACGGGTGGTACGCACGGTGACGTTGAAGCCGGCCTGGTGCAGTTGATCCTGGAAACGGCGGATGGCGTTGTTGCTCGGCCGCTCATAGCCAGAATGGGGAAACGGGTTGAACGGAATCAGGTTGATCTTGCACGGGATGTTCTTGAGCAACTCGATCATCTCGATCGCGTGTTCGACCTTGTCGTTGATGTCCTTGAGCAAGGTGTACTCGATGGTCAGCACGCGCTTTTCGCCCAGGGACGACATGTAGCGCTGGCAAGATTCAAGCAGCATCTTAAGCGGATACTTCTTGTTGATCGGCACCAATTGGTTACGCAATGCGTCGTTGGGTGCGTGCAGCGACAACGCCAGGGAGACGTCGATGTGCTTGGACAGCTCATCGATCATCGGCACCACGCCGGAGGTCGACAGGGTCACACGGCGCTTGGAGATGCCGTAACCCAGGTCGTCCATCATCAGGTGCATGGCCGCGATCACGTTGTCGAAGTTCAGCAGCGGCTCACCCATGCCCATCATCACCACGTTGGTGATGGCACGGTCGACGGTCGCCGGGACGCTGCCAAAGGATTTGTTGGCAATCCACACCTGGCCGATGACTTCGGCGGCGGTGAGGTTGCTATTGAAGCCTTGCTTGCCGGTGGAGCAGAAACTGCAGTCCAGGGCACAGCCTGCCTGGGACGAAACGCACAAGGTGCCACGTTTGCCCTGGGGAATGTAGACGGTCTCGACGCAGCTGCCGGACGCCACGCGCACCACCCACTTACGGGTGCCGTCGCTGGAGATGTCCTCGCTGACAACTTCGGGACCACGGACCTCGGCAATAGCCTTGAGCTTGTCGCGCAGGGCCTTGCTGACGTTCGTCATGGCGTCGAAATCATCGACGCCAAAGTGGTGAATCCATTTCATTACCTGACCGGCACGGAAACGCTTCTCCCCGATCGAGTCGAAGAATTTTTCCATTTCCTGTTGAGTCAGACCCAGCAGGTTGGTTTTTACAGTCGATGTAGTCATGGATTCACCTTCACTCTTAAGCCAATGCTTAGCGAGTGGTTACTTCAGTAGCTGCGAAGAAGTACGAGATTTCGCGGGCAGCAGCGGCTTCGGAGTCCGAACCGTGTACAGCGTTGGCGTCGATGGAATCAGCGAAATCAGCACGGATGGTGCCGGCAGCTGCTTCTTTAGGGTTGGTAGCGCCCATCAGCTCACGGTTCAGAGCGATAGCGTTTTCGCCTTCCAGAACCTGAACGACAACAGGACCGGAGATCATGAAGGCAACCAGGTCGCCGAAGAAGCCACGAGCGCTGTGCTCAGCGTAGAAGCCTTCAGCTTCAGCCTTGGACAGTTGCTTGAGTTTCGAGGCTACAACCTTCAGGCCGGCTTTTTCGAAACGAGTGGTGATCTCGCCGATGACGTTTTTTGCAACAGCGTCAGGCTTGATGATGGAGAAAGTACGTTGAACAGCCATGGTGTAACTCCAGAAACGGTAATTTGCGAAAAATTAAACCCGCGAATTATACGCGGGTTCTTGGGTATTGCCTAACTGCGTAAAGGAGGCGTCAGTCCTGTTCTTCTTTCCAGGCAGTCTGGATCGCTTCCAGGACCTTTTCACCGCCGCGGTCGCGCTCATCGTCAAACCCAGGCAAAGCCATGACCATGTCACGCAAAGCGACAAAGTTCAGCGAGTAGGGATCCATATCCGGATTGCCATCGGCCAACAGGATAGCGATCTCTTGCACATCAACCCATTTAAGACTCATGACACTTCCTTGAATCAATGCGGCGCTTCGGCCGCATGGTTGAGCGAATATTTCGGAATTTCGACGGTGATGTCTTCGGTCCCGACCTTGGCCTGACAGCTTAGGCGAGAAGTCGGCTCCAGGCCCCAGGCACGGTCAAGAAAGTCTTCTTCCAACTCGTCAGCTTCTTCCAGAGAGTCGAAACCCTCGCGAATGATGCAGTGACAAGTGGTGCAAGCGCAGACACCGCCGCAGGCACTTTCGATCTCGATGTGGTTGTCATGGGCAACTTCGAGGATGGACTTGCCGGTCTCAGCCTCCACGACCATACCGTCCGGGCAATGCTCGGCGTGTGGCAGAAAAATGACCTGCGGCATCAATTATTCCTCAATTTCATTCAGGTTGCGGCCCGCCAGGGCGGCTTTTACCGTCTGGTTCATGCGGCGGGCAGCGAAGGCATCGGTCACTTGCGACAGGCGCTTGGTCTGCTGCTCGATGGCATAGCCATCGGAGCCTTTCATCAATTCAGCGAGTTCCTGCATCTGCAGGTCGATGACCATGCGCTCTTCGGCATCCAGCAGGCGTTCGCCGTCGACATCCAGAGCGCCCTGCACCGCTTCGAGCAGGCGCTGGGCATCGACTTGCTGCTCGCGCAGCACGCGGGCGACCTTGTCGTCACTGGCATACTGGAACGAATCCTTGAGCATCTTGGCGATTTCGCCGTCGGTCAGGCCGTAGGACGGCTTGACCTGGATGCTGGCCTCAACGCCCGAGCCCAATTCACGCGCAGCCACACTGAGCAGGCCATCGGCGTCGACCTGGAAGGTCACGCGAATCTTCGCCGCGCCCGCGACCATCGCCGGGATACCGCGCAATTCGAAGCGCGCCAGGGAGCGGCAGTCGCTGATCAGCTCGCGCTCGCCCTGCAGCACATGAATCATCATGGCCGTCTGGCCGTCTTTGTAGGTGGTGAAATCCTGGGCGCGGGCGACGGGGATGGTGGTGTTGCGCGGAATCACCTTCTCCATCAGGCCGCCCATGGTTTCCAGGCCCAGGGACAGCGGAATCACGTCGAGCAGCAACAGTTCGCCACCGTCGCGCTTGTTGCCCGCCAGGGTATCGGCCTGGATCGCGGCACCAATGGCCACCACTTGATCCGGGTCGATTTCTGTCAGCGGCTGACGACCGAACGCTTCGGCAACGGCTTCGCGCACGCGCGGCACGCGGGTCGAACCACCGACCATGACCACGGCAGCCACGTCTTCGAGTTCTACGCCGGAGTCACGCACAGCGCGGCGACAGGCTTTGAGGCTGCGGGCGACCATCGGTTCGATCAGCGCATCGAAGGCTTCGCGGGTCAGTTTGGCCGACCAATTGCCGTAGGAAACGTCAACAGAGGCCGCGTCAGTCAGGGCTTCTTTGGCGGCGCAGGCGGTTTGCAGCAGATGGCGCTGCTCGCCCGGGTCCAGGTCATCGGACAAACCGGCACTGCTGATGATCCAGCGCGCGATCGCATGGTCGAAGTCATCGCCGCCCAGGGCAGTATCGCCGCCGGTGGCCAACACTTCGAAGACCCCGCCGGTCAGGCGCAGGATCGAAATATCAAAGGTACCGCCGCCCAGGTCGTAAATGGCGACCAGGCCTTCGGCCTGCTGGTCGAGGCCATAGGCCACGGCGGCCGCGGTCGGCTCATTGAGCAGGCGCAGTACGTTCAGGCCGGCGAGTTTCGCCGCGTCCTTGGTCGCCTGGCGCTGGGCGTCGTCGAAATACGCCGGCACGGTGATCACCGCCCCCACCAGTTCGCCGCCCAGGGTGGTCTCTGCGCGCTGGCGCAGCACCTTGAGGATATCGGCCGACACTTCCACCGGGCTTTTCGGGCCCTGGACGGTGTCGATGAACGGCATGTGCGACTCGCCGCCGACAAAGCGGTACGGCAGTTGATCGCCCAATTGCTTGACGTCGGACAACCCACGACCCATCAAGCGCTTGACCGACAGCACGGTGTTCAACGGGTCGGTGGACGCCGCCAGCTTGGCCGACTCACCGACTTCAGTGCGATCGGCGTGATAGCGCACCGCCGACGGCAGGATCACCTGGCCATCAGCATCGGGCAGCGGCTCGGACAGGCCGCTGCGCAAGGCGGCGACCAGGGAATTGGTGGTGCCCAAGTCAATCCCGACCGCCAGGCGACGCTGGTGCGGTTGAGGACTTTGGCCGGGTTCGGCGATCTGCAGTAGGGCCATGGTAATCAGGTCTTATCTGTCTTTCAGGCGTGCAACAGGGGCAGCGCTGGGTTAATCGTCGAGGCGCTCTTCTAACTGGCGCACTTCGTAGGAGAGCTTGTCGAGGAACTGCATGCGCCGCATCAGGCGTTCGGCCTGCTCACGTTGCGCTGCATCGTCCCAACAGGCTGCGAAGCTTTCGTTGAGCTCATCCTGGGCCACTTTCAGACGCCGCTTGAAGACCGCGACACCCGCCAGATCGGCTTCGTCCTGCAAGTCTTCGAGTTCCTCGCGCCACTGCATCTGCTGCATCAGAAAGTCCGGATCATGCACCGTGACTTCCAGCGGCAACTCACCACCGTTCATCGCGAGCAGGTAACGCGCGCGCTTGGGGGGGCTTTTGAGGGTCTGATAGGCTTCGTTGAGGCTGGCCGACTGCTCCAGCGCCAGGCGCTGTTCACGCTCGGAAGCGTCGGCAAAGCGGTCCGGATGCACACCACGCGCCAATTCACGGTAGCGCGTGGCAAGCTGCTCGAGGTCCAGCCGAAAGCTCGGCTGCAACTCGAATAAAGCGAAATGACAAGGAGTGCCCACAAGTAGCCTCAGATGTTGAAGCTTTCGCCGCAGCCACATTCACCGCGCACGTTGGGGTTGTTGAACTTGAAGCCTTCGTTCAACCCTTCCTTGACGAAATCGAGTTCGGTGCCGTCCAGGTAGGTCAGGCTTTTCGGGTCGATGATCACTTTCTCGCCGTGACTTTCGAACACCTGATCTTCCGCCACCACCTCGTCGACGAACTCCAGCACATAGGCAAGGCCGGAACAGCCCGTGGTGCGAACACCCAGACGAATCCCCTCACCTTTACCGCGCCCATCCAGGGAGCGTCGCACGTGCCGCGCAGCCGCTTCTGTCATGCTGATAGCCATCGTTGACTCCTTACTCGTCGCCAAATGCTTTAGATCAAGCCTTTCTTCTGCTTGTAGTCGCGAACGGCCGCCTTGATGGCGTCTTCTGCGAGTACGGAGCAGTGAATCTTCACTGGCGGCAAGGCCAGTTCTTCGGCCAGCTGAGTGTTCTTGATGGTCTCTGCTTCATCCAGAGTCTTGCCTTTCATCCACTCGGTCGCCAGGGAGCTGGAGGCGATGGCCGAACCGCAGCCGTAAGTCTTGAACTTGGCGTCTTCGATGATGCCTTGTTCGTTGACCTTGATCTGCAGGCGCATCACATCGCCGCACGCCGGAGCGCCGACCATGCCGGTGCCGACATCAGGGTCTTCCGCGTCCATCTTGCCGACGTTGCGCGGGTTTTCGTAGTGGTCGATGACCTTTTCGCTGTAAGCCATGGTACTGAATCCTCACTCATCAGGGCCGCTCTGGAACCCTGTAAAAACGTCTGCGTTTTCCGCCACGTTCCTACAGAGCTGGGGTGGCGGCTTCTATAGTTAGTGTGCCGCCCACTCGATCTTGGAAATGTCGATGCCGTCTTTGTACATGTCCCACAGCGGCGACAAGGTGCGCAGCTTGGTGACGGCCTCGCAGACTTTCTGCGCGGCGTAGTCGACTTCTTCTTCGGTGGTGAAACGGCCAAACGTAAAGCGGATCGAGCTGTGCGCCAGTTCGTCGTTGCGGCCCAGGGCGCGCAGCACGTAGGACGGCTCAAGGGAGGCCGAGGTGCAGGCCGAACCGGACGAAACCGCCAGGTCCTTGAGCGCCATGATCAGCGACTCGCCTTCGACGTAGTTGAAGCTCAAATTCAGGTTGTGCGGTACACGGGCAGTCATGCTGCCGTTGATGTACAGCTCTTCAAGGTTTTCGACCTGCTTGTAGAAGCGATCGCTCAGGCCCTTGATACGCACGTTTTCGGCAGCCATTTCTTCCTTGGCGATACGGAACGCTTCGCCCATGCCGACGATCTGGTGAGTCGCCAGGGTGCCCGAACGCATGCCGCGCTCGTGACCGCCGCCGTGCATGGTGGCTTCGATGCGAACGCGAGGCTTGCGGCTCACGTACAGGGCGCCGATGCCTTTGGGGCCGTAGGTTTTGTGCGCCGAGAACGACATCAGGTCGACTTTCAGCTTCGACAGGTCGATGTCGACCTTGCCGGTGGACTGAGCCGCGTCGACGTGCAGCAACACACCTTTGGAGCGGGTCAGCTCGCCGATGGCCGCGATGTCGTTGATGGTGCCGATTTCGTTGTTCACGTGGATCACGGAAACCAGGATGGTGTCTTCACGCATGGCCGCTTCGATCATCGCCGGCGTCACGATACCGTCGGTGGTCGGCTCGATGTAGGTGACTTCGAACCCTTCACGCTCCAGCTGGCGCATGGTGTCGAGGACCGCCTTGTGCTCGATCTTCGTGGTGATCAGGTGCTTGCCTTTGGTCGCGTAGAAATGCGCGGCGCCCTTGATTGCCAGGTTGTCGGATTCGGTGGCACCGGAGGTCCAGACGATTTCGCGTGGATCTGCACCCACCAGGTCGGCGACTTGGCGACGAGCGTTTTCAACCGCTTCTTCGGCTTTCCAGCCGAATACGTGGGAACGCGACGCCGGGTTGCCGAAGTTTCCGTCAACCAGCAGGCATTCGCTCATCTTTTGCGCGACACGCGGATCAACCGGGGTGGTCGCTGAGTAATCAAGGTAAATCGGCAATTTCATGGACTTTCTCCTAAATCAGGCTGGCTGGCGTGCCGTTAGCTCTTCGGCTGTCACTCGACGGCGGACGCTTCAATCTTGTCCAGACGCGGCGCCTTGGTGTTGCAACGGCGCTGGTCCTGACGCTGGGCTACTTCTTGCACCTCACGGCGAGTCACAAGATCAGCCAAGCTGATACCACTCAAAAACTCATGGATCTGCAGGCTCAAGTCACACCACAAGTGGTGGGTCAGGCAGGTGTCGCCGGCATGGCAATCACCCAAACCCTGGCATTTGGTGGCATCGACGGATTCGTTGACCGCGTCGATCACCTGGGCCACCTGGATGCCCTGCATGTCGCGGGACAGTTGATAGCCACCACCCGGCCCACGCACACTGGAGACCAGATTGCTGCGGCGCAATTTGGCGAACAGTTGCTCGAGGTAGGACAGGGAAATGCCTTGGCGCTCGGAGATATCGGCCAGGGACACCGGCCCAGTTTGCGCGTGCAAAGCCAAGTCAAGCATGGCGGTCACCGCGTATCGGCCTTTTGTAGTCAGTCTCATGGACAAGTACCAAGGTGTTTCAGAATGGGAGCAAGTATGCTATTCCCGAGTATTTAAGTCAACTATAAGACCTAGTACTTTAGTCAGGATTACCCGTAAAAAGGGCGCGCAAATAATAGCAGGATGGGGTGGGGACGAACAGAAGGAACAGCGGTCAAGCAGGAATTCCAAGACCAATGGAGAACAACCTGTGGGAGGGGGCTTGCTCCCGATGGCGAAGGACCAGTCAATGTATGGGTGACTGCCCCACCGCTATCGGGAGCAAGCCCCTTCCCACAGGGGACTTTTGGTGATCGCGAGGCTTCAGCCAGCCTTGGTGGCGGCTTCGTCTTTGATCTCGGCGAAGTCCTCTTCGCGCAGCTCAGGCAGGTCTTTCGCACAATAGTTACTGCCCAGCTCCTTCAGCGCGCCGCACATGCCGTCCAGCTTGCCATCTACCGCCTGCAGGTGGTCGAGCAACTGGCCGATGGCACGGGCCACCGGGTCGGGCATGTCTTCGCTGACGCCGTAGGCATCGAAGCCGATCTTCTCAGCCATGGCCTTGCGCTTGGCTTCCTGCTCATCGCCGACTTCCGGCTTGACGATGATGCGCCCCGGAATGCCGACCACGGTTGCGCCCGGCGGCACCGCCTTGGTCACCACCGCATTGGAGCCGACCTTGGCCCCCGCCCCCACGGTGAACGGACCCAGCACCTTGGCGCCCGCCCCGACCACTACACCGTTTTCCAGGGTCGGGTGACGCTTGCCCTTGTTCCAGCTGGTGCCGCCCAGGGTTACGCCCTGGTACAGGGTCACGTCGTCACCGATTTCGGCGGTCTCGCCAATCACGATGCCCATGCCATGGTCGATAAAGAAGCGGCGGCCGACCTTGGCGCCCGGGTGAATCTCGATGCCGGTCAACCAGCGCCCAAAGTTGGACACCACCCGCGCCAGCCATTTCCAGCCCATGCCCCACAAGGCACCGGACAGGCGATGAATCCAGATCGCATGCATGCCCGGGTAGCAGGTCAGTACTTCAAAGGCGTTGCGCGCCGCCGGGTCACGGTGGAAAACACTCTGGATATCTTCTCGCAAACGCTCGAACATTTTTAATCCTTCCGCTTAAGAAGCTCGCCACGGGCCGCTTTCTGGGTTTCCGTGAGGATGCCACGCAATATATTCATTTCCGCCCGGCTGACCGAGCTGCGTCCGTACAGACGACGCAGGCGCGCCATCAAGTGCCGCGGTTTTTCCGGATCGAGGAATTCGATGGCCACCAGGGTTTGCTCCAGGTGTTCATAGAACCGCTCCAGCTCGTCCATGGTGGCCAACTCGCCACTCTTGGTCGACGCCACTTCATCCTTCTCAACCTTGCTCGGCTGCCCTTCAGCGGCCAGCCAGGCCATGCGTACTTCGTAACTCAACACCTGCACCGCCGCCCCGAGGTTCAGCGAGCTGAACTCCGGGTCTGATGGAATATGCACGTGATAATGACATCGCTGCAGCTCTTCGTTGGTCAGGCCGGAGTCTTCACGACCGAACACCAGGGCGATTTCAGCGCCGCCGGCGGCCTCTTCCACCACTTTGGTCCCGCATTCACGCGGATCGAGCAATGGCCAGGGGATGCGCCGGTCGCGGGCGCTGGTGCCGAGCACCAGGTTGCAGCCGACCAATGCGTCTTCCAAAGTGGCGACGACCTGGGCTTTTTCAAGGATGTCATTGGCGCCGGATGCGCGGGCATCGGCCTCGTGGTGCGGGAACACGCGCGGCTCGACCAGCACCAGGCGCGTCAGCCCCATGTTTTTCATGGCTCGCGCCACCCCGCCGATATTGCCGGGATGACTGGTATTGACCAAGACGACACGAATGTTTTGCAGCAAGGGAGGCGCTCTCGGACACGGGAAAGGGGAGCAAATCTTACAGAACAGCCTAAGGTTATGCCACGAAAGCTCACGCCGTCCTTCACCTGAAGAAAGTTTCTGCTAGAATGCTCGGCTTTCTTTAACAACCTTAGGTGACACATCCATGCAGCCCATGCTGAATATCGCGCTGCGCGCCGCCCGCAGCGCCAGTGAATTGATCTTCCGCTCCATCGAGCGCCTGGATACCATCAAGGTCGACGAAAAAGACGCCAAGGATTATGTGTCCGAGGTGGATCGCGCCGCCGAACAGAAAATCATCGACGCCCTGCGCAAGGCCTACCCGACCCACGGCATTCTCGGCGAAGAAACCGGCCTGCACAAAGGCAGCGGTGAAGGCGAAGACTACCTGTGGATTATTGACCCACTGGATGGCACCACCAACTTCCTGCGCGGTATCCCGCACTTTGCCGTGAGCATTGCCTGCAAATACCGTGGCCGCCTGGAACACGCCGTTGTGCTGGACCCGGTTCGCCAGGAAGAATTCACCGCCAGCCGTGGCCGTGGCGCCCAACTGAACGGTCGTCGCCTGCGCGTCAGCGGCCGCACCAGCCTGGACGGCGCCCTGCTGGGCACCGGCTTCCCATTCCGTGACGACCAGATGGACAACCTGGACAACTACCTGGGTATGTTCCGCGCCCTGGTTGGCCAGACCGCCGGCATCCGCCGCGCCGGTGCAGCCAGCCTGGACCTGGCCTACGTCGCCGCCGGTCGTTTCGATGCCTTCTGGGAATCGGGCCTGTCCGAGTGGGACATGGCAGCGGGCGCCCTGCTGATCCAAGAGGCCGGCGGCCTGGTGAGCGACTTCACCGGCGGTCATGACTTCCTGGAGAAAGGCCACGTGGTAGCCGGCAACACCAAATGCTTCAAGGCAGTGCTGACGGCGATCCAGCCGCACCTGCCGGCTTCGCTGAAGCGCTAAGCGAGCGAGCACAAAAAAGCCCCCTTCGGGGTGCTTTTTTTATGTCTGGAATTTGGTGTGAGCTTAAATACCAGCAACACCACAAGCCAACTGTGGGAGGGGGGCTTGCCCCCCGATAGCGGAGTTTCAGCTACAGATAGGCTGACTGACACACCGCCATCGGGGGCAAGCCCCCTCCCACATTGTGAACTGTGCCAGGCCCGGGGTTATTGCTGGTTCTGGCCCAGGATCAGACGCCCCTCTTTATCGACCGGGATCTGGCCGCCTGGGTCACGATCCATACGCACCGAACCTTCCTTGCCATCCAAGGTGTAACGCACGTCATAACCGACGACCTTGTCGCTGATGTCGTTGACGGTGTTACAACGGGTTTGCGTGGTGGTGTAGGTATCGCGGTTCTGCATGCCTTCCTGCACCTTGTTACCGGCATAACCGCCACCGACCGCACCGGCCACGGTGGCCAGCTTCTTACCGTTACCGCCACCGATCTGGTTGCCCAACAGGCCACCGGCCAGCGCACCGACCACCGTACCGACGATCTGGTGTTGATCCTGCACCGGCTTCTGCCGGGTCACGGCGACGTCCTTGCAGACCTCGCGCGGGGTTTTAATCTGGGTTTTCACCGGCTGCACCGCCAGCACTTGCGCATACTCAGGGCCGCTTTTTACCAGGCTGTAGGTGGCAACAGCACCCCCGGCAGTCACACCGACAGCACCCAATACCGCACCAACCAGTAACGACTTGTTCACGTTGAACCTCCTGACCATCACAAACGGACCGAAAGATCCGCGCTATACCCAGCCTTGGAGCAAAAAAAAAGGCGCGAGTTCAATACTCGCGCCTTCTTTGTAACAGCAGATCAACAACCACCCATCAAGGGCGGTCGTCGACCTCCTTGCCAGTCGCGGCCGGAGGGATCAGGTCTTCGCTGTTGAGGTTCAGCCAGATCAGCACCACGTTGGCGATGTAGATCGACGAGTAGGTGCCCGCCAGAACGCCGATAAACAGCGCCAGGGAGAAGCCCCACAGGTTGTCGCCACCGAAGATCATCAGTGCTGCGATCGCCAGCAAGGTGGAGATCGACGTCGCCATGGTGCGCAACAGGGTCTGGGTAGTGGAGATGTTGATGTTCTCGATCAACGTCGCCTTGCGCAGTACGCGGAAGTTCTCGCGAACCCGGTCGAATACCACGATGGTGTCGTTGAGCGAGTAACCAATGATCGCCAGCACCGCGGCCAGCACGGTCAGGTCGAAGGTGATCTGGAAGTACGCCAGGATGCCCACGGTCACGACCACGTCGTGGATCAGCGAGACAATGGCGCCGACACCGAACTTCCACTGAAAGCGGAACGCCAGGTAGATCATGATGCCGACCAGCGCCATCAGCATGCCGAGGCCGCCCTGGTCGCGCAGCTCTTCACCCACTTGCGGGCCGACGAACTCGACGCGCTTGACTGCCGCCGGGTTATCACCGCCGACCTTCTGCAAGGCCTCGGCAACCTGGTGACCCAGTTGCGGGTCTTCGCCCGGCATACGCACCAGCAGATCGGTGGTCGCACCGAAGCTCTGCACGATAGCTTCGTGATAGCCGGCCTTGACCAGCTCTTCGCGCACCTGAGTCACGTCGGCCGGCTTCTCGTAGGTCAGCTCGATGAGCGTACCGCCGGTGAAGTCCAGACCGTAGTTCAGGCCCTTATGGAACCAGCTGAACAACGCCAGAACGGTAAGGAGCACGGTGACGCCGAACGCAATATTGCGAACGCCCATGAAGTTGATTGTACGTAACATGGCAGCCCCTTAAATCCACAACTTCTTGAAGTCACGCCCGCCAAAGATCAGGTTGACCATTGCGCGGGTCACCATGATGGCCGTGAACATCGAGGTAAAGATACCGAGGGACATGGTCACCGCAAAACCTTTGACCGGGCCGGTGCCCATGGCAAAGAGAATCCCGCCGACCAGCAATGTGGTCAGGTTGGAGTCGAGAATCGCGGTAAATGCCCGGCCGAAGCCTTCGTTGATTGCGCGCTGCACGGTCATGCCCGCGGCGATCTCTTCACGAATCCGCGAGAAGATCAGCACGTTGGCGTCCACCGCCATCCCCATGGTGAGGACGATACCGGCGATGCCTGGCAGGGTCAGCGTAGCGCCCAGCAACGACATCAAGGCCAGCAGCATCACCATGTTGCCCGCCAGGGCCACGGTGGCGATGATGCCGAAGAAGCGGTAGATGGCGATGATGAACAGCGACACGAACAGCATGCCCCACAATGCCGCATCGATACCCTTGGTGATGTTGTCGGCACCCAGGCTCGGGCCGATGGTGCGTTCTTCAGCGAAGTACATCGGCGCAGCCAGGCCACCGGCACGCAGCAGCAGGGCCAGTTCCGAGGATTCGCCCTGGCCGTTCAGGCCGGTGATGCGGAACTGAGCACCCAGCGGCGACTGGATGGTCGCCAGGCTGATGATCTTCTTCTCTTCCTTGAAGGTCTGCACCGGCACGTCTTTCTCGACGCCGTTGACCATTTGCTTGGTGTAGGTGGTGATCGGGCGTTGCTCGATGAAGATCACCGCCATGCTGCGCCCGACGTTGCTGCGCGTGGCGCGGCTCATCAGTTCGCCACCATGGCCATCCAGGCGGATGTTCACTTCAGGCGTACCGTGCTCGCCGAAACCGGCCTTGGCGTCAGTCACCTGGTCGCCGGTGATGATCAAGCCACGCTCGATCTGCGCCGCAGGGCGGTTGCCTTCACGGAACTCGAAGGTCTCGGAAGTGGCTTTGGAAGCACCCGGCTCGGCGGCCAGACGGAATTCCAGGTTGGCGGTCTTGCCGAGGATACGCTTGGCTTCAGCGGTATCCTGCACGCCCGGCAGCTCAACCACGATGCGGTTGGCGCCCTGGCGCTGAACGATCGGCTCGGCCACACCCAGCTCGTTGACGCGGTTACGCACCGTGGTCAAGTTCTGCTTGATGGAGTATTCGCGGATTTCCGCCAGCTTGGCCGGGGTCATCGCCAGACGCAGTACAGGTTGACCGTTGAGGTCGGCCGGTACGATGTCGAAATCGTTGAAGTTCTTGCGGATCAGCGCACGGGCCTGCTCGCGGGAAGCTTCGTCAGAGAAGCCCAGCTGGATGGCACCGTTGAGCTGCGGCAGGCTGCGATAACGCAACTTCTCTTTACGCAGCAGGCTCTTCACGTCGCCTTCGTAGACTTTCAGGCGCGCGTCGAGGGCTTTGTCCATGTCGACTTCCAGCAGGAAGTGCACACCACCGGACAAGTCCAGACCCAGCTTCATCGGGTGCGCGCCAATGCTGCGCAGCCATTTTGGCGTGGTCTGTGCCAGGTTGAGCGCGACAACGTAGTCGTCACCCATGGCCTTGCGCACGACGTCTTTGGCCGGCAATTGGTCTTCTTGCTTGGTCAGGCGCAACAAGCCGCCCTTCGCATCAGCTGCCAACGTTGCCGCTTTGACCTGGATGCCCGCATCGGTGAGCGCTTTGCTCGCGCGTTCCAGGTCAGCCTGATTGACCTTCAGCGAAGTGCTGGCGCCAGAGATCTGGATCGCAGGGTCATCAGGATAGAGATTGGGAGCGGAATAAATAAAACCGATCGCCAGCACCGCCAGGATCAGTAGGTATTTCCACAGAGGGTATTTGTTCAGCATCACGCCGCCCGCTTATAACGCGGGGCGCCTTGCGCGCCCCGTCGATTGGTAAAAGTTGTTACTCAGATCGCTTTGAGCGTGCCTTTAGGCAGCGTGGCGGCGATGGCGCCCTTTTGGAACTTCATTTCGACGGTGTCGGAGACTTCCAGAACCACGAAAGCATCGGAAACCTTGGTGATCTTGCCCGCGATACCGCCGGTGGTCACGACTTCGTCACCTTTCTGCAGGCTGCCGAGCAGGTTTTTCTGCTCTTTGGCGCGCTTGGCCTGTGGACGCCAGATCATCAGGTAGAAGATGACCAGGAAGCCGACCAGGAAAATCCACTCGAAACCACCGCCCATAGGGCCGGCAGCAGCAGGCGCAGCGGCATCAGCCATGGCGTTAGAGATAAAAAAGCTCATTTAGCACTCCAGTTGCAAATAGTGAATCTTAGGGTCGGAAAACTCAGTCCAAGGGCGGCACAGGGAGCCCGCGCTTGGCATAGAAGGCATCGACGAAGGCGGCCAATGTACCCTGTTGAATAGCCTCGCGCAAACCAGCCATCAGGACTTGGTAATGACGCAAATTGTGGATGGTATTCAACATGCTACCCAGCATTTCCCCACACTTGTCCAGATGGTGCAGATAAGCACGGGAGAAGTTCTGGCAGGTATAGCAGTCACAGGTGGGATCCAGCGGCGAATCATCATGGCGATGGAACGCGTTACGGATCTTCAGCACGCCTGTATCGATGAACAGATGCCCATTGCGGGCATTACGGGTTGGCATCACGCAATCGAACATGTCCACACCGCGGCGCACACCCTCTACGAGATCCTCCGGTTTGCCAACGCCCATAAGGTAACGAGGTTTGTCAGCAGGCATCAGGCCTGGCAGGTAATCCAGCACCTTGATCATCTCGTGCTTGGGCTCACCCACCGACAGACCGCCGATGGCCAGGCCGTCGAAGCCGATCTTATCCAGGCCTTCCAGCGAGCGCTTGCGCAGGCTTTCATGCATGCCGCCCTGGACGATACCGAACAGCGCCGCAGTGTTGTCGCCGTGGGCGTTCTTCGAGCGCTGGGCCCAACGCAGCGACAACTCCATGGAAACCCGCGCGACGTCTTCATCGGCCGGGTACGGCGTGCATTCGTCGAAAATCATCACGATGTCGGAGCCCAGGTCGCGCTGGACCTGCATCGACTCTTCCGGGCCCATGAACACTTTGGAACCGTCGACCGGCGAGGCGAAGGTCACGCCCTCCTCCTTGATCTTGCGCATGGCGCCCAGGCTGAACACCTGGAAACCACCCGAGTCAGTGAGGATCGGGCCTTGCCACTTCATGAAGTCATGCAGGTCGCCGTGCTTCTTGATCACTTCCGTGCCCGGGCGCAGCCACAGGTGGAAGGTGTTGCCGAGGATGATTTCGGCGCCGGTGGCGACGATATCGCGCGGCAGCATGCCTTTGACGGTGCCGTAGGTGCCGACCGGCATGAACGCCGGGGTCTCTACCGTACCGCGCGGAAAGGTCAGACGACCGCGACGGGCTTTGCCGTCAGTGGCCAGCAATTCAAACGACATACGACTCATAGTTGTTCCTCTGGGCCGCGTGGCGCCGGATTACGGGTGATAAACATCGCATCACCGTAGCTGAAAAAACGGTATCCATTGTCGATGGCAGCCTGATAAGCAGCCATGGTTTCCGGATAACCGGCAAATGCCGACACCAGCATCAACAGCGTGGATTCCGGCAAATGGAAGTTGGTCACCAGCGCATCGACCACATGAAACGGCCGGCCTGGGTAAATAAAGATATCGGTGTCGCCGCTGAACGGCTTGAGCACGCCATCACGCGCCGCGCTTTCCAGGGAACGCACGCTGGTGGTGCCCACGGCAATCACCCGCCCGCCGCGCGCCTTGCACGCATTGACTGCATCCACGACGTCCTGGCTGACTTCCAGCCATTCGCTGTGCATATGGTGGTCTTCGATGTTATCCACACGCACCGGCTGAAACGTGCCGGCCCCCACGTGCAGGGTCACATACGCGCTCTCGACGCCCTTGGCGGCAATCGCATCCAGCAGCGGCTGGTCGAAATGCAGCCCGGCCGTCGGCGCCGCGACGGCACCGAGGCGCTGGGAATACACCGTCTGATAGCGCTCGCGGTCCGCATCTTCGTCGGGGCGGTCTATATAAGGAGGCAACGGCATATGGCCGACGCGCTCCAGCAGCGGCAACACTTCCTCGGCAAACTTGAGCTCGAACAACGCATCATGACGCGCCACCATCTCGGCCTCGCCACCGCCATCGATCAGCAGAGTCGAACCCGGTTTCGGCGACTTGCTGGAGCGCACATGGGCCAGCACGCGATGGCTGTCCAGCACCCGCTCCACCAGAATTTCCAGCTTGCCGCCGGAAGCTTTCTGGCCAAACAGCCGCGCCGGAATCACCCGGGTATTGTTGAACACCATCAAATCGCCTGGGCGCAAATGCTCAAGCAAATCAGTGAATTGACGGTGTGCGAGGGCACCGCTGAGCCCGTCCAGGGTCAGCAGTCGACTGGCTCGACGCTCGGCCAAAGGGTGGCGGGCGATCAGCGAATCAGGGAGCTCAAAAGTAAAGTCAGCAACGCGCATGATGGGGTTCGTCTAGCAGGGCCGGGAAGTCTAGCGGAAATAGTCAAAATTGACCATGAAACGTGATTGACCAACGGTAATCTCATCTCTATACTTCGCCGCCATTGAGCCCTGATGGCGGAATTGGTAGACGCGGCGGATTCAAAATCCGTTTTCGAAAGGAGTGGGAGTTCGAGTCTCCCTCGGGGCACCATCTTAAAAAAAGACCTTGAAATTCAAGGTCTTTTTTTTCGCCTGTCGAAAAGTGGGCAACCAGCAAAATCCCCGACCAGCGCAACATCAACTTGAAACACAGCCCCTTGTGGGAGCTGGCTTGCCTGCGATAGCGTCAGCCGCAACACCCTCAAACCACCAGACTAACTACCCGCCACTTCACCCTCCTCCGTCACCCCATTGGCCAACATCCCATTCGCCAAATCATCCACCACCGCCTTCGCCATCTCCCCCAAATAATGCGCCGCCCAGGCATAACGATCCGCGCCCGTGTCCATGGCGGCATCCAACGCCAGCAGTTTTGAACAGTGGAGAAGTTCGGAGGCATGCTCCAGCGCATCGCGGATGGGCACGCCGGCGTTCACGCGGAATAGTCGGTGAAGGTTGGGCTGCTTGCCACAGGTGGAAAAGGTGATGACGCCGAGGGTTTTGTTGAGGGGTGGGTTGATCATTGGGCACCTCCTGGATGGGCGGAGGTGTGGGTGGTGGGGTTGTGAGGGTATGGCCTGTCAGAAACGCTCATTGCTTAAGCTCCTAATATAGTGAGCCTATTGTTTCTCGGATTCTCAAGTCCGGTCGCTGGGTTGGAAGCGACGGGGAGGAAGTTAGCGCAGGAGCGATTGGGGTTGAAAGTCAGTATCTGTGGCGAAAAATTTCCGTTAGGTCGGTCGGGGGGGACGCCGATCCCCCCAGATGCAGGAAACAACCGGGGTCTGCCCCCGATTACCTCCGGGAAAACGTATTGGTTTAATGGGCATCAGAAATGACAGTGTGCGCCGACGCGATGGCTGATATCTTTCCCGCGCGCCCAATCGCGTCCAATCGACGCCGGTCCCATCAAGGAAGATAAAAACAATGAAAGTAGTGCTCATCGCTTCGCTAGGAATGTTGTCGCTGACTCAAACATCACTATCCTTCGCGGATAATGCTAATGGAAAAAATCTCTATCTACAGCGATGCAGCATGTGCCATGGAATGGATCTCAAAGCAACAGGACCGCTGGCTAAAAAAAGTAATCCGCCGACGCCTGATCTAACAACGCTCGCTTTCAAAAAACGATTAAATGATTATCCGGGCGTGATTGTGTCTTCGATAATACTTCGCCCAAATGGCGACTTAATTCCAAAAACCTTGCGAGAGAATGGAGTAAAGCTATCGCCGCACTCATGGAGCGTTAAGGATTTTCGCGATTTAAATCAATACATGGGTGGCGTTATTTCACAAACCCGATGACCGTCGAAGTGCCTGGTCCTGTGCTGTCTCCGTGGATTGACATGACGCTTTAAGCGCTCTGCCAACAGTTCAAACTCGATACCTTTGCTACAGATTGGCCTACGCTGGAGCTGCACGCTGCCGAGAAAGAAACGAAGAACGCGCTGCGGTTATCGCAGGAACTCAACGGCTCAATAGCCACATGAACGGTGATTTTTAGAATAGCTAACATGACGACCAAGCCTTCTGCGCAAGTATCCCGCGCTGAGTACGCGCGACGGATAAATCGTGTACTCAACTACATCGATGCTCACCTCGATCAGCCGTTAGATGGCGCGCAGTTAGCCGACATCGCCAATTTCTCGCGCTTCCATTTTCATCGAATTTTCGCCGCATGGATGGGCGAAACGCTTGGCAGCTATGCACAGCGTCGACGGCTCGAGAAGGCGGCCTTCCGGCTGTCCTGTGGTAGCCATGAAACAGTACTTGAAACAGCGTTGGCCACCGGCTTCCATTCGGGTGAAGCGTTTGCGCGAGCCTTCAAACTCAAGTTCGGCTGCACGCCATCGACCTGGCGCTCCACGACTCTTCAGCGGCTGAAAATGCAGGCGTCCGCGATCGGACAGCAACCAGGCAACCAAGAGAGCAATCCTGATCAGGTCTTCAGCAATATCCATCAGGAAGGCGAGCCCGCGCTCGGTGAATCTGACGTCTCTTATCGGCTAACGGAAACTTGTGCCATGGATGTACGTATCGTTGATTTACCAAAAGCACGCGTCGCGTATCAACGTTTGATCGGACCATATGGGCCCGCCATCGGCGAATTTTGGCGCGGCACCATTGCGCCGTGGATGCACTCAAATGGCCTCAGTGATGAAACGTGTTATGGCATAGGTCATGACGACCCGTCTCTCACTCCAGCCAACAAGTGCCGCTATGACGCGTGCGTCGAAGTACCCGCTCATTTTGTTGCTAGCGGCCAGGTAGATATTCTAACTCTGCCGGGCGGCCGTTATGCCGTAGCGAGTTTCAAAGGGAAAGCTGAGGTTTTAGGTAACGCCTGGATGTGGCTGACGCGTGAATGGATGCCGTCCAGCGGACTACAATGCGACGATAGGCCTTGCTTCGAGATGTTTTCTGCGACCACGGCACTTGACCCCCACACCGGTGAGTTTAGTTGCGACATCTGCATTCCAGTGCGAGCGCTGTAACGCAACTCCCGCGTGCCGCATTGTTTAGGGGCGTGAGCGCATCGCATTCACCAGCCACTATCGTTATGCCATGCAGCTGCATGGCATAACGCAAAATCGAGCAAGCGATAAGAGCCCATATCCCTAACGACGCATTCGTTAAAGTCCCTCCTTGATCTAGCTGCACAGGTGAAAATCAGACGAGTTAATTCTCTTCACTCGAAATGGTTTACGGCCTAAAGCGGGCGATCACCACCAGCAGCTATGGGTCGAGAGCGGGGATTCGGAATAGGCCGCGTCCGGCCAATAGCTGCCTGTCGGAACCGGCTGAAATAGCCCCAGAGCGGTCATCTCCGCGTTCCAGTATTATCATGCCGATCTTCGGACTATTTATTGGTAGGTTGATCCATGGTCAGAAGCGTTAGGCTTCAAAAAAAACTGCATACACGGCATCTGATCGAGACAGCTGAAGAGGTGGTACTTGATGACAGCCTTGTTGGAAAGCTATGGGCGCTCAATCAAGGTGACAGATTTGAGTTGAATTCAGCTTCTCTCACTTTATGGGCTGGCTGGTGAAATGACTGCATGAGCAAGCCTGAACCGGCCAAGTATAAAACGAGTAGCTGGTCACTTTCTTCCCGCGAAATAGAATTCCGAACCGCTAGATTTGGATAGCGGACTACAGTGATCGCTTTAGAGCGATAAGGCGTGGGCCTTCACGCTGCCAAGCAGCTCGACGCCATCGATGGCGCTTGAGCTCAATCGCGCAGTCGGCAAGGCTGAGGGGGTTGACCAAAGCCATCACAAGCCAGATCGCCGAGCCGTTGTATGTGCCGTATGATGACGCCGCCAGCAATCGGGCAGGTGAGTTGAAACGGCCCGCGTGGATATCGATAGACTGGAGGCTTCGATTTTTTAGGATGAAATGCTCATGTTCAAAGCTGCCCTCGCTTCCTTGCTGTTGACCTGCACTTTTTGCGCTCACGCCGGTACGACGGTCGATGTGTCGAAGATTTACGGCAAGATCCAGTTCGTGAACAGCTATCCCGACTACAAGGTGAAAGTGGTGAATCAGTACCCCGACCTTAAGGTAAAGAAGGTGGTTTCCTGGCCGGACTCTGTTGGCAAATGGCAAATCGTCGACAGCTACCCCGACTACAAGATCCAGATCGTCGATTCCTATCCGGACTTCACTATTGAATATGTGGAGAGCTGGCCTGGGGTCAATTGATCGCGGCAAGCCGTTGCAGGTGGCCTGAGACGGCTTGTTGGGCGGGTTGGCCAGGGCAAGGCGTTTCACGATCGAGCAATTTGGCGGTGAGGAGTACGCCCAGTTCGCTCAGTTGATGGATCGCCAGGGCGATGTCGCGGTGTTTGCCGTTCAGGTCTTCGTACAGGTCGAGCAGCAGTTGAACCGCCTGCAGGTTATTCGTCCTGCGATAGATCAGTGATGCCTTCGTACGTCTCATCTCATGAGTGCCATACATGGCTGGATCAAGGCCAACGGCCTTCACCCAGCCTTTGACGATACGAGCGTATTGGCGAGTGGATAGATGGACTGTGTTTGTTCAGTAATCTTGAACTGCGCTGGCCGCTGCGTTTTCTCTATTTCCCAAGCACCAGCATTCGCAAGTGCTTTGCTCAGCGTCGAAATTGTGAGCGTACTATCAGCTTCCAAGCACAGATCAAGACTCATGAATCCTCCCTTTTCCATGGCTGCACACTTGCACCAAAATTTTTGAGTGCGATCTTCTCGACAGTGTATTTGGCTAGCGGTTTGAATGTCTGCTTCTGGCCGATTTCAGCCAGTGGCGACCGGCTGAAATCGACCCACTGCTGCCGTTCGCATACGACTTTACCGTGCCCAATCGCACAATAGGCGTAAGCGTCCGAGCTACACCGCCTTGCAACTCAAACCTTAATCCGTTTAAACCACTGGTTCACGCGCTCGCACTCAAATGTCACCGGATCAAAAACATCGCCATGCCATTCAACCATGGCGTCATGCTCTGGATGATCGGGGTTGCCCATCGCCTCCAGAAACTCCTCGTAACCAGGCCCGCCACCCACGTCTTCCGGTGGGCAAGCATTGGCGCCGTCGATGCAGTACGGCACCTGAGGACAGGCAACAGCGGGTAGCGTTTTTTCGACCTTGATACTGTGATGCCAGCTGTCACCAAAGTCGTAGAGATAATTGAATGTCCGCTTTCCGTTCAGCGCCTTGATCAGCGTTTTACGGGCTTCCGGGTTCACCGTCGGCCCCCAACCATCAGGGTCGGGCATGCCGTAATTCTCACCAGCAATTTCAAACTCATGCAGATGGCTATCACTCCAGCCCATCACGACCTGGATGACATGGTGCAGCTTGCCCAAGGTGATGTTTTCAGGCACCGCGAACCGACGCCAAATCTTCGGAGTGATCCACTTCAGCTCGATGTGCAGCAGTAACAGGTCGGGGGCGGGTTTGGGTAAACGGACAGTTTTAACCATGGATCAGGCGGCCTCGCAGTGTTCAGTGTGATTCAAAGAGATGTTCCAAGGCAGCAACTCGCTCACCCGATTGATCGGGTGTTCGGCAATGTGCTCAAGTACGTAGGCCAGATAGGCCTGTGGGTTTAACCCGTTTAGCTTGGCAGTACCCACCAGGCTGTAAATCGCAGCGGCTCGTTCTCCGCCGGCATCGGAACCGGCAAACAGGTAGTTTTTGCGGCCCAGCGCGACGGCGCGTAGCGCCCGTTCGGCGGCGTTGTTGTCGATTTCGATTCGGCCGTCATTGCAGTAGCGCGTTAAGGCCTGCCACCGGTTGAGGGCATAGAGGATTGCACCGCCCAATGCCGACTTTTTCGACAGTTGAGTCAGCGTCTGATTAAGCCATGCGTGCAGGTGCTCCAGCAGCGGACTGGCCCGACTTTGCCGAACCGTTTTTCGCAGGTTAGGCGGCTGCCCTCGGATCTCGCTTTCGATGGCATACAGGGCTGCAATCCGTTGCAGCGCCTCGGCGGCAAGGGGTGAAGCCAAGTCTTTGTAGACATCGTAAAACTTGCGCCGGGCGTGAGCCCAGCATGCAGCCTCCTCAATAGTGCCCGTCGCATACAGCTGAGCAAAACCGGCGTAGCCGTCAGCCTGCAAGATCCCGCTAAAGCCCTTGAGATGAGCGCGCGGATGTTGCCCCTTGCGATCCGGCGAGTAGGCAAACCAAACTGCCGCCGGTGTCGAGTCACCCGCAGGTCGGTCGTCCCGCACGTATGTCCACAGGCGAGCCGTTTTGGTCTTGCCGTTGCCCGGCGCGAGCACGCCAATCGGCGTGTCGTCTGCATGGACTTTGTGACCGCTCATGACGTGGTGCTCAAGGGCGTTGATCAGCGGCCTGAGCAATTGACTGCTCTGGCCCACCCAGTCGGCCAGGGTTGAGCGCTCCAGCTCCACGCCCTCACGGGCGTAGATCTCGGACTGCCGGTACAGCGGCAGATGATCGACAAACTTGGAGACCAGCACATGGGCCAACAACCCCGGGCCTGCAAGGCCTCGGGCTATCGGACGACTCGGCGCCGGCACCTGGGCGATGTGCTCGCAGCAGCGACAGACCCACTTCGGACGGACATGGCAAATAACTTTGAAACGTGCCGGAACGTACTCCAGCACTTCGGACACATCCTCACCCAAATAGCGAAGCTTCCCACCGCAGCCCGTGCATTGCGACTCGGGCTGATGCACGTGAGTTTCGCGAGGCAGGTGTTCGGGCAATGGTTTGCGGCGCGAAACTGCGCGAGGGGCCGGTTCGACTGGCCGTGTCATTTCGGCTTGGCTGACTTGCAGCTCTTCAAGGCTCAACTGGAGTTGATCGATCATCGCGTCCAGTTGCTCGGAGCTGCGACCGAACTGCGTACGACGCAGCTTGGCGATCATCATTTTCAAGCGCTCAATCTCTGCCCGCTGGGCAGAGACCAGAGTCTTCAAGGCTTGAAGATCGTTCGGCAGGGAGTCGGTCACGAGAGTCATGACCGCATGTTACTGGGGATTTTTTCAGCGCGGCAAGTCAGACTGCGAGGACAGGCGTTGTACGAATTGGCCTGCGCCAATCAATGCCTTCCAACAGCATCGATAACTGCGCAGGCGTCAGCGACACGCTGCCGCTGGTTGCTTGCGGCCAGACGAAGCGCCCTTGTTCCAACCGTTTGCAAAACAGACACAAGCCGTCGCCATCCCACCACAACAGCTTGATCCGGTCACCGCGCCGTCCGCGAAAGGCAAATATCTGACCGGAAAACGGGTCGGCTTCCAACTGTGTCTGCACCAGTGCCGCTAAACCATCGAAGCCACGGCGCATATCCGTGACGCCGGCGGCGATCCAGATACGGGTTCCAGCGGGCGGGGCAATCATCGCAGCAACTGCTGCAAGACGAATTGCAGCGTCTGCGGATCGGGTGCGCCCATGATACGCAGCTTGGCTTTTCCGACCTCAACTGCGATCTCGGAATGACACTCCGCCTGTGGCTGGACGACGCGCGGCAGATCGATTGGCGCCTCCATCACCTGGACGGGCAAAAGCGTTGCGCTCTGGCTGACGGTGCCGAATACCCCTTCCTGATATTGATGCCGCCAGCGAAACACCAGGTTGGCATTGACGTCATGCTCACGAGCGATCAACGACACGGAGGCGCCAGGCTGGAGGGTCGCCTCGACGACTTGGCGTTTGAACGCCAGCGAGAAGTTGGGGCGGCGGCCAGTTCGACGGGCTGGGGCAACGGTATCCAAGATAGTGTCCACTAAAAAATGGTGTCCACTATCTTGGCTAATTTGGAGGGCTGTCAGGAGAGGGTGCTGGCCGGACGGTTACCAATAGGCTTCCCACCAATCACAAAGGCCTTGGTGACTTGAGAAAATTTTCAGCTATCTGTCCAATCGGTTGGATGAGCAGATCTGCGATAAAAAAAGGCAGAGGTCAAGACAGTTCTGTTACACGTCTGTTGGCATACCAGGCATACCAAAACTTTTCGACCACGTTCGTGCTCGTGGTGCCGGTTGAAACCGTTAACCACAACGCTCTGGACTACCTGATTACAGCTCGGTTTCGCTTCCATGATTGCAAGCTGAGGCTGACGGCCAAGCTTACAAGCTGCCAAAGCGGACGTTTGTTATGGGTGGACCAGTTTGATGAGAAACAGGCCCCCAGACCATGGAGTGGCAGCAGGAGGTCGCTGCTTCTATCTGTCTGGCCGCCCGTCGGGTTTTACCGCTGACCTAAACAATCAATCCAGTATCAAAATCAGCGCGTCACGCTCGGAGGCTCGACTGCTCAGCATGTCAACCGCCCTTGACCATGCAGACTTCGCCAGCACAGCCCCTTGACCTGACCAATTCGGAACAATGCCGCCGAGAACTTCTTCGTGACGCGCATGATCGATGAAGAAATAATCGCGAGTTGAATTCAACTCCATGGTCAGCTTGGCGCATTCATCGGGACCGAGAATACCTACGATATCAGTGAGGCCAGTGAATATCGCTTCCAAATCTTTTCTCTCCGCCATAGAAAACAAGATTGTTGCTGGCTTTCCACGAATAAGGTCAGTGATTCGCTCGTTACTCCACCCCGCATCCGTCAGTAGAGCCTTCAGAATCAAATGATACGGAAGCTCACCGCTTCGACCTAGCGAGAGTACTGGATGACAATGCCCAAGTAGGCATACCAGCAATTGCTTTGCCGGGCGATCACTCTCTTCCTCATCGGTAAGCCAAGAAGGGCTAAAACGCACTGCCTCTAAAGCCTCCGCCATCACATGGGACGGCTTTCTGCACGCCTCAGCTGATTTTTGGTGCAACCGAGCAATGACTTCATCTGGGGTTCCAGCGAGATCTTTTTTGAGGACATCGCTTGTGAATGAATAACAATAATGCAGAACAGCCATAAGACTCTCCTAAAAAAAGAAGAGGTGCTAACCAGACACCTCTTCTCAATTGACTGTAGTTCTAATCAGTCATCACAATATCAATTGCGCTCTGGCAGTACTAATTTGGCTGTGCCGGAGTGAGGCATTGAGAAGGACTGCCTCCGGTATAGCCGACATTTACCTCCGACGCATGGTTTGCAATCACAAAGTTCGTGATTTCAGCCGGGACAGCCGGCGCGGGGTCCTTGGTAATGCTCCAATGCCCCAGCCCTCCGTGCTGAGGAGAGTAAACGCCAATATATCCGGCCATATTGTGGATCGGACCCTGGTCGCCCTGATTGAACGGCGGGTTGACCCCAACGACAGTGAACCGGACCTTGCAAGGCTTTCCGGGCACAATGAAGTTTGCTGCTTCAAATGTGGACAGACCATCCTCGTCAATCCTCCATTGCGCATCTGCTACCTTCGCATAAGTGGCGTTTTTTCTATCGATCGCTCGGAACACGTTAACATCCGCAGTCGCCAGCGTGCTGAACAGCGAACCGGCACAAAACAGCACAATCAGATTTTTACTTTTCATGTCCATTCCTTAGGGCTTAAGTCGAGACAAATCAGATCATCAGACATTCTAGAAATCTCCAAGTGATAAGGCCTCCGCTGGCTTGGATCGCAATGTCCTGCAATCACTACCGCGGCTGACCGTCGTTGCCGTCATTGGCTGCGACCATTTGAGATTCGCGAACTCCCCTGCTTCTGGTAAGTAACGTTACAGATACACCGTGTAACAGCTCGGCTGTTACCCACTAAAAATAAGCGTAGCAATGGGTGACTCGGTGGCTACGAGCCAGAGGTGCATTAATATTTTCATCACAGATAAACCACTAGATAATTTTCGTAAGATCACCCTAAAAAGTTCCAATCTTAAACCACGCTAATTTGTGAAAAATAAGCAAGACCAATAGTAATGAAACACTAAAGACGACTCTGAAATTACGCGACAGACCGCCCATATGTGTTAACGCCAATGCAGAATTGACCCGCGAGCTGACGTGAGACTGACCCACCTTTAAATCAACACAAATCTAGCAAAGGTAGTGGCTCGCGAGGAGTCTGACCGGGTCAGAGATATATCGGCAACTAGGGCAA
Organism: Pseudomonas sp. GV105; assembly: GCF_003058185.1. Classification (NCBI taxonomy): domain Bacteria; kingdom Pseudomonadati; phylum Pseudomonadota; class Gammaproteobacteria; order Pseudomonadales; family Pseudomonadaceae; genus Pseudomonas; species Pseudomonas sp. GV105. The sequence continues at coordinate 314,758 of NZ_QBUF01000003.1, forward strand.
TTCGGCGTCGGCGCCAACACCATGCTCTCTGTAGTTAAAAATCAGTCTATTGGAGCGTTTGTCAGCTTGAGCTAAGTCGTTGATAAACGTTTTTTCATAGGCTTCAGTCTGGCTCTCTCCAAAACCAGCAGAAATGGACGTCACCGCAAATTCGTCCCACACTGCAAGAATTACTTGTCACTGCATTTGTTCCAGAATCGACCCATTTTTCTGACGCAGTAGCACGTTAGTGGCACAACCTGGGTAAGTATCGTTACCGTAGCGCTACTTCGGGTAGGGCCCACATTCGAAGGCGTTAAGGGATAAGTCAAAATGAATACTGGCCTGGTTCTGTTCATTGAAGGGTACTTCGAGGTAACGACTGATTTGAAAGGACGAACGCCCTTGTGTCGATGCGTTGGCATAGGACAGATACGGCGATACAGACTTGAGCACGCTGTTAGGCAATACGCTGCCGCTGCTGATATTGCTGCCGATCAGCGCCCATATAACGGCGGCCGGCTGCGAGATATAGCGAGATTGAAAGGGGTTGAGGGTGAAGCCATTGATCGGCGACGGTGAAGCAGGCTTTCCTGTGTCACTGTCATAGATAAATAACGCCTGCCCCGTGATCAGCGGTTTCGCGTTAGGGGGTGCGTCGTAGTAGATACCCACGCTGCCGTCCTTGCCTTTGCCGTTTCCGTTAATTTTATAACCGTTGAAGCTGTACGCGTTGCCATACAAGACAGGGCTGGACACCCCGATTTTAAAAGCCTGTGCGGAGCTGACGACACCGTGGGCAACATAAATGCTGGTCTTCGGTTCAATGACCACCACCATCGAGTCCGTGATAGGCGGCGGTAAATTAATAGCCACTACGCTGTTGTCTCCTTCAGACGAGGGGTCGGGTACAACGATGACAATGGACTGGTTAGTGGCATTCAAAAATTGCCGGGCTTCAATGTTCAGATAAAGCGTCAGCCGCAACGGCGCCGCGTGGCAAACCTGAGTCAACAGGCCTGTTATCAAGCAGGCACACAACAGTACGTACGGTCTGTATTCACACACAGGCACCTCCCGCCAGATAGAAAAACACCCGTTTCCGCCAGGACGGACACGGGTGTAGTGCACCTATTTAAAATCCGGTCACTTGGCCGAGTTGACGATGGTGCCAATGGTCGAGCCGGAACTTACGGGGGAAACCGAAGGTTTACCTTTCAGGTTGGTAATGGCAAAGGTGCTGGGCAGCACTTGCATGTCATATTTGCCCACGCTCGCGGAGAACGAGAAGGTGCACCCAGGCGCCGAAACGCTGGCTTGGACATTACCTGACTCCAGGCTCTGTTGCGCTGCAACCAGCAAAATGGTTTCCAGCGGCTTCATCATGATTGAACCCTGTGGGTTCAAGGTAAATGCGCAGAACGGCAAGTACTGTTCGCCTCCTGAAGGGGTAGTGACAAGGCCGGCAAGGCCCACTGTCAGCGGTGGCGTACCCGCAGGCCGATTATTGAACAGCCCCAGGCTATCAGCGGGAACATTGCTGACCCCGCCTGAAACGAAGGTGCCGTCAGAGTTGAATGTTTGCGCAATGCCAAGTTCGAGGGGCCGGGACAGGGATTTCATGAGAATCGTTGTATTGGCAGCGATATCGGCCTGGGTGCTGACGTACAACTTGTATTTAGGTTTGTAATAAATGTCGACGATGCCGAACTGGTCGCCGTAAGGGACCGAAAACCAGGTCGGTACGCCAGTGGTTAGCTGGTTGGGGCCAACGGCGCCTTTATAAGCCAGCAGATTATAACCCTGCGCCTGTAAAGCCGCGAGCACGGCCTGTTGTTCGGAATTTTCAAAGTTGAACTCAATAGTGTACGTAGTCATTTTTTCACCTGTTAATCCCTAACACATTAAAGTTTGTCAGTCGTTCATTCCGCGCGACTGGCTATTTGAATCGCCGGGAGGCTAATCAGTGGTTAGCGCATTCCAGTGGTTCGAGGGGGAGCGTATGAATAACGCGATGTTTTTATAAGTATCGTTACAGTAACGCCGTGCCGCTGTTATGGGCTGAGTGCTCCGAAAGAATACTCGCATGCATTGCCAGGAAGCCTTGTAGTGCATAACAAATAGACGACGCCAGTTCTTGTTGATGTGCAATGGCCGTATACGCCGCGCGATTGAACTGTTCCGACCAGGCCACATAGCCTGTTGTTACATCAATCAGGCGTACTGACGTTCTGATCCGTTCCGCGTCCACGTGGACACTGCCCTCCAGACGGTGACCGATGCCGTTGCAGGGCACACTGTCGAGTGATTGCGCAGGGTGAATGCCTGCACAAGTAGCTGCGGACTCGACGATGATTTTCCTGTCGAGCTTTTTGTACAGGTGGTGGGTCAATTCCTCATGCAGCCCTTCGGTAAAGCATTCCCACCTCGTTTGTGAAGACAGGCATTTGAACGGGCAGATACAAAACGCATGGCTGGGCGCAACCCCGGTGGCGTTTGCTGACTGGCGCTGGAAGGTGGGCATGTAGCAACCCAGGGGAATCACGATCCTGACCTTGGCGTTACGCCCGAATGTTGCGTAGTAATTCCTCAGCTTTGCCCGCAAGCGCCCCACCTGTACCCGAACGACCGGGTCTTCGCCCGTGCTGTACGAACATGGGTCGCGGTCAAATACGCTGATGCCGATGGCGTATTCGCTGGTGTCGCGCACCGACTCGACGATGGCCTGTTCAACAAGATAGTTGAGCAGGCGACTCATGCGCGGAGAGTGTTTGAACATGTCGCTGGATAATAAAACGTCTCTGGCGGATTTAACGTCAATGAGTTCTATAAGGTCGCGACCAAAATAGCGGATGTCGTTGTCAGTCATAGCATTACTTCCCCTGCGTCCGTTCATAGAAAAAGTTTGCGCATGCCGAATGACTGAGTTTGATACTTATTTGGGCAGCCGTGCATTCGCCAAGTAGCATGATCTATAACTGCTGCCCATTGTTTTCGAATCAAAACTCTATTCTTAATTTTGTATTCGCAAACGTTTTCAACTTGCTCGGGGAGTCTAGCGTCTAATCGACTGACGACTAAGTATCGTTACCGTAGCGCAGGGCTACCGCGAGGGGCTTGTAGAACGGCTGCCCGAGCGGGCAACCGAGGGGTCATGAGAGTTAGAAGCACCTCCTTGTACGTTGATTCAGATCCTGCACAGTACAGGGTGCCAGCTTTGTCCCTCAACGAGCTATAGAGGTCAGGGCTGTTGATCTGGTCTAAGCGTTCGGCTTGAAGCAGGCGCTAGAACGATAACTGGTTGTGCCGTTGTGATCGTAAGTACTTAGTCGAAAGGTTTCTGAACGTCCGCAACGGGTCGTTTTTTGCCGGTCGCGAAGGACAGCTTAGGGTCGGTTGCCGTTCTGCGCGACGGGCAAAAAACGGCCAAAAGGGGCCTTTGATAGACAGTAGTTGATGACGAAATTATCACTGTGGCTCTAATTCTGACCATAAACCTTTGCGTCCCATGCCGGCCATTAATGTCCCGAAGTCTTCAAAATTGCAGACATTCACCTCAATCTGGCTCGCCCACGTTGCTTCACACTCGTCGCACACCCACAGTAAAAGTTGTGTAGAGCAGACCCGCATTGCTCGAACGTCACCTTGACCGCACCTTTGGCATTTAATCAGCATGGAAATAATCTCTGACAGGACCCCGGTGTAGTCTAATCCGATCGGTCGACTGTCGTCCGCGGCGACAGGCAGAGGTTGTCCAAAAGCAGAAATCTAAAGTCTCCACTAGAGTGGGGGCTATTCAGATGAGTGCCTGATGGTCGGCACGCTCTCAATCACCCTGGCGTCGTTCCGGGCGCGCACGCCGGCACTCTGGTCTCGGTGCTATTGCACACCTCGGCGAAAGCCGTGAATATCTTGAGGGGCGTCGTGACAAGCCTGTGGCTGTTGAGCTGCGCTGCCTTCGACTCATGTTGGAAATAAAAAATAGAGCATTCAGGGAATGGAATATCCTTCATTTGAAAACGAGCCAAAGAAAAAAGCTTTCTGGGCGGCGACGTGCCTGATTTTGGTGGTGGGCTGGATTATTTATATGCTTTGGGCTAGTCGCATTGGGACTCGAATCGTTTTAATGGCGTCGATTCCTGAGTGGACCACCTATATAGTCGCTGGCTGTTTGGTTGGACTCGTTTTTGCCGGACGAGCAATTTACTATCGCCCTGACGGAAGAGATTTGAAGCGAGTTGCCGACTCTTTTGTGGGGGGCGTTTGTCTGGGTCTTGTATTATCTTTAAATAGTTATAAGGTTTTTACTTATCTGTTGCCTGGCGAGATTGTTCATTATGAATCAGCTTATGAGCTACATATTCCGGGACCTTCCTTTGGAAGGTCTGGCCGGTGTGAGGCGGGCTTGCGGTTTAAGGATTTAAATACTGAGCGCTGGATTGAGCTGTGCACCACTGAGTTGGAGTTCAACGAACGAAGGAAAAAAGGCATGGATGTCGTTTTGGTGACTGCACACTCCAATAAGATAGGCTCTTATATTGTTGGGTATCAGTTCATTTATAAATAAATTATAGTGGAATCGCTTCCATAGACCTCAGTGCTTAATCAGCCTGTAAGTAACTCTGGTAGAACTTTGATGTAGCCTACTACCGTCGTCCGCATCATAGCTGTTTTCTGTCATAGACGACAGGCAGAATCGACTCAAAAGCGGCTTCCGACACCGACAAAAATCCACAACTGTTTATCAGCCCTCGGCTAAACGGTCGTGTAACCTGACGGCTGCACCCTGCACGTTTAATGAGTTCTGACAAAGTCTTGTCTTGGCTCAGCTACGTGGAAACCCCGACTACCTTACGAGACACCATGGACTCTTCATTTGACGAATTGATCGATAGGGCGATGTATCTGGGCGTGCACCAGGTTGCATACCCAATTGATATCTTTGGTATTGCCAGATTGCTGGCAGAGCATGCGTCCGATGATGCAGACTTTGAAAAAATACTTTTGCTGGTTTCAGATCCCGAGAACCATTTCACTCGTTGGGCTGCCATACGCGCCATTGGTATCCTGGGGCCCGCGTCTGTTGCCAAAGCACGCGCAACGCTGGAAGCCAGGACAAGGCTTGAGGATTTTCCTCTCGCTCGACAAGAGCTTTACAGTGCGTTGGGTTCGATAACAGATTGAGAGTCCATGGTTTCAGCGTCAAGGCAATCGACAGGCGGCTTTTGGCCGATAGCGGTCGGTCTGTAAGCATCGGCCGAAGGGCCATGCTTTACCCCTGGGTGTCTTCGCGGAGCGGTTTCGCCTTTGTTGAACCCGCAACGCGGAAGGAGCCCAGGGGGTGCTGTTGGTCGATGGCTGCCTTTGGCAAAGGGCTGCTATCGACCCAGGTTGTGTGAAAACGAGCTGGAAGCAGTTAACTAAACGTGATGCAGACTGGTTCCATCTCTACCAACGAATTTTCACAGGCCCCTACGAGATCTCGCACACAGTAAAGTCTCCATCCCTTACCTGATCCCCACTTTGCCGCGACAGGTTCAAGCGAAGACTCTTCCTCCTGCGTTGCGCGAGCCCAATCATCGTGCCCGATCTCAGCGATCAATTGAGCCTGGTAGACCTGTAAGAATGGAAGCAAGCTTTTCGCTTGTTCAACCTCTATGAGGACAAATTCTGCTGTATCGAGTTGCTGTTTAACATTTTCGACCAGTTCGTGAGCCTGCAACGGGAGTGCCTCTAACACAACCTCCAAGGCTGATCCGGATTTGTCAGCACTTTGGAAGGTGCCGCAGATGATGTTCCCTCCTGCCATATCTTTCCCCTATCGTGGCTTCGAAGCTTGGATTAGGCAGCTCGCGATTACGTGTCTAACGTCGATTTTTTGCTGGTCTACGCCCGTTGCGAGCGGCCAATTAATCCAAGGCTTGATGAAAAATCCTGCGATTCTCTGACCTTCTGGTGGTCGAGATAGTGACGGGACCTTTCAATCATTTCTTACCTGTTTGAGCCAGTTCCAGAAAGGATCACTGGATTCATGCGCGTCCATGCTTGTTGTGCTTGAGATGAGATCTGATGCGCGCGCCGGGACGCTGAGGCCAAGCGTGCGTTCCACGTAAGCCCGCAATGCCCTAGGTGGTGCGGGGTAGTCATCATCTGCGTATTGCTGCTCCCGCAGTTCGGCCGGTGTTCTCGTAAACTCCTCTGGCCAGCAGTGCTCGTTGTAACCGATGGCCAGTAAGCGAATCAGGTCTTGCGTACTATTGGTCAAGACGCAGAGCATGTCTGATCCCGAGCCCGAGCCAAGATGGACGATTCGCTGCTGATCGTGGTCGTCCAGCCATAACCCTGCCCACGATCCATCGCCACCAGTCCTGAGGAATATTGATAGCCGCTCGTTTACTCTGGGATCTTCGCAGGCCGTCCATCGAGCAGTATCGGCGGAGTCCGGAACGTGAAAGGCGGTGATAGCGCTGTTGTTGTATTCAGGTTCGGGATGCAAAGTCATGTAGCGGCCCCCGGTCCGATAGTGACGGACGCAGCCTAGTGCTTCCAGGAATTCCATGGTCTGTCGTAATACTGGAGGTACCGGATTGCTTGCCGGGAAGGCGGCTACTAATTCGTCGGTGAAGTTCATGTCTTTCCTGACCATTGTCTTTAGCGAGTATCATGAATGAAGGTGGATTGCTATGCCCGGAATATATCGCCATGTGCCACCCAATGCCCGCTTCTGGCCGATTTCTGCCTGTCATATCCGGCAGAAGTCGACCACTAACTGACTGCCAGCCAGAAGAAAAGGCAACGTTCACGAGAATCGGCCTCGGCAAATAAATCCCCCCTCTCCCCTCATTGCTCTAGATCGAACATCCTCGCGAACCGGTCATACCGTCAACCGATAGGTAGACTGCACCAACCCCGAAGCAAAGCTGCAGCTGGATACCAGTTCCAAGTCAATGTCCTGCTGAAGGGCCCCAAACAATCGCCTTCCCGATCCGATCAGTACGGGAACAGTGGTAATCACCATATCGGCGACTAATCCATCGCGCAGGAAGGATTGCACCAACTGCCCGCCATCGACATAGACACGATGCACGCCTTGCCCATCCAGTTCGGCCATCAGGTCCCCTGGTGCGAGGTTTGAGAAGCGCAGCTTGCCCTTCAACGCCTCGGGCACCGGCGTACCGGCCAGTTGTTCAGACAGCACCACGACGGGCCGGTCGTAGAACCATGTGTCGAAGGTCAGCACCTTCTCATAGCTGCCTCGCCCCATCACGATCACATCCTTGTCGGCAATGAAGGCGCAGTAGCCATGATCTTCAGTCGGATCATCACGCTGCAAAAGCCAATCAATGTCGCCATCTGGCCGGGCGATGAAGCCGTCCAGGCTGACGGCGATGAAAACATGTGCAGTGGCCATCAGGACCTCCTAATTGAAACGACGTTTATTCATACTTGATCATAAGCCGAATAAAAGGTTCGCCTTCGCTGACTGCCGTTCATAGGTACGATCCCATAAGCGCCAAGATGGCAACAGGGCCAAAGTAAACCGTTTCTATGAACTTAGAGACTGTTGAGAGTGCCGTCGCGGTCGTTGAACTCCCATATTATTCTTTCTCCAGCGTGACGCGCCCAAGTCTACTTGGTGAGCGACGACATTGAGGCATTTCAGCCCTTTTTGATTTTTCAGAGTTTGACTCTAATTACCCTAGGTCACACGAAGTTGAAAGCACTGTCAGATACCTCGGAGTCGAGGTCGACGATGCCTTTAAGACGGCGGAACAGACGAAAGTCTGACTATTTATAACGACAGTCGACTCTAAACCGTCGCTATCCGCCCCGGAGCGGTCGATCGAGCCTCGGCCTTAACTCAATCATTCGGCCTGTAGGCGACTCCGCGTGCTAAATTGATATTTTCGAGGCGAGTTACCTTCACGCCAGGTGGTAAGTGGAAAGTGCTGTTTGCAAGCCATTCCGACCGGTGACTTAAGGAGCTAGTTTCCTATACAACTGTAGGTAGACCATTATGGAAAACTATCCTGCCCCTGAGAGAGGATATGTATATATCCTCGGGGTTAAAGACATCGAACTTCCGGTGTGCAAGATCGGAAGAACCGCTAGAGATCCTGCTGTTCGCTGTGCAGAAATAAATCAGAGCTCGACGGGTGATTTTCTTTGGGAGGTAACCCATCAGATTGCAGTGAACGACTGCCAGAAGTTTGAGTCGCTGGTTCATACAAAGCTCCTGCCACTCCGACAGAGAAGGCGTGAGTTCTTCAATCTTCACCCGGACGATGCAATTCTTGCGGTTCAATCCATACTCGCGTCGGTATCGGACGTAAGTGCAGTAACCATCATGGAAGCGCAAAAAGAAAACATCGATGTATCAAAAGCGGGTGCTCCTCCCCGCAAACAGTCTACGCGCTCCAGCAGGAACACCCTATACGCCCATCTATTACACGGATTCACCGAATTGCTGGGTATTAAAGGACGACCATTCGGCCAATTAAACAAACCCTCCTTTGGAATTAGTGATGGACACGAAGGAGTTCAATGGAACCTCGCGATATACCCGAACGATGGGAAAGCGCGCGTGGGAGTCAATCTCGAGGGCTTGCAATACAGCGGCTGGCCGATTGCAACGCTGATAAAATCCGAACTGGAAATCCCTGCGTTACTACGACTTGTGCCAGATATACTCGATCCTCAGGACATCACCCTGCGTTTCGCGAGAGACGCGTGGCAGCTAAGTTCAAGACCGAAAATCCTGGAGGACACTTTAGGTGGACGCGAGTTTCGTCTCTCCGAAATCACCGATGGGTTATGGCGTTCAATACTCACCGAAGCCATCGGCTGCCTCAACAAAGACCGGAGCTACCATGGCCGAGCCCGCCAAGCTGTGACCGTGCTGAGAAAGGATGGGGCAGACGCGAATTCGACGTTTATGTTGGTTTCGCCTCACCTGACTATTTGGACTCCAATTGACCCATTGAGCGACTCGATCGAAGCGTTGTCCGCTGCGATTGATCGCTTAAAGCCCGTCCATGAATGGGCATCGAAGGTGAGCGGCGGTTAGGGTCGGCATTTGAAAAAAACGCCAACCAACTACACAATCAACCGGGCGTTTGGGCGTTTTCGCGTCGCGCAATTCCTCCGGGTCGGCGCAACCAAGCGCCGTTTATTGCGACCTTAGCCGACAGAACAATCGGGGAGTGACCCCGATTACCTTAGTTAGGCATTTTTATCCGACCTACGCAGGATCCATGTGAAGAAAGCAAAAGCGATTACCAAAAAGAAATCATCCGGCCGTGGCTTTGAGATGTCCTCGTTTTGTGGGTGGGATGGAGAGACTTTAGTTCTGAACATACTTGGAACTCCGAGCGCCAAAAAGGATGCCATCGGCAAGGCGAAAGGAAGTCAACTCAAGATCAGCGTCACCGCCGCACCCGTAGCAGGCAGGGCGACTGACCATATGGTTAAGTTTCTCGCCCGAGAGTTTGACGTCTCGGTTTCTGACATCACGGTTGTGTTCGGTCGTTTTAATTTGAACAAGCAAATGCGTATAAGGGCGCCCGGAAGCTTACCTGCCGTAGTGGCCAAGGCCCTGTCAGAAGCAGAAAGCACCTGACCATTCGCTACGGGCGCGATGCAGCCTAATGAGCCGTCCTGCTGTCATGGACTGTTCCAGTGTCTGCTTGCAATAAAAGGGGGGGACAGATTTATTTTCTGCACTAAGCGTCCGCTTCTGGCCGACTTCGGCCTATCGCAACCGGCAGATTACTCTTTCTCCAGCGCGATACGTCCAAGCCGACTTGGTGAAAGACGACATTGAGGCGTTCGCAGCCCTTTGGACTCTTCAGAGTCTGACCCCGATTACCTGCTGAAAGACACCCACTGAATCAGTGATCAACATCCCGGCCAGGTACACCATCAACACCGCCACACCCGCATCCAACCAGCGCCACACCACTGGCGCCTGGAACAGCCGCGTCAAACGCTGACATCCCAGCGCCAGTATCACAAACCACACCAACGATGCCGTCATCGCGCCACTCGCGAACAGTGCTTGTTGGCCGGTGGGTTTGGCTGCGCCGATCGAGCCGATCAGCACGACGGTATCAAGCCAGGCGTAAGGATTGGCAAACCCGAGCACCAGTGCGGTGCGCAGCAAGCCTCGTTGCGAGTGACCGCCTTGCGTGTTGGGCATGGACTGGTTACGTAGGCAGGCCAGCAAGCGTTGACCGCCAAACCAAAGCAAATACGCCGCACCGGACAGCAGCAACAGCGCCACCACACCCGGCCGACTTCCCAGCAATGAACCCAACCCTGCGACGCCAACAGCGATCAGTAGGACATCGGCGAGTACGCAGATAGCAACCACGGCCCAGATCGGACCCCGGCCCACACCTTGGCGGATGACCAAGGTGTCTTTCGGACCAGGCGCGGCGAACAGCCCCATGCCCAAAAGCAAGCCTTCGAGGTAAAGAGCGTTGAAGTTTAGAAACATGGGATGTTCGAACCCGCGAGAATATTAGAGAAGTTGAATAGGCTGGTTACCGAACCCGGTGTGGCGGGTGTTTACGGCACTATTCAAATCGATGGGTTGCCGGCGGAAAAAACTTGTCAGCGCCTGCTCCGGGTTCGGATTGGCAAAGTAGATCAGGGAGCTTCTGGCTACCGGCCTTAGAGGCGCAAGAACTGCGTGGTACGCAGCAGGAATTGCATGATCGGAGAGTTCTGTTAGCAAAGACCCCGACAATACTGCAATTTCACATTCCAGGAGACGCACGGGTTCCAGTGAACCGCCCCTCACCAAAACCAGCCCGTCACGATTAGGTTTGATGAATGAGAGCATATGACCATCTTCGTGTGGGTCTTGGGCAAACTGACGATGGTTACCAGTAGCCTGAGCGCCATAGACGCATAGTTGCACGTAGGATGCCGAGCGAAATGGGGCTAGTGGCGCGACTCCAAACTCTTCACAGACGTCATCCATGAGTTCCTGAGCCAACTCGTTGACCTGTCGCTCAAAAGTAGCCACAGCGGCAAAAAAATCACTCTGGGTAAACTCGCAGGGCATTCGCTTAGACACATGCACGGGCCAATAACAGAAACGCTCACATAAGTCGGGATGGTCCTCAATACTTGAGTATTCGGCTCCAAACGGAAAAAACCCGTCAGTGTCTTGAACAAAGGAAAATGAATCTTTAGTGGCCTGAGAGATTGCTGAATATCCATCAACAATTTTTTTGTAGTCCTGCAGCATGGCATCAGACATTTGCAGGATGCCGAAGCCTGATCGAACAATGGATTCACAGCACGTTTTTATTTGAGTCATCGCTATATCCAAAGATGATTGTAAAGGAATGCAACACACACAAGGTTCGCAAGCATGCGAGAAACCACGACACTGGATGTAGCCAACCCAAAAGGGACCTATCCATGTCCTTCACCACGTCGCTAGCAGGTCGCAAGTGTGCATCGCTCGATATACGTAGCGGCGAGCAGGTTGTCCTTTTTGGCGAACAACGTGACGACTATCACCAAGGACCGGAGATCAACACTCGAATATGAACATCAGAACACGCGATACGCTTCGAGCCTTGGTTATGCGACGCAGCCGAGAACTGGGAAAGCCCCTGACAGCCCTGGCCAAAGAAGCCGGCATTTCCCGAACCTACCTCTACGGATTGACCGGCGGAGCCTCACAAGATCCCTCAGTACGCACCCTGATCAAACTGGCCAAGGCGTTGCAGGTTTCGCCGCTGCTGTTATTCCGCTACTTCGCCGACCTGGCTGGCGCACCGGGCGATGCCTGTTCAATGGCAACCACTAATCGCGCCACCGGCCTGCGTGACCCCAGCGACATAGCTGTCTTCAACGCGGATGTCACCACCCCAGACCAGACCGTGGTGCTGCCCGGTGAGACGTTTCAGAAAACCTGGGAGATCCAGAACCTTGGCGCCCGCCCGTGGCGCGGTCGGAAATTGGTACGGGTCGACGGCGAATACGTAATCGCTCGCCGCAGCGCGTCCGGCGTTCCCTTGGAAGTGGTGATGGACACCCACCTGCGCAGCCTGAACAACGAAATCCCCATCGCCGACACCCTGCCCGGCCAGCCGGTACGTATCAGCGTGGAGTTCGGCGCCCCAAGGGAGACCTGCACACTCACGTCGATCTGGCGTATCGAAGATGAACAGGGCCAGCCTTGTTATGGACCCGCCTTCATCCTGCATGTAATCGTCAACGTCATGGCACGTTAAGGTCCGACGGGAGCCCCACAAATCTGTCCAAAACTCTGTGCCTGATGACGGGCGTCTATCAATGTAGACCGCAACGGCATTTACACCTCCATAAAAATAAAACCTCGACTACTGTATTAAACCAACTAACCCCCTCTTCCTTATTACACAAAATCAAAAAAACACATTGCACGCCCCTTCAACTCATCCAAAAGTCTTAACTCCCTACTAATAGGTCGTGGTTTTGCAAACAGACGTTGACGCATTTATCCCGCCAGGAATAAGGAACTCCAAAGGGGCTGGCGGTTTATCTCAATGGCGCGCGGATCAATGAAGCGTTCCGCGATACCGTGAATTTCGACCTGATGCCCAGCGTGGCCATCGACCACGCTGATGCATGCCGGTTTCAATGTGAAGTTCTGAGTCGCTCAGCGTCTGAACCAATCCGGTACAGGCCCCACCGCGTCCCCTACTTCACCTGCGCTTCCTCCAACAGCCAACGCGCAAATACCTGGATGGGCGCGCGGCTCAGTTCAAGCGGTTCGGGTAGCACGAGGCAAAAGGCCTTGGCGACATTCTTCTCTTGTGGCCATGGCGCGACCAGCCGGCCTTGCGCCAGTTCGGCTTCCACGTACAGGCGCGGTACGAGTGCCACGCCGAGCCCCGCCAGCGCGGCTTCGATCAGCATCGCATGCAAATCGTAACGCGCGCCCATCGCGGCGTTGCTCAGGACAATCCCGGTTTGCTGGGCGTAACGCTGCCAGGCATCCGGGTTCTGTCGTCGGTGTAATCGCGGCAGTGAATCCAGAGCCGTTGCCTGCTTGCCCGGCTTCAGCAGGCCAGGGTGACAAACCGGAATTAACACTTCGTTCAACAGGCGATGCGTCTGCATGCCCGTCCACGCCGGGTGCTCAAAATGGATGGCGGCATCAAAACCGCTGCCGGCTAGCACGAACGGTTCCATACGTTCCGAGAGGTGCACGCAGATATTCGGGTGTTGCTGGCCAAAGCCGGCCAACCGCGGAATTAGCCAGCGCAGGGCAAAGGTTGGGCTGACGGCGATATCCAGGCTGGCGCCGTCGCTGGGCTGGCCCATCAAATACTGGCTGTCCCTGTCGAGCCGGTCGAGTAGTTCGCGCACTTGGGCCGCGTAGCGCTCACCGTTGGGCAAGAGCCGCACACGGTTGCCAACACGCTCGAATAACGTGACCCCCAGAAACGCCTCCAGACGGCCTATCTGCCGGCTGATGGCGCCTTCAGTCAGGGCCAACTCGTCTGCGGCACGGGCGAAACTGCCATGCCGGGCTGCTGCTTCAAAGGCCATCAGGGCAGCGTTACTCGGGAGCTTTCGACGCATGGGCATTCCTGGTTCAAGTCAAGGCCTCCACCTTGATGTTTAATCACTGAAGAGTGCCGAAAAGTCGTTTTATGGATCATTACCGTGTCACTAGCATGATTAAACATCAACCAACGAAGTGACATGATGATTTATACAGTCGAATGCAACTACGCTGACCCCGCCAGCGAAGCTGAGTGGAATGCGTTTTACAGCCTGGAAAAACTGCCAGCGCTGATCTCGGTGAGCGGATTCAGCTCCTCGCAGCGGTTCAAAGCCTTGAGCGGCGATTGCCCGGCCTACCTGGCCCTGCATTCAGTCGACACGCTTGCCGTGTTGCAGAGCGACGAGTACCGCCAAAAAGGGGGAGGCAATTTTGCCCGTTGGCAGTCGCACATCACTGATTGGAAGCGCAACCTCTATGCCGGGCTGGACCGGGCAGTTGGCGTGGGCGCGGACGAATTCCTGTTGGTCAGTGAACAAGGCCCTCAAGTACTGATTGGATTAGGCCTTACACCTGTAGCGCTGCACGCGGTTGCGTTGGACAAGAACCCTGCACACCGTTGGCTGGCCAAACTGGGCTGCACTCAGGCAAGGGCCAGCGATCTGCAGGGGCTGAAGGTATATAGCGCAATGACCATGCAGTTAGTGTCATGAGCCACGCGGACATAAATCACTGGAGGCTTGCCGGCCGGCACAGTGATCTAGGTTTTACCCCGAAGGGTCTTACCGGATGACCAATCACCTTCATAGGGGCCCGACTTAGCGGCCTCTTGTTCGCGTTTAACCTTCTCGTCGGTTTGCTGCCTAAGTTTGTTTCGATCACACAGACAACATCACTACTCAATCAACGCCGCGCAGCCTGCGCCCATCCGGCCCATACAACTTGTTACCAATAACCGAATTCAAAAACCCGACAACCCGCTGATTACTCGCCATCCGCAGCCCCAACGCCTCGCCATTGGCGATATTAAGCTGCCGCGCCCGCCGCGCCAGTGCCTGCACTTCCCGCCAGGCCGCGACGCAATCGGCATCCTGCGCCGCCTTCAGCGCCCCCTGCCGCCCTGCCCCATAGCCGAGCTTCAACTGCGCCCCAGACCGAATCGCTTCCAACTGCTCCAGCTTCTGCAACGCCGCCTGCTTGCACGCCGTCAGTTCCTGCAGCTTTTCACCGTCGACCTTGGCCTGGGCCAATGCACGCCGTTCCAGTTCCAGCCAGTCGATCAGTTCGACGATCGCCTGCTGCTGCAACTCCAAGTGTTTCGCCAGACTCATAGGTACCTGCTGCTCATCGACCAACGCTCATGGAAGGGTTTCGCGCACGCTGGAGGCCAGGCCGTCGAAGATCGAATCCGCGCTGACCTGATAGGTGCCACTGTCGATGGCCTGGCGCAGCGCCGCGACTTTCTCCATGTCCACGTCCGCCGACGTCGCGACCTGCGAGCTGGCGGTGCTGCTGGAGACTTGCACGCCGTCGTCGAGAGTGGCTTCGAGAGGTTGCAGTTCCACGCGTTGATTACCGCCTGCTTTGCTGTCAGCGGGCGCCAGGGTGTTGGTCAGGTTTGCACTTATGATTTTCACGTTAGAGGCTTCAATTGGCTGTGGTTGGGTCAACTATCGGCAATCGCGACGGCAAACTTTGACCGGTAATCGGGTTTCGCTGAAAAAATCAGTAGCGCAGTTGCAATTCGTTCTGGCCCACCACCTGGGCGTTGAGCATTTTGCCGTCGTTGCCCATGACGCGCACGTTGCCGCCCAGGCTGCCGTTGTCCAGTGCCTTGCCTTCGCGGCGGATGGTGAAGCCAGCGCCCCGGGCCTGCAGGACCACGCGGGCGTTCCGCTCGACCAGCCAACGCTCGCGCACGTGATTCACGGTGATCACCATGCCCCGGCTTAGGTTGCGGCTGGCCTGGCGGCCGATGATCTGCGAAGGCTCGAACACGCTGCCTTTGGGCAGGCGCTCCAGCGGGCCGCGCTTGAGTTCCAGCATCGGCGCCTTGATCACCTCACCCGCGGCAATCCGCTGACGGCTGACCACGTAGTCGCCGACCACGCGCACGCTGACTTGCAGGTAACCCGCGACCTCGTCCAGGCAACGCACGCCCACGGCCACACGACCGATCACGCTTTGCTCCGGGCGCACCAGGTACGGCCGCGGGTGGGCGCAGGCCGCGATGCGCGCCGCTGGCTGGCCGATGTCCACGGCAACCAATTGGGCGCGCGCGGGCAAGCGTGGCGCAATCACCTCGCGCACCTGCTCCTGCAGGCCGTCCGCCTGGGCCAGGGTGCAGCACAACAGGCCCATCAAGCCCCACATCCGTCTTGTCATCGATCCCGCCCTCCGCGCTACCCAGCGCAGAATTCTAGTCGCCCCGCCAGCGAGGCAAGGCCTGAATTGGTCGTCAAATAGCGGCCTGTTTCGGCCTTTGCCGGGGCAGCCTTGGGACTAACCTGCGAGCCGTTCATTTATTTGATGCACAGGTCCGCAACCATGATCGACAAGCTCGACAACGAGCTGCGC
Source organism: Pseudomonas sp. GV105 (assembly GCF_003058185.1). Lineage (NCBI taxonomy): Bacteria > Pseudomonadati > Pseudomonadota > Gammaproteobacteria > Pseudomonadales > Pseudomonadaceae > Pseudomonas > Pseudomonas sp. GV105. Next base: position 330,827 of record NZ_QBUF01000003.1, read on the forward strand.
TTTCAGCAGGACGCAATGAGTTTGCGGGCTGAGCGCCAGCAGGTATTGGCCAATAACATCGCCAACGCCGACACACCCAACTTCCGCGCGCGGGATTTCGACTTCAGCGCCGAACTGGCCAGCTCCCTGCAAAAGTCGCACACCCAGGGCCGCGGCATGACCCTGGCCACCACGTCCGACCGCCACCTGCACGCCGACTCCAGCCGCTTCGCCAGCCGCGACCTGCTCTACCGCGTGCCGGACCAACCGAGCCTGGACGGCAACACCGTGGACATGGACCGCGAACGCGCGCAGTTCACCGATAACGCCGTGCGGTACCAGGCCAGCCTGACCTTTCTGAGCAGCCGCCTGCAGTCGCTCAAGACCGCCATGCAGTCCGAATAACCCAGGGAAACCACCATGTCGATGTTCAGTATTTTCGATATCGCCGGCTCCGCGCTGAGCGCCCAGTCCCAGCGCATGAACGTAACCGCCAGCAACCTGGCCAACGCCGACACCACCAGCGGCCCGGACAACGAAGCCTACCGGGCGCGGCAGGTGGTGTTCGAGTCGCAATACCAGGCCGGCAGCAGCATCGGTGGCGTGCGCGTCAGCCAGGTGGTCGAAGACGGCTCGCCGATGCGCCAGGAATACCGCCCCGGCGACCCATTGGCCGACGAATCGGGCTTCGTGACCATGCCCAACGTCGAGCCGGTGGGCGAAATGGTCAACATGATCTCCGCGTCGCGCTCTTACCAGGCCAACGTCGAGGTCATGTCCACCAGCAAGGAAATGATGCTGAAAACTTTGACCCTAGGTGAGGCGTAAACCATGACCAGTACGATTGCCAGCTCGGTGCTGTCGACGATGAACAGCACCAGCACCACTGCCGAAAGCACCACTTCGGCGGCGGACGATTTGCAGGACCAGTTCCTCACGCTGCTGACCACCGAGCTGCAGAACCAGGACCCCACCGACCCGATGGACAACAGTGAGATGGTCACCCAGCTGGCGCAGATCAGCACCATCAGCAGCATCGAAGACGTCACCAGCACCCTGGAAGGCATCTCCAGCCAGATCAGCGCCTCCGAAACCCTGCAAGCCTCGGCCCTGGTGGGCAACGGCGTGTTGATCGACGGCAATGTGATCCAAGTCGACAGCGGCGTGGCGACCACGTTTGGCGTCACTCTGGACAGCGATGCCGACAGCGTCAGCGTCACCATCAAAGACAGCAGCGGCACCGTCGTGCGGACCCTGGACGAGGGCAGCATGAGCGCTGGCACCCAGGCGTTGTCGTGGGACGGCCTGCAAGACGACGGCACCACGGCTGCCGACGGCGCCTACACCTTCTCTATCAGCGCTACCACCGACGACGTCGCCGTGGCCAGCACCGCCCTGAAATACGCGCTGGTCACCGGCGTCACCACCGACAGCAGCAACGAAGTCGCGCTGGACCTGGGGGGCGTCAACGACAACGTCGCCCTCAGCGACATCAGTCTTGTCCTCTGACCCTCTACCTAACGAAGGAGAAACACCATGGCTTTTTCCCAAGCGCTCAGTGGTCTGTCGGCAGCGTCCACCGACCTCAACGTGGTCAGCAACAACATTTCCAACTCCCAGACCGTGGGCTTCAAAAGCTCGACCACGCAGTTCGCCGATGTGTACTCCGGCGCCGACGTCGGCCTGGGTACCCAGGTCTCGGGCGTGGTGCAGAACTTCGAATCCGGCAGCCTGACCACCACCGATAACGCCCTGGACCTGGCGATCAACGGTGACGGCTTCTTCACCTTCTCCGACGGCACGCAAACCGTGTACTCGCGCAACGGCCAACTGACCCTGACCGCCGAGGGCTACCTGGAAAACGCCGCCGGCGATCAACTGCTCGGGGTCAACGGCGTGATCCAGATCCCCACCACCGGCATGCAAGCCAGCGCCAGCACCGAGCTGGACGCAGAGCTGAACCTGGACGCCAGCGACGACATCATCACCACCACCTTCGACCAGACCGACTCGTCGACCTACTCCTATTCCACCAGCGCGACACTCTACGACTCCCTGGGCATCAGCCACACCAGCACCCTGTATTTCAGCAAGACCGCCGACAACACCTGGGACGTACACACCGCCATCGACGGTAACCTGCTGACCGACTCCCAGACCGTCAGCTTCAGTTCCAGCGGCCTGATCACCAGCGGCGAAACCGGCACCTACACCTACGACCCGGCCAACGGCGCGGCCAGCCTGTCGCTGACCCTGGACCTGACCGGCACGACCCAGTTCGGCAACGACTCCTCGGTGTCCGACATCACCCAGAACGGCTACACCTCCGGCAGCCTGGTGAGCTTCACCATCGACGAGACCGGCACGGTGGTCGCCACCTACTCCAACGACCAGACCAAAAACATCGACCAGATCCAGCTGGCCACCTTCAGCAATGAAAACGGCCTCAAAGCCAACGGCGACAACACCTGGCTGGCCACCACCTCCTCCGGCCAGGCGCTGCTCGGCGTGGCCAGCAGCGGCTCGCTGGGCTCGATCCTGAGCGGCACCACCGAAGACTCCAACGTCGACCTGACCGCCGAACTGGTCAACCTGATCATTGCCCAGCGCAACTTCCAGGCGAACGCCAAGTCGGTGACGGCGCAGAGCGAAGTGTTGCAGCAAGCCGTGAATATCGGTTCCTGACCCTATGGATCGCATGCTCTTCACGGCCATGAGCGGGGCCAATCAGGCGCTCGAACAGCAGGCCGTCGTGGCCAACAACCTGGCCAATATCGTCACCCCGGGGTTTCGCGCGCAACTGGTGGAGATGCAGTCTTCGCCGGTGGCGGGCGAAGGCTTGCCGACCCGCGTGTCGGTGGCCGCCAACGGCGTGGGCGTGGACTGGAGCGAAGGGCCGATCGTGCATACCGACCGCGCGCTGGACGTGGCCCTTGGCCCAAATGTGATGCTCGCCGTGCAGGCCGGCAACGGCCAGGAAGCCTACACCCGGCGCGGTGACCTGCAGGTCGACGGCACCGGCGCCATGACCGTGGGTGGGCGCCCGGTGATCGGTGACGGCGGGCCGATCAGCGTGCCGCTGGGCAGCGAGGTCACCCTGGGCAGCGACGGCACCATCAGCGTGCGCGAGCTGGGCATGGAACCCCGCGGTTTGAGCCCGGTGGGCAAGTTGAAGCTGGTGTCGGCGCCGCCCGGCACCTTGCAGGCCGGTACCGACGGCTTGTTCCGCAGCGCGAACGCGCAGCCGCTGCCGGCCGACGACAGCCTGCGCGTGGCGCCCGGTGCGTTGGAAGGCAGCAACGTCAGCCCGACCAACGCCATGGTCGCGATGATCGACAACTCGCGGCGCTACGACATGCAGATGAAAGCCATCAGCACCGCCGACGAAAACGCCAAACGCGCCAACAGCCTGCTTTCCCTGCAGGGCTGACCTCCCGGTTGAATAGACAAGGAACCGAACGATGATCCGATCACTGTGGACGGCGAAAACCGGACTGGAAGCCCAGCAGGGGCAAATGGACGTGATCGCCAACAACCTGGCGAACGTCAGCACCAACGGCTTCAAGCGCTCGCGGGCAGTGTTCGAAGACCTGGTGTACCAGAACGTGCGCCAGCCCGGCGCCCAGAGCAGCACCGACACGCGCCTGCCCTCCGGCTTGCAAGTGGGCACCGGCGTGCGCGAAGTCGCCACCGAGCGCCTGCACACCCAGGGCAACCTGGAGCAAACCAGCAACTCCAAGGACCTGGCCATCAACGGCCAGGGCTTTTTCCAGGTGGACATGCCCGACGGCAGCACCGGCTACACCCGTGACGGCAGCTTCCAGCTCGATGCCAATGGCGAGATGGTTACCTCCAACGGCTACAAGCTGTCGGCCGGCGTGACCATCCCGGCCAACGCCACAGCCATCACGATCAGCAGCGACGGCATCGTCTCGGTGACCACGCCCGCCGCGTCTACCTCGACCCAGGTCGGCCAATTGAACCTGGCGTTGTTCATCAACCCGGCCGGCCTGGAAAGCATCGGCCAGAACCTGTACCTGGAAACCGATGCCTCGGGCTCGCCCACCGAAACCACGCCGGGCCTGAACGGCGGCGGCACGCTGTCCCAGGGCTACGTGGAAACCTCCAACGTCAACGTGGTGGAAGAAATGGTCGGCATGATCCAGACCCAGCGCGCCTATGAAATCAACAGTAAGGCCGTCGAAAGCTCGGACGAGATGCTCCAGCGTCTGACCCAGCTCTGAGCGCCCGGTTCGAGACTCCCTTTATGGCTCACAAGTATCTTCTGGCCGGCGTGCTGGCCCTCGCCGGCTGCGATCAACTGCCCCACAAACCGGTGGTGCCCGACGAAGAAGTCCAGGCGCAGGGCTACCCCGCGCGCCTGGCCAACGGCTCGATCTACCAGAGCAGCCGCTCGCAACCGCTGTTCGAAGACCGCCGCCCGCGCATGGTCGGCGACACCCTGACCATCGAGCTGGAAGAACAGGTCAGCGCCAGCAAGAACTCCTCCTCCAATGCCAGCCGCGCCGGCTCCATGGGATTGAGCCTGGCGACCACCTCCAGCCGCGCCAGCCAGGTCGGCTCCTTTGGGCTGGATGCTTCGACGACTCATGACTTCCTGGGCGCCGGCGGTTCCCAGGCGAACAACTCGTTCACCGGCACGATTTCCGTGACGGTGATGCAGGTGATGCCCAACGGGCACTTGCGTGTGCGCGGCGACAAACAGATCGCGATCAACCAGGGCACCGAGTTCATCCGCTTTTCCGGGCTGGTCAACCCGCGCAGCATCACCGGCGAGAACACCGTGTCATCGACCCAGGTGTCCCAGGCGCGCATCGAATACGTGGGCGATGGCTACATCAACGAAGCGCAGCGGATGGGCTGGCTCCATCGCATCCTCCTCAACGTTTCCCCTTTCTGAGTACCCACGCCATGTTCACTAGAGCCGCCCGAACGTTGCGCACCCTGCTGCTGAGCTGCCCGTTGTGGCTGGGGGCAACGGTTCACGCCGAGCAGATTCGCGACATCGCCGACTTCGCCGGCATCCGCCCCAACAACCTGGTGGGCTACGGCCTGGTGGTCGGCCTGGATGGCAGCGGCGACCAGACCACCCAGAGCCCGTTCACCGAACAGGGCCTGACCAACATGCTGTCGCAATTGGGCGTGACCCTGCCGGCCGGCGCGAACATGCAGATGCGCAATATCGCGGCGGTGATCGTCACCGCCAACCTGCCGGCCCTCTCGCGCCCGGGGCAGCAGATCGATGTGGTGGTGTCGTCCATCGGCAACGCCAAAAGCCTGCGCGGCGGCACCTTGCTGATGACCCCGATGAAGGGCGCCGACGGCGAGGTGTACGCCATGGCACAGGGCAACCTGCTGGTGGGCGGCGCCGGCGCGTCGGCCAACGGCAGCAGCGTGACGGTCAACCAGTTGGCCGGCGGGCGCATCAGCCGAGGCGCGATTATCGAGCGCACGGTGGCGCTGAATTTGAACAACGACCACGGCCTGCTTGGTTTGTCCCTGCACGAACCGGACTCGGCCACGGCACAACGCGTGGTGTATGCGATTAACCTGGAAATGCGTCGAACCGTGGCCTCGGCGGTGGACGGCGGGATGATCGAGATTCAGGGCCCGGTGTCGCCCAATGAGCGCACCAACTTCATGGCGCGCATCGAGAGCATCGAAGTGTTGCCGATCCAGGCGCGCCCCAAGGTGATCCTCGATTCGCGCACCGGCTCCATTGTGCTCAACAGCTCGGTGAAGCTGTACCGCGCCGCCGTGGCACACGGCAATTTGTCGGTGATCATCGACACCACCAACACGGTCAGCCAGCCCGGCGCCTTCAGTGGCGGCCAGACGACGACCAGCTCCCAGAGCAATATTTCCATCGAGTCCCAAGGCGGTTCGCTGCATTTGCTCGAAGGCACGGCGAACCTGATGGACGTGATCAAGGGCCTGAATGCGCTCGGCGCCACGCCACAGGACCTGATGGTGATCTTGCAGGCGCTCAAGGCGGCCGGTTCCTTGCGGGCCGAGTTGGAGATCATCTGATGAACAAAGGCGGCAGTACCGATGGCTTTGCCCTGGATGTGCAAGGCCTGGACCGGCTGCGCAACAGCGCGCACCTGGACCCGCAATCGGGGCTCAAGCAAGCCAGCAAGCAGTTCGAGGCGCTGTTCCTGCAGATGATGCTCAAGAGCATGCGGGCGGCGGTGCCCAAGTCGGAGATGTCGAACAACTCGCAGACCGAGATGTACACCGAGATGCTCGACCAGCAGTGGGCCCAGAGCCTAGCGGGCAAAGGTATCGGCCTTGCCGAGCAACTGACCCGACAACTGAGCGGCTACACCACCCGGCAGGCGCCTGAACTGGACAGCGCCACCACAGCCTTCCTCGACCTGCCGCCCTCGCGCCCCTCGCCGTTTGCCAGCCCGGCGTTCGATGCCTGGAAACGCCGTGAAGTCAGCGGCGGCGACAAGGACCAGCCCGAGCATGTACAGGCGTTTATCGCGCGCTTGAGCGAACCGGCGCAAAAGGCCGCCCGCGCCAGTGGCGTACCCGCCGAGTTGATCCTGGCCCAGGCCGCCCTGGAAACCGACTGGGGCCGGCGCACCATCACCACCGCCCAGGGCGCCGACAGCCACAACCTGTTCGGCATCAAGGCCGGCGGCCAGTGGCAAGGCGCGACGACCCAGGTGATGACCACCGAATACACCGACGCCCAAGCGCAAAAACAGCTGGAAGCGTTTCGTGTCTATACCTGCGACGACGCTGCCTTCAACGACTATGCACGCCTGATGCGCAACCGCCCCGGTTATGCCGCCGTGCGCAATGCCGTCGATGCGCCCCAGGCCGCCATCGCGTTGCAACAGGGCGGTTACGCCACCGACCCGCGCTATGCACAGAAGCTGATTTCGGTGATGGCCACCATCGGTCCGCTGCGCAACGTGCCGGCCGTGGCGCAACTGCAAAACGATTTATAGAACAGGGGTCAAGTTGCCCTTTTGCCGGGCCGATAGTGCCAACCATGTAGCCCAGGAGCTTCTCGATGAGCATTATTTCCATTGGCGTCAGCGGCCTGACCGCCGCGCAGATCGCCCTCAGCACCAGCAGCAGCAACACCACCAACGCCTACACGGCGGGCTACACCTTGCAGGTGGCGAACTTCTCCGAATCCACCTCGGGCAGCGGCGTGCAGATCGCCAGCGTCGACCGCCAGTACAACCAATTCGTCACCAGCCAGCTCAACAGCTCCATCAGCGCCGAAAGCGCGCTGTCGACCTACCAGACCGAAGTCGACCAGATCGATAGCCTGCTGGCCGATGGCGATGCCAGCCTCGACACCCTGATGCAAAGCTTCTTCTCGTCGATCCAGACCCTGACCTCCGACGCCAGCGACACCGCCGCGCGCGAAGAAGTGGTCGGCGCCGCGCAAACCCTGACCTCGCAGTTCACCCAGTTGGGCAGCTACCTGGACGACATGGCCAGCGACGTGAACAGCCAGATCAGCGACCAGGTCACCCAGGTCAACGACCTCACCGAACAGATCGCCGGCCTCAACAAAAAGATCAGCCTGTCCGACGCCCTGGGTTCGACGTCCAACGCCCTGCTCGACCAGCGCGACCTGCTGGTCAGCCAGCTCAGTGAACTGGTGGACGTGGATGTCACCACCCAAAGCAACGGCAGCTACACCGTGGCACTGAGCAACGGCCTGGCGCTGGTGTCGGGCAATGACAGCTTCGATCTGCAGACCGCCGTCTCGGCCAGTGACCCGACGCAAACCGTGGTCACCTACGTCGACGCCGCCGGCCACACCACCGTGCTCGACGACTCCACCTTCGAAGGCGGCTCCCTGGGCGGCCTGATGGACTTTCGCGACACCAGCCTGAGCGACGCGCAAAACCAGCTGGGCATCCTGGCAGTGAGCCTGACCCAAGCCTTCAACACCTTGCAGGCAGCAGGCATCGACCTGAATGGCGACAGCGGCAGCGCGTTCTTCTCGGTGGATGACCCGAGCATCTACGGCAACACCGAGAACACCGGCGACGCGACGCTGAGCGCGACCTTTACCGACGATGTCAGCGCCCTGAGCGCTACCGACTACACCGTCAAGTATTCCGCCACCGACGGCTACATGGTGACCCGCAACGACAGCGGCGCCAGCGTCACCTCGACCTACGACGCCAATAACGACACCCTGACCTTCGCCGGCATGAGCGTGGCCATCAGCGGCACCGCCGATGACGGCGACAGTTTCCTGGTACTGCCCACACGCAACGCCGCCAGCAGTTTCAGCACCTTGACCAGCGACGGCAGCCTGATCGCGGCAGGCACCTCCACCGGCAGCAGCGACAACAGCAATGCCCTGGCGATGCTCAACCTGCAGACCGACAGCATCGTCGGCGGCAGCAAGACCCTCAGCCAGACCTACTCGGCGCTGGTCAGCGACGTGGGCAGCACCGCCAGCAAGGTCGCCGGGCAACTGGAAACCCAGTCGGGCCTCACCGAGCAACTGACCACGCTGCAACAGTCGGAATCGGGGGTGAACCTGGATGAAGAGGCGGCCGACCTGATCGTCTACCAGCAGTATTACCAGGCCTGCGCGAAGGTGGTCGAAGTGGGCACGTCCCTGCTCGACACCCTCCTCGATATCAACTGATAATTTTCTGAGCGGAGCGACGCCATGCGCCTCAGCAGTGCGACGATTTACAACCAAAGCCTGAACTCGATGCTCGCCCAGGAAAGCGCCTATCAGGACGCCGCCCAGGAAGTGTCCAGCGGCACCCGGGTGGTCAACCCTTCGGATGATTCGCTGGCCGCCGCCCAGGCCGTCAACGTGCGCCAGGCCATCGCCGCGAATACGCAATATGCCGACTCGCGCAGCACCATCAGCACGTCCTTGTCCCAGGAAGAAAGCACCCTGGACAGCATCAACGATGCCATCACCAGCGCCAAGGCGCTGATCGTGCAAGCCAACAACGGCACCTTGAGCGACGCTGACCGCGAGTCCATCGCCACCTCGCTGCAAGGGGTGTACGACACGCTGGTGACACTGGCCAACGCCACCGACAGCAACGGCAACTATTTGTTTTCCGGCTACCAGAGCCAAAGCCCGGCGTTTGCCACCGATGCCAATGGCGATCTGGTGTATCAGGGCGACAACAACGCGATCACACAACAGGTCAGCTCCACTCAGAGCATGGCCAGCGGCGATACCGGGGCGACGATTTTCCTTTCGGTGAGCAGTTCGGCGGGGTTTATCGCCGAGGCCGGCGACAATAGCGGCAGCGTGACCTACAGCGGCCCGACCATTACCGATACCCAGGACGCCAATTACGGCAGCGGCTTCAGCCTGACCTTCAGCACCGCCGCCGACGGCACCGCGCAATACAGCCTCGACGGCGCCACCCCGGTGGCGTACACCTCGGGCGACACGCTGGAAGTCAACGGCCTGTCCCTGACCTTGAGCGGCACCCCGGTGGACGGCGACACGGTTACCGTGAGCAAGGCCGCCGACGCCGACCCGGACCTGTTCGCGACCCTGAAAAACCTGATCTCGGTGCTGCAGACCCCGGTGGAAACCGACGCCGACCAGGCCAACCTGGACAACACCCTGTCCACCGCCAGTCGCCAACTGAGCAATGCCCAGGACAACGTACTCACGGTGCAGACCTCTGTCGGCTCGCGGCTTAACCAGCTGGACGTGCTCGACACCATCGGCGACGACCTGGCGCTGAGCTACACCGAACGCCTGTCGGGGTTGGTGGATGCCGACTACACCGAGTCGGTCACCGAGTACACCGCACTGCAAGTGGCCTTGCAGGCGGCGCAGCAGACCTTCGTCAGCATCCAAAAGATGTCGCTGTTCGAATACATCTAAAACTGCGAGAGGGAGCTTGCTCCCGATAGCGCTGGATCAGTCACCAGATGCACGGGCTGAAACACCGCCATCGGGGGCAAGCCCCCTCCCACAGTTGGACCGTGGCAGCTGATTGGCCAAAAATAGTCCTAAACCCAGCCCACAAAAGCCCATCAACTGCGACGCCCCCATGTCACTGTTCAAACACATCAAAAACTGTGGGAGGGAGCTTGCTCCCTCCCACAGTTGGACCGTGGCAGCTG
>NZ_QBUF01000003.1:340976-472506 GCF_003058185.1 Pseudomonas sp. GV105
GAAGCCCCCATGTCACTGTTCAAACACATCAAAAACTGTGGGAGGGAGCTTGCTCCCGATAGCGCTGGATCAGTCACCAGATGCATGGGCTGAAACACCACCATCGGGGGCAAGCCCCCTCCCACAGTTGGACCGTGGCAGCTGACTGGCCAAAAATAGTCCTAAACCCAGCCCACAGAAGCCCATCAACTGCGACGCCCCCATGTCACTGTTCAAACACATCAAAAACTGTGGGAGGGAGCTTGCTCCCGATAGCGCTGGATCAGTCACCAGATGCATGGGCTGAAACACCACCATCGGAAGCAAGCTCCCTCCCACAGTTGGACCAGGGTGCATGAGTCAAGCAAGGGTCATGTTGTCGACCAGGTACTGCATGAAGTGCAGGGTGTTGGTGAGCAGGCTGGCCAGAAACGGTCCCAGGTCGCCCATCACCACCATCAGCAGGATCAGGCCCACGGACAAGGTCAGCGGGAAGCCTACCGAGAACACCGTCAACTGTGGCGACACCCGGTTGAGAATGCCCATGGCCAGGCTGATGATCAGCAGCGTGGCGACCATCGGCAAAGCCAGCAACAGGCCAGTGAGAAAGATCGTGCTGCCATAGCGCGCAATCAGGTTCCAGGCGTTGGGGTCAAAACGCAGGTGGCCGATGGGCAGCGTCTTGAACGTGGTCGCCAGCAGTTCGAGCACCATGAGGTGGCCGTCCAGCGCGAGGAACATCAGGATCGTGATCATGCCCAGGTAGCGCGACAGCACCAGGCTGTTGGTGCTGGTATCGGCGGAAAAGAATGTGGCAAACGCCAGCCCCATCTGCATGCCGCAGATATCGCCGGTCATCTCCACCACCGCCAGCGTCACGCGCATCACCATGCCCAGCGACATGCCGATCAGCACCTGCTCCACCGTCACCCCAAGGCCGGCCCAGGAAAACAGCGACACCTCCGGCAGCGCCGGCAAATTGGGCGCCAGCAAGAAAGCCAGCAGCATCGCCAGGCCGACCTTCACCTGGCTCGACACGTTTTTGTGGCCGAGGATCGGGTCGCTCATCAGGTACGCCAGCACGCGGCAGAACGGCCAGAAAAAGCTGGTGAGCCACAGTTGCAGTTGCGCCGAACTGACCTCGATCAAGGCGCGTCAGCCAATCAATGTGGGCAGGCTGGTGAACAGCGCGCGGGTGTAGTCCACCAGCATTTCCATGATCAAGGGCCCGGCGATCACCAGCACCACGCACACACCGATGATCTTGGGGATAAACGAGAGGGTCGATTCGTTGATCTGCGTGGCCGCCTGGAACAGGCTCACCAGCAAGCCGACAAACAGCGTCACGAACAACACGGGCGCGGCCACGATCATGCTCATCCGCATGCCTTTGTAAGCCAGATCCATGACCATTTCCGGCGTCATCGTCTACGTCCTCATCAGGTATAAAAACTCTGCGCCAGGGAACCGAGCAGCAACTGCCAGCCGTCTACCAGCACAAACAGCATCAACTTGAACGGCAGCGAGATGGTCGACGGCGGCACCATCATCATGCCCAGCGCCATCAACACGCTCGCCACCACCAGGTCGATGATCAGGAACGGGATAAAAATGGTGAAACCGGCCTGGAACGCGGTCTTCAATTCACTGGTGACAAAGGCCGGCAGCAACACACGCATGGGCACATCCTCCGGCCCTTGCAGGTCGCCGATGCGCGCCACCCGTGCGAATAATGCGAGGTCGCCCTGGCGGGTCTGGGTCAGCATGAAGGCGCGAAACGGCTGGCTGCCCTTGTCGAGAAATTGCTCCACCGTGATCTCGTCCCGGGAGAACGGCTGCCAGGCGGTTTCGTATGCCTGGTCGAGGGTTGGCGACATGACGAAAAACGTCAGGAACAGCGCCAGCCCCAGCAGCACCTGGTTCGGCGGTGCCGAGGTGGTGCCGATGGCCGTGCGCAGCAGGCCGAGCACAATGATGATGCGGGTGAACCCGGTCATCATCAGCAGCACCGCCGGCAGGAACGCCATGGCGCTGAGCAGCAGCAGGGTCTGCAGGCTCAGCGACCATTGCTGGCCGCCGGCCTGGCCGGTGAAGGCGCTCAGGCCCTGCATCGCCGGTTCCAGGGCCGTCATGAGGCGCGCCCCTTGCGCAGGTTGTGCTTCAGCGCATGCGTCAGGCGTTCGGCAAAACTGTCGCCCGGTGCGACCGCCGCCGGCTCAGGCTCGGCTGCCGGCGCGTCCATTTGCGCCAGGGCGGTGACTTGCTGGGCCGTCACCCCCAGCACCAGCCATTGGCCGCGCACCTCCACAATCACCACCTTTTCACGCTGGCCCAGCCCGGTGCTGCTGACCACCCGCAGCATCTTCCCCGGTGCCAACGGCCGTGAACCCATGCGCCGCGCGAGCCAGCCGCACACCAGCACGCAGGCGAGCACCACCACCAGCGCCAGGCCGGTCTTGCCCAGCAATGCCAGGTTCATCACGTTGTCCGAGGGCACGCCAAGGGGCGCGGGTGTTGCGCTGACCAGGCTCATCGGTTGAGCTTTTGCACGCGTTCGGACGGAGTAATGATTTCCGTGATCCGAATGCCGTATTTGTCATCCACCACCACCACTTCGCCCTGGGCGATCAGGTAGCTGTTGATCAGGATGTCCATCGGTTCCCCCGCCAGGCCGTCCAGCGCCAGCACCGAGCCCTGGGCCAGTTCCAGCAATTGCTTGATGGTGATTCGGGTGCGGCCCAGTTCCACGCTGAGCTTGACCGGAATATCCATGATCATTTCCAGCTCACGCGCAGCCGCCGCAGGTGCTGGCACCGGCAACGGCTTGAACAGGCTCGAGCCTACGCTTGGCGCCGGGCCGGCAACCGCCGCGTCGGCTTGCTCCTGTTCGGCCAAGGCCGCCGCCCACGGGTCGTCGTCACCGGCTTCGGCGGCCTGTTCGGCCAGGGCGTCAGCCCATTCATCGGGCTCTTGGGGCTCGAGGGTGTTTGAATCAGTCATGATCGGATTCCTTGGCAGTGGACACGTGGCCCTTCACGAATCGGCTGGTAGAAGAGGAGGAAAGACTCAGCGAGTGATCGACCAGGTCCTTCACAAGTAACGCGCGCACGCCGTTCTGGCTGCCGTATTCGCAGGTCATGACCGGCACGCCGTCGACCCGCGCACTGACGATCTCGGGCAGGTCGATAGGCAGCACATCGCCGACCTTGAGCGCCATGACCTGGCCCATCCGCGCATCCAGCTCGACAAAGTCGGCGATCAGCTCAATCTCGGAATGGGTGATCTCGCCGGCCATGCGCTTGTTCCAGTGACGCTCTTCCTCGGGATTGGTATCCGTCAGCGGGCCGTTGAGCAGTTGGCGCATCGGCTCGATCATCAGGTACGGGATCACGATGTTGAAATCGCTGGACAGGTTGCCGACCTCCAGGTGGAAGGTGGCATTCACCACGATTTCATTCGGTGAACTGGTGATGTTGGCGAACTTGGCCTGCATCTCGGAACGCAGGTATTCGATTTCCAGGGGGTAGACCGACTTCCAGGCGTCCTTGTAGGCATCCACCGACAACCCCAGCAAACGCCGGATGATGCGCTGTTCGGTGTGGGTGAACTCGCGACCTTCGGACTTGGTCACGAAACGCCCGTCGCCGCCGAACAGGTTGTCCACCACCATGAACACCACGCTGGGCGGGAACACCACCAGGGCCGTGCCGCGCAGCGGTTTCATGGCCAACAGATTGATGTTGGTGGGCATCGGCATGTGCATCGAGAATTCGCTGTAGCTCTGGTAACGCACGCTTTTGACGGTGATATCGATGCTGCGCCGGATCAGGTTGAACAGGCTCATGCGAAAGTAACGGGCGAAGCGTTCGTTGATGATGTCCAGGGCGTGCAAACGCTCATGGATCACCCGGTGCTGGGTCGCCGGGTCGTAAGGGCGCACCCGCGCGGCGTCCAGGGTGTCGGCGTCATCCGCCGCAGCGTCGCCGTCGTCGCCCCCGCGAAGCAACATGTCGATCTCGTCCTGGGAGAGCAAATCGTCAATGGCCATGGGTTATTGCACGATAAAGTCGGTGTACAGCACGCGCAGCACCGCAGGTGCGGGTTGCTGCGGCGCCAGGGGCTGCTTGAGGGTTTCCAGGACCTTGCCGGCAAGCGCCGCCTTGCCCTGGGGCGTGATCACCTGCGTGGTGTTCTGCCCGCTCAACAGGGTCAACAACTGGCTGCGTATTTGCGGCATGTATTGCTGCAGCAGGGCCTGGGTCGCGTCATCCGCCACTTCCAGGGCAAACCCCACGTACAGCAGGCTTTGCTCATCGCGCTCGTTCACCAGGTTGACCGTCATCGGGGCGATGGTGACCAACCGCGGCGCCTGGGGCTTTTGCGCCACGGGCTCGACCGTCACTGCCTCAGCCGCCATGCCATGTTGACTGAAATAGATGTAGGTGCCGCCGGAACTGGCGGCGACGACGACCAGCGCCAGCAGCAGAATCAAGAGCCAGGGGGTTTTGCGGGTGGTGGTCATTGGCTGGAACCATGGAATGAAGGAAAACGGTTAGGCAGGGCTCAAGTATGACCATCGCCCTGCTCCGCCCATGGCGCGATAAGACCAGGGTAACGGCGGTATCTCGCTGTTTTGATTTGAGAATCAGACGTACAGGTCCACGCCCGAACTGCGCAGCACCACCTGCTGGACGTGCGTCGGGAGTGCTTCGTCGCGGCTGACCGCTGCGCTGGACGGCTGGGCCTGCGGATCACGCGGTGTCTGGCCGCCCGCGGCCTGGCGTGAAGACTGGTCGCTGACCGAGGCTTGCCCCAACGCGATGCCTTGGGTGGCCAGCGCCTCGCGCAACTGCGGCAACGCCTGCTCCACCGCCGCCCGCACCGACGCATGGGCGGCCTGGAACTGCGCCTGGGTGGTGCCGTCATTCAGGTTGAGGCTGATGGACAACGGGCCGAGTTCGGCCGGGTGCAGGCGCAAGTCCACTTGCTGCTCGCCACGCGTGACCATGTCGACCATCTGCTGGCCCAGGTCAGTCTGCCAATCGGCGCTGCCGATGGCGGCCGTGAGCACTAGGCCATTGCTCGCAACCGTGTCGGCGACGGCCAGATTCGTCGGGCTGAAGGATGCCGCTGAAAGGCTGAAGACACTCTGCGGATCGGGCTGGCTCTGCGCCTGGTTGTCGTGCGTTTGCGCGCGCACGCTGGGCACGCTGTCGGCGACGCTGGCGACCAGCGTCGGCATGGCGTCGGGCAGGTCGATCGGTTGCGGCGTATCTGCCTCGTCATCCGCCGCAGGCAGGCTGGTCGCCTGGGCCGGCGCACGACTGCTGATCAGCGGGGCGGGCTCGGCTGACTCAGCGCTGACCACCACAGGCAGCGGCACGCTGACAGGCGTCGGCGGTGCCACGATCATTGCGGCGGTATCCAGCTGGCCGGCGCTTTCGATCAGGGCCATGCGCTGGCGAATGTCGTCCAGCGAGCTGTCGCCCTTGGTCGTCGGCTCAGGTTCTTCAACCGCTGTCACGGGTTGATCGGGCCAGGCATTCGGCACCTCGTCCACCGCTACGGGCTCTGGCTCAGCCAGCGGCACTGGCGCTGCGACCACCGGCGTGGGCAGTGCAGCCGCAGCCGGTTCCGGCATGACCGGGGCGGTGTCCGCAGCCGCCAATGCCGGTGCCAATGTCGGGGCCGGTGCCAACTGAACCACCGGCAGCGGGTCAGCCACTGGCGCATCGACCTGGCTTAATACCGCGGCAAACGACTCACTCGGCGCAACCGTCGCCTCAGCGGGAAGACTGGCCGGCGCAGGCGCTGCGGTCGATGGCGCTAACGACGCGAGAATGTCCATGGTGTCCCTTAGAGGCTGCTATCGATGGAAGTTGGAAACGCTGCCGCCCGGCGCCGCAATTGGCTGGCCAGTTCGTCCATCTGGCGTTGCTCGACACGCCCGGCGCGCACCTGCGCCTGTTGGGCGCGGCGGCTCAACAACGCTTCAATCGCGTTGACCTTGCGCCACTGCGCCATCCAGGTGATCTGGTGGTGCGCCACCTGTTTGCGGTGGCGCTCCAGGCTTTTTTGCGCACGCTCCACGGCCTCTTCCAGCGACTGCAAAAAGCCCCGGTAGTTGGTCAGCGCCGAAGGGCTCATGCCGTCCTTGGCCAGTTCCAATTGCAGGTTCTGGCGGTACTCCTGCTGGTACTGGTCCAGGGTGCGCAACTGGTTGATCACCAGTTGCTCGGCAGTGCGGCTTTGCGCCAGGGCGCGGGCCGCGATGTCGCGTGCCTTGGCGGTCAGTTCGATCAGCAGGTGCAGCGATTGGTCAGCCATCGATGGTTACTCGAAAAGGTCAGTTGCCGGGGAACAACAGGGTCAGGCCGTGCAGGGTCTCGTCAACGCTGGCACGGTCGTCGATGCGCTGCTGCAGGAACCGTTCGATATGCGGGTACAAACCCACCGCGCGGTCGAGTTGCGCGTCGTGGCCCTGGGTGTAGGCGCCCACGCTGATCAGGTCGCGATTGCGCTGGTAGCGCGACAGCGCCTGCTTGAGCTGATTCGCCTTGCGCTGCTGGGCGTCGCTGGCAATGGCCGTCATCGCCCGGCTGATCGACGCTTCGATATCGATGGCCGGGTAGTGCCCGCTTTCGGCCAGGTGCCGGGACAGCACAATGTGCCCGTCGAGGATCGCCCGCGCCGAGTCGGCAATCGGGTCCTGCTGGTCGTCGCCTTCGCTGAGCACCGTGTAAAACGCAGTGATCGAGCCGCCGCCGGGCGGCCCGTTGCCGGTGCGTTCCACCAGCTTGGGCAGCTTGGCGAACACCGACGGCGGGTAGCCCTTGGTGGCCGGCGGCTCGCCCACGGCCAGGGCGATTTCGCGCTGGGCCATGGCGTAGCGGGTCAGCGAATCCATGATCAGCAGCACGTCTTTGCCCTGGTCGCGAAAGTCCTCGGCCACCCGCGTGGCGTACAACGCGCCCTGCAAGCGTTGCAGCGGCGAGGTATCGGCCGGCGCGGCGACCACCACGGAGCGACGCAGGCCGTCTTCGCCGAGAATGTTGTCGATAAAGTCCTGTACCTCGCGGCCCCGCTCGCCGATCAGCCCGACCACGATCACATCGGCCTGGGTGTAGCGAGCCATCATGCCCAGCAGCACCGACTTGCCCACGCCGGAACCGGCAAACAGGCCCAGGCGCTGGCCACGCCCGACACACAACAAGGCATTGATGGCGCGGATGCCCACGTCGATCTGACGGTCGATCGGCGCACGCTTGAGCGGGTTGAGCGGTTGGGTGTGCAGACTAGCGTGGTGGGCGCCCAGCAGCGGGCCGCGACCATCCAGGGGCTGGCCGCCGCTGTCGAGCACGCGGCCGAGCAAGGCCATGCCGAGGGGAAAACTGCGATTGCCGCCGACGCCGGTCTGGCCGTCCTGCGCGGCAAACACCCGCGCCCCTGGTTGCAGGCCGTGGATTTCCGCCAGGGGCATCAGGTACAACGTGTCCCCGGCAAAGCCGACCACTTCGGCCTCGGCGTATACGCCTTCATGGGACGTCAGCTCAATACGGCAGGCGCCTCCCAGCGGCAGACGCAGGCCCACCGCTTCCAGCACCATGCCGGTGGCGCGGGTGATGCGCCCGCTGCGCAGGTGCGGCGCGACCTGCAAGGGCTTGCCCTGCACCGACGCCAGGACCTGGCTCCAGCGCTCGAGGTGCGCGTTCATGGCTGTTCATCCAGGGTGCGCTCGACGCTGCGATTGAGCAGGCCCAACCGCGAAGGCCGCGTGGCATCCAGCTCTCCGCCGGCACTGACCACACGGCACCCGCCGGGCAACATCGCCGAGTCCGCATGCAAGGCCCAGCCTGCCGCTTCGATCTGCTCGCCGAGGCTGTGTTGGACGCGTTGCAGATCCTCCGGGTGGAGCCACAGCTTGGGTTTGCCGGTGAGTTCAAGGTCACTGTCGAGCAGGCTTTTGACCAATACCAGCACCTGCTCCGGCTGGGCGGCCAGTGCATCACCGGCCAATTGTCGGGCGGCCTCCAGCGCAATGCCCACCAACTGGCGGGCAATGTGCGTATCCATCGCCTTGAGGGCCTCGTCGAAGTTACGACACAGTTCCAGCAGCGGTTGCAACGTCTGCCGCACCTGCTGGTGCAACTCCACGGCGGCGGCCTGGCGCCCTTCGCTCAAACCTTGTGCATAGCCCTGCTCCACGCCTTGGGCATGGCCGACCTGCTGGGCTTCGGCGAGGGTCTTTTCCCGCAGCACCTGCATCTCCAGCTTGCGCTGGAAGGCTTGCTTGCGCACGCGCTCGCGGTGGCTGCTCTGCGGATCATCGCCGAGCGAGGCAGGGCTGCCCAACGGGTCCATCTGCCAGGGCTGCCAATCAGACATAAGTGTCATTACCGCGCGCGGTCACGATTTCACCGCTGTCGGACAAGCGCCGCACCACCGCAAGGATGGCCTTCTGTTCGGTTTCGATCTGCGACATACGGATAGGGCCGCGCGCTTCCATGTCTTCGCGGAACAACTGCCCGGCACGCTGGGACATGTTGTGCAGGAAGCGTTCGAGCAACGCCGGCGGCGAGCCCTTGAGCGCGATCGCCAGGGAGTTGTGCTCCACCTGTTGCAGCAGGGTCTGGATGCCGCGGTCGTCGACGTCGATCAGGTTTTCGAACAGGAACATCTCGTCGAGGATCTTCTGCGCCAGGTCTTCGCTGTGCTCGCGCACCGTGCCAATGGCCAGTTCCTCGTGGGTGGAACTCATCAGGTTGAGGATCTCCGCCGCCGTCCTCACGCCGCCCATTTTGCTGCGCTTGAGGCTTTGACCGTCGAGCATCACGCCGAGCACTTCGGTCAGTTCCTGCAGCGCCACCGGCTGCACGCCGCTGAAGGTGGCGATACGCAGGATGATGTCGTTGCGCAGGCGGTCGGGCAGCAATTGCAGGATGTCGGAGGCCTGGTGACGCTCCAGGTGGACCAGGATGGTCGCGATGATCTGCGGGTGTTCGTCGCGGATCATTTCGGCCACCATCGAGGCCTCCATCAGGTTTAGCTTGTCGATGCCGGAGCCGGTGTTGGTGCTTTCGAGGATGTCGTCGATCAGGCTGGCGGCACGCTCGCTGCCCAGGGCCTTGGTCAGCACGGCGCGGATATGGTCGCTGGTCTGGATATTGATGGCCGCGTATTGGTCGGTCTCGTCCATGAACTCTTCGAGTACCTGACGCATTTCTTCATGGGAGACCTGGCTCAGGCGCGCCATTTCCATGCTGATGGCTTCCACATCGCCACTGGGCAGGAACTTGAACACTTCCGCCGCGCTGTCGGCATCCAGGGACAGCAGCAAAATCGCACTGCGGCGCGAGCCGTTCATTTTGCTAGTCATTTTTCTTCATCCATCCGCGCACGATCATGGCGACCAGCCGCGGGTCTTCGGCGGCAATCTGTTGCAGGCTCTGCATGTTCTGCTCGTACACCGCCGACTTGCGCGGCAGGGTGTGCGGCGTGTTGTCCTGGCCGGCGACCACCACGCTGGTACCGGTGCTGGTCGGCATCAGCGCGGTGCCCGGCTCGGCACTGGCCGCGAGCATCTGGGCGTTTCGGCTGGCGTTGCGCCGTTGCATCGGTCGCAGCACCAGCCACCACAGCAGCAGCGCGGCAAAGGCCACCAGCAGGTAACGCAAACCACTGATCAGCAGGTTGTAGGCCTCGGGGGTTTTCCACCATGGCGGCTCGGCGACCGAGGTGTCTTCGGTCACGAACGGGCTGTTGATCACTTGCAACGCATCGCCACGACTTTCGGTAAAGCCCATGGCCTGGCGCACCAGGTTATTGATGTTCTCCAGCTCTTCCTTGCTCAGCGGCTCCGCGGTCGGCGCGCCGTCCTTGAGCACCGTGCGGTAGTTGACGACCACGGCGGTGGTCAGGCGCTGGATCGTGCCCAGGCTCGATTTGACGTGCTCGACGTTACGGTCGACCTCGTAGTTGATCATCCGCTCGCTTTGAGTGGCATTCGCCGGCTTGCTGGCCTTGGCATCGGCGGCGGTTGCCGTGCCGCCCGCCGGCGTCGGTGCGGTGGCTTTGGTCGGCGCCGGGGTATTGGGCGGCGAGTTGGTCAGCGCGCCAGGCACGCCGCGACCGGCATCATCGCCTTCCACCACATGTTCGGAGGTTTGCTTGCTGCGCACCGCCGCTTCATGGCTGTCCTGGTTGGGCGCATAGCGTTCGGCGGTGCTTTCGCGGGTGGAGAAATCCACTTGGGCAACGACCTGGGCATGCACGTTCTGGCTGCCGAGCAGCGGCGTGAGGATGTCTTCGATACGCCGCTGGTAGGAGCGCTCGATCTCATGCACATAGTCCAGTTGCGTGCCGTCGGGGCCGGTTGTATCGCCGTGGACCTGGGACAGCAGGCGCCCGTTCTGGTCGACCACGGTTACCGCATCGACACTCAGTTCCGGCACGCTGGAGGTGACCAGATGCACAATCGCGCTGGCCTGGCTTTGCCCCAATTCACGGCCGGGTTGCAGGGTCAGAACCACCGAGGCGCGCGCGGCCTCGCGGTCGCGAACGAATACCGATTGCTTGGCCATCACCAGATGCACCCGCGCCTTGGCCACCGGCCCCAGGGATTCGATGGTGCGCGCCAGCTCGCCTTCAAGGCCGCGCTGGTAGTTGAGGTGTTCGGCGAACTGGCTGACGCCAAAGGCCTGCTTGTCGAGCAACTCGAAGCCGATGCTGCCGCCCTTGGGCAAACCTTGCTCGGCCAGCTGCAGGCGCAGGGCGTTCATCTTGTCGCCGGGCACCAGGATGGTGTTGCCGCCTTCGCTCAGGCGATAGGGAATCGCACGCTTGTCCAGCTCACTGATGATTTGTCCGCCGTCCGCTTCGCCGAGCCCGGAAAACAACACGCGATATTCCGGCTCGCGCGCCCACAGCAGCAACGCCACCACGACGGCAACCGCGGCGGCTGCCGCCAGCAGCAGAGGCACCAGGGGCTGGTTGCGAAACAGCGTGGTCAACGCCTCCAACGGCTGGGTTGGAACACGGGTCGCCAGGTTCTTTTGCGCGCCTTTGGCCAGGACTGCGGTACTCACGAACACCTCGATGGCGAGGGTAGGGCCTGTACGAAAGACATTGCAGAGTCCGGTAACAGTATTATTAGTCGATCAGCCTCCCCTCGCAGAGAGGAACAGCTGGCAGGGCTTCATTCTGGCGAAAATGCCAAAAGCTAAACGCCGGAAAAGCCACCGCTTTTGTGCTCAATTGGGCGAATGTGCAGGCAGGCAGCCTTGGTAATCTGCTGGCCTGATCGCTTCCAATGGAACCTGCAGCATGAATTCGTCCGCACTGACCAACGCCCTGCAACAACTGTCGCTGCTGGCCGAACAGGCCGAAGGCAGCGGCACGCAACGTTTCGCCCCGGCCACGGGGTTTGCCGGCGAGTTGCAGTCGTCCTTGCAGCGCATCAACCAGTTGCAACAGACCGCCACCCGCCAGTCCAACGCCTTCCAGGCCGGCAGTGAGGCGGTGTCGCTGAGCGATGTGATGGCCGATTCGCAAAAGGCCAGCGTGGCCTTCCAGATGGGCGTGCAGGTACGCAACCGTCTGCTCAGCGCCTACAAAGACGTGATGGCCATGCAGGTGTAAAAAACTCCGAGGCACGCCTAAAGACGGGTCAGCCGTTTGCCGATGTTGGGTTCAACCGCACCCCATCGAGTGTGAACACAAACCAGGACAGGCATTCACATGGCAACCACGACTTCCACCACCTCGACTGCATCCATCACCTCCCTCGGGGTCGGCTCCGGGCTCGACCTGGACAGCATCCTGACCAGCCTGGAGGAATCCAAGGAAACCAGTCTGCTGACGCCCATCACCAACCAGGAAACCTCGGTCAATGCGGAAATATCCGCCTACGGCACCCTGACCAGCGCCCTGACCAAACTGCAAACGGCGGCAGAAGCACTGGCCGACTCGAGCTTGTATGAATCGTTGACCACCAGCCTGTCCGGCACCGGTGTCACCGCCGCCACCACCAGCAAAGCCGAAGCCGGCACCTATAAACTGGAAGTCACCCAACTGGCCCAGGCCCAAAGCCTGAGCACCAACGGTGTCGCGAGCAAGACCACCGCCCTGGGCACCGGCACCCTGACCCTGCAAGTGGGCACGGCGGACGCGGTGTCGATTACCCTGGACAGCAGCAACAACACCCTTGAAGGCATTCGTACCGCCATCAATGCCTCGGGGGCCGGCGTGACCGCCTCGATCGTCAACGATGGCAGCGACACGCCGTACCGCCTGGTGCTGACTTCCGACAGCACCGGCACCGAATCGGCAATGACCGTGACCTACACCAGCACCGACAGCACCGACGAGGCCTCCAGCCTGTTCGGCTACGACGGCAGCAGCGGCAACATGACCCAGACCGTGAAAGCGCTGGACGCCGAGCTGACCCTCAACGGCATCTCGATCACCAGCCAAAGCAACACCGTGGAAGACGCAGTGCAGGGCGTCACGCTGAACCTGTCCGCCACCGGCAGCTCGCAAACCCTGACGATTTCCCAGGACACCGACACGATCTACGACGCCATCTCCGCGTTCGTCACCGCCTACAACAGCTACGTTTCCAGCGTGGATACCCTCACTGCCTACAATGCCGATTCCGACACCGCAGGCGAGTTGCTGGGCGACTCGACCACCCGCCGCATCAGCACAGAATTGAGCAGCGACCTGTACACCGCCATTGGCAGCGGCACCTTCAGCTATCTGTCGCAATTGGGTATTTCCCTGGAGGTCGATGGCACTCTGCTGGTTGACGAAGACACCCTGATCAGCGCCATCACCGACAACATCGACGCCGTGTCGGAGTTCTTTATCGGTACCGACGGCACCTCCGGCTTCATTGGCCAAATGACGGACGACCTCGACAACTACCTGGACGAAGACAGCGGCCTGATCGTCGCCAGGACCGACAGCCTGGAATCCAAACTGGTGCAACTTGAAGAGCGCTATGTCGAAAAGCAGGCGCTGATCGACTCCGAGATGGCGCGCTGGACCGACGAGTTCACCCAGCTCGACACCTTGATCTCGTCGCTCAACTCCACGTCCGATTACCTGACGACCCAGTTCGATGCACTTAACAGCAGCGATTGACGACCACACCTGGAGCAAATCAGATGAGTTCCCTTCGAGACGCGAATGCCTACGCCAAGGTTGGCGTAGAAAGCGGCATTTTGGCGGCCTCCCCTCACCAAAGAATCGTGATGCTCTTCGACAGTTACCAGGCTTCGATCCGTATCGCACGCCTGCATATGCAGGCCGGCCATACCGCCGAAAAAGGCAAGGCCATCACCAAGGCAATCAATATCGTCAGCCAGGGTTTACGCGCTTCGCTGGACCTTGAACAAGGAGGTGACATCGCCGTGCAACTGGACCAACTCTACGACTACGTGGTTCGTGTGCTGCTTCGCGCAAACCTGAACAATGATGAGACCGCACTGACCACGGCCGCGACGTTACTGGAAAACGTCGCCGCCGCCTGGCTGGCCATCGGTTCGCATATCGAGGAAGAGCGGTAGACATGATGCAAGCACAACTGATCGCCGCTTATGAACAACTGCTCGAACAATCCCAACGCCTGCTCGAATACGCCAAAAAAGCCGATTGGGACGGCATCTTCGCGTTGAAGTCCCAGGGGCTGATCGACGCCGCTTACTTACGCCGCGCGCAGGACCAAGTTGATCTTGATGCAAGCGGTCAGCAATACAAGCTTGAACTACTCAGCCAGATCCTGGCGCTGGAAGAACAAGTAAATTGGTTTTTGCATGCGCGACAAAATGATTTGGGCGAGTTGATGCAGATCAACCGCAAAAAGAGCAATTTAAACACGGCCTACCGAGCCTCATCCAACCAAGTGATACCAATAAGCCATTATTTGTATCGAAAAAAATAACAAATACTTACACGCTGTATCTACGCGAGACACATAATTATGAAACTATCGACTATGTACAGTAAAGTACTGAAAACAGACAAGAAATAACATTCCTCAGTCTGTTATCGTACAAATTACTTGATACTTTAGAAAAAATTAAAAAATTCGGTATTCACGGCCTTTGAGCAGATGGCCGGGAGCATGGATAACCGAGTAACGCTACAACCAGGCACTCGCTGTACAACTATAAAAGCCTGACTTTAGTACTTGTCGATTTGCAGCACTGTCTGCCAGAGGTCGCACCACTAGGTGTGCCGAACTGTAGTACCCAACGGGAGGGGTAGAAAGTTGCCAAATACCAACACTGAGCTTGAAGACATCCAGGACCTGAATCTTTCGTATTTATTACTGGCCCAAAACCTATTGCGCAAAGACCGTGAGATCGCGATTTTTCGCCTGAAACTCAGCGAGCAAATGGCTGACCTGTTGACCAAACTCAGCAGCAAGCAAATGACCCAACTGGCGCGAGTCAACCAGTTGATTTGTCGTCCGGTGTTCGAAGAGACCGATCGGCTATCCCGGGTGCTGGGTAACGCGCGCGAACTGGGCATGGTGGAAATTCATTCCGCACTGCTGATGGCCGCCGCCGACCGCACGGGCGATTTGCGCATCGGGGAAGGCTGATCCATGTCAGACAAAAGCCTGGTCACCGAAATGCAGCAAGTGCAACTGGCAATCGAACTGATTGAACTGGGCGCACGGCTGCAGGTGCTGGAAACGGAAACGTCGCTGAGCCGAGGTCGATTGATCCGGCTCTACAAGGAAGTTCGCGGCGCCTCACCCCCCAAAGGCATGCTGCCCTTCTCCACCGACTGGTTCGTGACATGGCTGCCGAACATTCACTCGTCGCTGTTCTACGGTATCTATCGCAGCTTGATGGAAATCAGTGGGCACCGTATCGACGCCTTCGTCAAAGCCTATCGCCTGTACCTGGAACAGGTGGGTGACCAGGAAGGAGAACTGGTGCTGGGACTTACCCGCGCCTGGACCCTGGTGCGTTTTTTTGAAAGCGACATGCTTGAACTGATCCGCTGCTCGTGCTGCTCCGGCGAATTCGTTGCCCACTCCCATGCGCCGGCGCAGCAGTATGTGTGCGGGATTTGCCAGCCGCCGTCACGGGCGGGCAAGACGCTGAAGCGCCGGGATATCGACGCACAACTGCTGATACGCAAGGCTTAAGTCGAACCGGATCAAATGTGGGAGGGGGCTTGCCCCCGATGAGGGAGTGTCAGTCAGTCATTGTTTGGCTGATCCACCCCCATCGGGGCAAGCCCCCTTCCACATTGGATCTGTGGCGTTTTCAATTTCACCGTCTGCAAAAACCCCCTCAATTCGTCCCTCGCCGTTGCCGATATTCAGCAAGTCATCCATTGCTTGAATCTAAGGAACGACCACGTGCTCATCGTATCCGGGCTTATCGTTGTACTGTTATCGGTGTTCGGTGGCTTTGTCCTGTCCGGCGGCGCCCTTGGCCCGCTGTATCAACCCACCGAGTTACTGATGATTGCCGGGGCCGGTGTCGGTGCGTTCATTGCCGCCAATAACGGCAAGGCCATCAGGGCCACGCTCACCGCCGTGTCACGTTTCAAGCGCAGCGCCAAATACGACAAAACCTTGTACCTGGAATTGATGGCCATGCTCTATGCCTTGCTGAGCAAGGCCCGCCGCGAAGGCATGCTCGCCCTGGAACGGGATATCGAAGAACCCGCGCAAAGCCCGATTTTCTCCCAATACCCACGACTGATCGCTGACCCGCTGATCATCCTGTTCATCACCGATTACCTGCGTCTGTTGGTCAGCAGCGCCATGCAGGCCCATGAACTTGACGAGCTGATGCTGCACGAGATCGAAGGCTTCGAACACGAAGCCCACTTGCCTGCCGATGCCCTCTACAAAGTCAGCGACGCCCTACCGGCCTTCGGCATCGTCGCGGCGGTGATGGGTGTGGTCAAAGCCTTGAGCGCGGTAAACGTCGGCCCGGACTTGATGGGCCAGATGATCGCTCATGCCTTGGTCGGTACGTTCCTGGGCATTTACCTGGCCTATGGGTTGGTCGCCCCCCTGGCCAGCCGCATCGACCGGCAAGCCGCCGAATCCGCCAAGATGCTGCAATGCATCCGCGTCACGCTGCTGGCCAGCGTGCAGGGCATGCCGCCGCAGTTGGCCGTGGAGTTCGGCCGCAAGGCGCTGCACACCAGCGAACGCCCTGGTGCCCTTGAGCTGGAAACTTATGTGCGCAGCGGCAGCGGCCAGCCGGGAATCGACTGAGCATGAGCGATCAACCGATCATCATCCGGCGTAAAAAAGCCGCCCGGCACGCCCACCATGGCGGCGCCTGGAAGATCGCCTTCGCCGACTTCATGACCGCGCTGATGGCACTGTTCCTGGTGCTGTGGGTGCTGTCCAATGCCAGCAAAAACGACAAGGACGCGATTGCCGAGTACTTCAGCACGCCGTTGTTGGTGGCCATGAGCAAAGGCGATCGCAGCACGTCCAGCACCAGCGCGATCCCCGGCGGCGGGCCTGACCAACGCTTCTCCGAAGGCGAGCGCGCGCGCCAGACGACGCGCCCTTCGCCGCTTTCCGGTGATGAGCGGCGTCACCTGGAATCCCTCAAGCAGCGGCTGAACAACGCCGTGGATCGCGACCCGCAATTGCGCGAACTCAAGCAGCAGATCGCGATAGAACTGAGCCCCGAAGGCCTGCGCGTGCAGTTGATCGATACCGACAAGCGCCCGATGTTCGAGCTGGGCAGTGCCAACGTCGCGCCGTACCTGAGCAAGCTGCTCAAGACGTTCGCCCCGGTGCTCAACGAATTGCCCAACCGCATTCAAATCAGCGGGCATACCGACAGCCACCCCTACCCCGGCGGCGATGCCGGCTACAACAATTGGGACCTGTCCGCCGACCGCGCCAAGGCCTCGCGCCAGGAGCTGGTGGCCGGCGGCCTGGACTCCAACAAGCTGCTGCGCGTTTCCGGCATGGCCGACCGCATCCGCTTCCACGGCGCCGGCCCCTACGATGCCGCCAATCGCCGCATCGAAATCATCGTGCTCGACAACCGCGTGGCCGAACGCATCCTGTCCCAGGATGAATACGCGCCAGAGGAACCATCCGCTCATTAACGCGCGATTGTGCCGGGTGTTCGTGCGATCGGCGGCCCGGGCGCCTGCGCACAATAGCGGCTTTGACAGGTCGCGCAGGTTGCCGCAGGCGCCCGGAGAGCCATGGCCGAGACCAGCAGAGAAGACAAGACCGAAGCGGCAACGCCGCGACGGATCGAAAAGGCCCGCGAAGAAGGCCAGGTTGCACGTTCCCGTGAAATGAACACCTTCGTCATGCTGCTGGCCGGCATTGGCGGGCTGTGGCTGATGGGCGGCACCCTCTATGACAACCTTGGCCAGGTGATGGAACAGGCGCTGTTGTTCGACCGCGCACAGCTGTTCGACACCGCACGCATGCTCAGTACGCTGTGGACATTGAGCCAGACCGCGCTGCTGACCTTGGCGCCGTTCTTTGCCCTGACGACCTTCGCCGCCCTCGCCGCGCCGGCCCTGCTGGGTGGGTTGGTGATCACCCTGAAGGCCGTGCGCCCGCAGTTTTCCCGGGTCAACCCCATGAGCGGGCTGGCGCGCTTGTTCTCAGTGCAGGTGCTGGTGGAGTTGGCAAAGGCCATCGCCAAGGCCAGCCTGATCGGTACGGTGATCTACTTCTTTCTGCGCAGCCATATCGAGCAGTTGCTCAACTTGCCGCACATGCCCGCGCCCAAAGCCCTGGCCGCCACGCTGAGCCTGACCGCCAGCGCCTGCACGATGTGCGTCGCGGCACTGATCATCGTGGTGGGCATGGACGTGCCTTACCAACTGTGGACTTACGCCAAGAACCTGCGCATGTCCAAGGAAGAGCAGCGCCAGGAACACAAGAACGCCGACGGCGACCCGCATATCAAGGCGAAGATTCGCCAGATGCAACAGACCCGCGCGCGGCGCCGCATGATGAGCAAAGTGCCCAAGGCCGACGTAATCGTCACCAACCCCAGCCACTTTGCGGTGGCCTTGTCGTACCAGAAAGAAAAGAACGGCGCGCCCCGTGTGGTGGCCAAGGGCGCGGATGACGTGGCGCTGCGCATTCGCGAGATCGCCGCGCAACATCACCTGCCGATGCTGGAAGCACCGCCGCTGGCACGGGCCCTGTATTTCCACGTCGACCTGGACCGAGAAATTCCCATCGAGCTGTACACCGTGGTCGCTGAGGTGGTGGCCTGGGCCATCCGCCTCAAGCGTGTCAGTGAACACGGCGGCGATCTGCCGCCGACCCCGGTGAACCTGACTGTACCGCCAGGCATGGACCAGCGTGGCCCGCGTACCCCGACACCTGAGGATGACCCGAACGCATGAAAGGCATGACCGATTTATTCGGCCCCGACTCCTGGCTGGCCACCACCGACCTCAAGATCATGACCGGCCCGGTGCTGATCGTGCTCATCCTGTCGATGATGATCCTGCCGCTGCCCACGTTCATCCTCGACCTGCTGTTCACCTTCAATATCGCCCTGGCGATCATGGTGTTGATGGTCAGCATGCTCACGGAAAAGCCGCTGGACTTCTCGGCGTTTCCCTCGGTGCTGCTGTTCACCACCTTGCTGCGCCTGTCGCTGAACGTGGCGTCCACGCGGGTGATCCTGATGGAAGGCCACACCGGCCCCGACGCGGCCGGCAAGGTGATCGAAGCCTTCGGTGAGTTCCTGGTGGGCGGCAACTTTGCCGTGGGCCTGGCGCTGTTCCTGATCCTGGTGACCATCAACTTCATGGTGATCACCAAGGGTGCCGGGCGTATCGCCGAAGTCGGCGCACGCTTCACCCTCGACTCGATGCCCGGCAAGCAGATGGCGATCGACGCCGACCTCAACGCCGGTCTGATCGGCGAACCGCAAGCCCGCCAGCGGCGCAAGGAAGTCGCCCAGGAAGCGGACTTCTTCGGCTCCATGGACGGCGCCAGCAAGTTCGTGCGCGGTGACGCCGTGGCCGGGCTGGTGATCATGGGCGTGTGCATCATCGGCGGCCTGGCCATCGGCATCCTGCAACACGGCATGGCCTTCTCCGACGCAGCCCACACTTACACCATGCTGACCATCGGCGACGGTCTGGTGGCGCAGATTCCCGGCCTGGTGATTTCGATTGCCGCCGGTGTCACGGTGTCGCGCGTGAACACCGAACAGGACGTCGGCCAACAGATGATGGGCCAGCTGTTCAGCCGCCCGAAAGTGCTGATGATGACCGCAGGCGTGATGGGCCTGCTCGGGCTGGTGCCGGGCATGCCCAACCTGGTGTTCCTGATCCTTACCGGGCTGCTGGCCGGGCTGGGCTGGTGGTTCTCCAAACAGGAGGAACTGGCCCCGGAGGGCTCACCGGTGCAGACCCTGCTGCCCAAATCCGCCTCGCAAAGCAGCGAAGCCTCCTGGGACGATGTGCAGTTGGTCGACACCCTGAGTCTGCGCGTCGGCCATCGCCTGATCCAACTGGTGGATGCGCGCCAGCAAGGCGAGCTGATCACCCGGATCAAAAGCCTGCGCAAAAAATTCGCCCAGGACGTGGGCTTTCTGCCGCCGGTGGTGCATGTGCGCGACAAGTTGGAACTGGCCGCCAACACCTACATCATCAGCCTCAAGGGCGTGGAAATCGGCCGCGGCGAAGTGTTCCCCGGCAAGTGGCTGGCGATCAACCCCGGCAAGGTCACCCATGAGCTGGAAGGCACGGCGGCGGTGGACCCGGCGTTCGGGTTGCCGGCGATCTGGATCGAGCCGAACCTGCGCGAGCACGGGCAGATCTATGGCTACACCGTGGTCGACGCCAGCACCGTGACCGCCACGCACCTCAACCACCTGCTGCATCAGCACGCCAAGGACATGCTGGGCCGTGGCGAAGTGCAGAAGCTGCTGGACAAGCTCGGCCCCGACAGCAAGGGCCTGGTCGACGAAGTGGTGCCCAAGCTGGTGTCGCTGACGGTGTTGCAGCGCGTGCTGCAGAACCTGCTCGAAGAAAACGTCTCGATCCGCGACATGCGGACCATCCTCGACGCCCTGGCCGAACACGGTGGCGTGCAACAACCGCCGGATGTGCAAGAGCTGACGGCTGTCGTGCGCGTGGCCTTGGGACGCTCCATCGTCAATCAGCTGTTTGGCAACAAAACCGAACTGAAAGTGATCGGCCTGGACTTCAACCTGGAGCAGGTCTTGATGCAGGCGGTGGGCAACGGCGGCGCGCTGGAGCCGAGCCTGGCGGACAACCTGATGCAGCAAACCACCTTGACCCTCAAGCGCCAGGAAAACAGCACCGAGCCGCCGGTGCTGGTGGTGCCCAACAAGCTGCGCCCGGTGTTGTCGCGTTTCCTGCGGCGGCGTCTGCGCCAGCTCACGGTGATTGCCCTGAGCGAAATACCCGACGACCGCACCCTGCGCATGACTAACGTGATCGGAGGCAAACCCAAGTGAGCGCTCAACGATTTATCGGCGCCAACAGCCGCGAAGCCATGAACCAGGTGCGCCTGGCCCTGGGTGAAGACGCGCTGATCCTGTCGAGCCGCATGACCGATGTCGGGGTGGAAATCCTGGCGCTGGCCGAAGCGCCGCCCACGCCCGCCACGGCGGATTTCGCCGCGTTGAGTGAACGCCTGCTGAGTGAAATCCAGGCTATGCGCCAGTTGATCGATGGCCGGGGGAAACCCTCGCCCTTGCTCAAATGGCTGCTCGACGCCGGTTTCAGCGCCAGCCTCAGCCAGGAACTGCTCGACCACAGCCCGCCCCCGCTGCCCGATGCCACACCGGCGCGGCTCAAGGCCTGGCTGACGCAACGGCTGGACAGCCAACTGATCCAACTGGCCGATGAAGCCGAGCTGTTCAGCGCCCCCACGATCATTGCCCTGGTCGGCCCCACCGGCGTGGGCAAGACCACCAGCACCGCCAAGCTGGCGGCGCGTTATGTCATGCGCCACGGTCCCGGCCCGGTGGCGCTGGTCAGCACCGACAGTTTTCGCATCGGCGCCCACGAACAACTGAACATTTACGCGCAATTGCTCGGGGTTGAGCTGCACGCCCTGGGGCCGGATGCCGCGCTCGGGCCGCTGCTGGACAGGCTGGCCGACAAACGCCTGGTGATCATCGACACCGTGGGCATGAGCCAGCGCGACCAACGCCTGCTCACCCAAATCAACCAGTTGGGCGCCAGCGGCCGGGCGCTGCGCCTGATGCTGGTGCTCAACGCTGCCAGCCATGGCGACACGCTCGATGAAGTGGTCCACACCTACCGGGACGCCGCGCATGCCGCCGGTTGCTGCCTGGACGATTGCATCATCAGTAAATGCGACGAGGCTGCCAGGCTGGGCCCGGTGCTCGATACGTTGATTCGACACGGCTTGCGATTGAACTACCTGTCGGCGGGCCAGCAAGTGCCGGAAGACTTGCAACTGCCCGGCGCTTCGAACTTTTTGCAGCAAGCGCTGGATACGTCCCGGCCTTCGCGGTTCGTCTCGGCCCCCGGCAAGCCGACGAGCCAACGCCTGAATGCGCTGGTGCGCGGGTTGGTGGGGCAGCGCAAGGCGATGCTGGCATTGCGCGACAGCCTGGTCGCACACGTCGACGGCTTCGGCCCATTGCTCGACGCCTGGCCGTTGATGGCGTTACCGGCGGCGCAGCAACCCGCGCGCTGGGACGCCTTTGTCAGCGCGCAAGCACCGTGCGCGCCCGTTACAGCGGCGAAAGCCGCCGCGACCCAGGGCAACCAGCACGTGGTGTATCGAGGTGAACGCCAACGCCTGGGCAACCTGGCCGGGCACGCTGAAGCCTTCGGCCTCCGCGAGTTGCGCTACCGCAACCGCACTGCGCGGTTGACCTTGAGTCATCTGCCGGTGGAGCTCAAAGACGGGGCGGTTCGCGCCTGGTTCGGCACCCTGCAGGACAGCCACAGCGGCCAACGCCTGGGGCAACGCTATTGGCTGGCCCGGGAACCCCATGGGTTGCATGAACAGGTCAGCGACCTCGTGCAGCAGTTGAAACATGATGAACTGGCCAGCCTGGCTGCGCGCGGCAAGACGCTGTTGCTCGACATGCACCCGCACCTGCACGCCGAACTGCAGCGGTACCTGGCCGCCGGCATCGCCGCCAGTGCCGTGCTCCTGAGCAATGCCAGTGATGACTGGGCCTTCCAGGCCCGTGCCCAACTATTGGGGCTGTTGCCGAAAAAACCCAGGGGCCATGCCGCTGAAATCCTCGAAGGCGTGCTGCACTTTTGCACCATCACGGAAAGCCTCTGACCATGCACGATCAAGCCGCCGGCCTGCGCCATTGGGCCAGTCAGCGCCCGCTCCCCGTGGTGGATCGCACCTTGATGCTGTTCGGCGCGGCGCAGGCGGCTGTCCAGGCACACAACACCCTGGAGCGCTGGCACCGCCAAGGTCATCGCTGGGTGGGCGACCCCGCGCGCTGGCGCGTTCAGGCTGTGGATAACTATCACCGCGACCTGCCCGAACGCTGGGGCGTGTGGGTCGACAGCGACCTCGGCGCCTTCCGCCGCACGTTCGACACCTTGAGCCAGCTCCGCGAACAGAATGGCCCCCGGCAGGTATTGGCGCTGCACAGCGGGTTTTCCCAACACGGCCTGCTCAACAATTTGCGCGAAGCGGCGCAGCGGTATCTGGGGACACGATTGTTGTTGATCGACGAGACCTGCGCGCACCGCCAATCAAGCCGCCCCCCACATAGCATCGGTGTCGGCCCGGCTTAAAGGGCGAACACGTCACCTGGCGTACAGCTGTTCCGCGCTTAAGCGGCCAGGGCGAGCGGTAATAATCCCGTGGATTTTCTGTCTTTCGCAGGCGCGCACGATGTATACGGCACAGGGCAAGATTAACCAGCAGGAAGTCCTCCAGCAGTACCTCCCCATGGTCCGGCGCCAGGCACTGGGATTGAAGACCCGGCTGCCTTCCAATATTGAACTGGACGACTTGATTCAAGCCGGCAGCATCGGCCTGCTCGATGCCATGACGCGCTACGACGTGAGTGTGGGCGCAACCTTCGCCACCTTTGCTTCGCAACGCATTCGCGGGGCGATGATCGACGAGCTGCGCACCCGCGATTGGGTGCCCCGCAGCGTGCGCCGTAACGCGCGGGCGGTGGAGGATGCCATGCACCGCGTGGAGCAGAATCTCGGGCGGCCGGCGCGGGAGCGGGAAGTCGCTTCGGCCATGGGCCTGACGCTGGAGCAGTACCAGAAGGTGCTCGATGACACCAACGGCAGCCAGATGCTGCCCTTTGACGATGTGGACGAAGAGCACAGCGAGGGCTCCAGTTCGCGGCTGCGCACGCCGTTTGCCGAACTGATCAACGACCGCAACCGCGCCAACCTCACCCGCGCCATCGACGCCCTGCCGGCGCGCGAACGCCTGCTGCTTGCGCTCTGTCACCACGAAAAGCTCAACCTGCGCGAGATTGGCGTGGTGCTGGAGGTGAGCGAATCACGCGTGTGTCAATTGCATGCCCAGGCGATCGCGCGACTGCAGGTCAGAATGAAGGAATAGCGCCGACGATCCAAGGTGGGGGCAGGCACGCCAGCGCCCGCCTCTAATCGACGGCGTTCCCGAGCCTGCCTTGCATCAGGGCAGGTCTTCCCCCTCGGCGTAAGCCACTTCATTGAAACTGGCGATCAGCCAGGTCAGTTCCTCACGCGGCAGGTGCGTCAGCGGCTGCAGATCGAACCGCGCCATGCGCCCGACAAACGCGGTCGGGGCCAACAACCGTTCGACCACATGGTAGTGTCGGCGGTCCAGATAATCGTCGAACAACACGATGACTGGCTTGGTCGCCCGCAGGTACGCGGTGACAAAGCAGGCAATGCGAAATCGCCCATCGATCAGGATTACATCGGGCTGCTCGAAGAACGGCTCATCCCAGACCCTCAGCGGGTAGGTGTGGAATTTCTTCCAGTGCCGGGCGTTCTTCGGCCGTGCCCATTTACCGGTCTCGCCCACATCCACCGGGTAAATCATCGGCCGTGAGGGCAGCACCGCATTGGCGATCCAGGCTTGCATGTCCTGCGCCCAACGGGCGTCGTTTTCCACCGAGATCACGGTTTTGTCCGGCATGTTGGCGGCCAGTAGGGTGGAACCGCCGCTGCCATATTCCAGAATCACCGAGGCCTGGGTGTAGAGTTTTTTCACATAGGCGGCCACTTCTGCCGGAAAGGTCACCTGGGGGGCCTGCATCGGCGCCCGCGGCAGTTCGAGCGGTTGCGGCATGGCGCTCGGGTTCCGGCAGTGCTTGAGGTACTGCGCGGCCAGGTCGCTATCGATTGTGTTGAGCAGTTGCGTCGCCACGTCAAAGGCGGCGTAGACCGTGTGCAGTAAAAAGGCCAGCTTCAGGCGCTGGTTATCGGACAGTGCTGCCATACGTGTTGCGTCCGGCAAAAACAGCGCATCGGCACACACCAGGTGAGAAGCGCGCAATTGATCCAGGCTTTGCCCTTCGGCCGGATGGCTGATGTGCTGCAGGTTATTGAGCCGGTAAAAACTGAACCCGCGCCGCGCCAGGCAGCGGCTGATCAAGCCCACATCGGCCTGCTGATCATGCGTCGGCGCGAAGTTGACCCGCGCTTGCACCAACAGCGTATCGGCGAGGGTACGTTGGCCATGTTCGATCACGGCCAGGCTGTCGTTGAGGTTGTCGAGCAACAGCCAGTCCACCGACGGCAAGCCGTTGATCGCATCCAGCTTGAGGGTGGGCACCGCCAGTTTGGCCAGTACCGCGGATGCCGCCAGCGGTGCCAATGTGGCGCTCATGGCCGGATCGAGGCAGGCGTAGAGCGTGGCGGGCTGGCCATTGCCCAGCGCCGCATGGGGGTAGTAATGCAACTCACCCAGTTGCGCCAGTTGTCGGGCATTGTCGATACGGCTGGCGGGATCAAAGGCCACCGTGGAAAACGCCGCCATTTTTTGCAGCGCAACAAACTGCGCCGATGCGATCAGCGTGCCGCCGTGGTCCAGGGTCACTACTTTGCCCTGGAACTTGAAACCAAAACCCTCGTCCCTGGCCGGTGCCGCCGGGTGCTGAAGCACGACAGCGGTGGCCTCCCCCTCGAACCTGGCCAGCCCTTGCGGGTTCAATGTCAGGGCGGCAGCCGGCTGGCCCGCGCAGTAGCGCTGCCAGATAGCACGCATGGCGGTGCCGAAGTGGTTGGCGAAACGCTGGCTGTCGCACACCGGCGAGCCCATCAGTACCTCGCGCAGGTGGCTGCGGATGCGCGCCAGGCTGTCCAGGTCGTTGGCCAATTCAATGACGCGTTGCTGGTAGTGCGCCCAACTGTGCGCCACCAACTCCGGCAGACCGGCGTTGACCAAGTGGGTGGCCGAGTGGCGCCCGGCAAAGGTCGGCCCGGGGAAGGTGACCACCGGCACGCCCATCAACAAGGCTTCGCAGGTGGTCAGGCCGCCGGAATAAGGCCAAGGGTCCAGCGCGATGTCGATGCGGTTGTAGGTTTCCAGCAGGGTCTTGTGCCCCACCGGCCCTTCGATCAGCACCCGCTCCCGGGCGATACCGTGGGCAGCCATGATGCCGTGTACATGGGCGCGCAACTCGTCATTGCCAAAGGCTCCGCCCTTGAGCAACAGGCGCGAATCAGGTGCGGCCCGCAGCAATTCGGCCCAGCGCCCGAGCAGCACATCGTTGACCTTGCTCGGGTTGTTGAAGCAGCCAAAGGTGACAAAGCCGTTTGCCAGCGCGGGCAAGGGCTTGATGTCCGGCGTGTAGGGCGGCGGGTCGTAGCAAATGTAGTCGTCGGGCAGGCGGATGAGCTTTTCGGTGTAGAACGCGTCTTCCCCCTCCGGTGACTCGATGCGGTCGGTGAGCAGGTAATCGATGGCATCCAACCCGGTGGTGTTGATCAGGCCGCCGACCCATTTCACCAGCAAGGGCGCCGGCTGCAACGCCATGGTGCCCATGCGGTTGCCGGCATTATGGCCACAGAGGTCAATCAGGATATCGATGCGATCGTCGCGGACGCGCTGGGCCAACGTGACGTCGTCCATATGCTTGATCGCCAGCCATTGCTGCACCGACGCCTGGATGCGCCGGGTCAGGTGATCGCACACCTGACTGGTGCTGTAGGCGAACAACTGGAACTGATGACGCGGCAGTTTTTCCAGCACGCCCACGATCATGTTGCCCACCGGGTGCTGGCGCAGGCCGTCGGATACCAGGCCGATGCGCAAGCAACGGTCGGGCGCGCGATCGAGCACTTCGGGGCGCGGCGGCACGGCTTTGGGGCCAAAGCGCGATTGCCATTCCTTGCACACCTCGAAGATAAACTCGCGGCTGCGCTCGGGGTCGTAGTGCAGCGAGGTCAGCCGGTTGGAATACGGCAGCACGTCCTTGCGCTTGGCCAGCGCCACAGCCTTTTGATAATAGGTGTCGGCGGTGGCCAGTTGGCCGATGTCCTTGTATAGGTTGGCCGCGTTGTTCCAGTGGCTGTAATCCCCGGGTTCGCGTTCGATCAGCTTGTCGAACACCTTGATGGCTTCGCCATGGCGTTCCAGGCGATTGAGGATCAAGCCTTTGCGCGAGAGCATATGACAGTCATGGGGCGCCAACGCCAGTGCCTGATCGATATGCGACAGGGCGTTGGCGAACTGGCCTTTTTCAAAATACAGCGTGGCCAGGCGGTGATGTCCGACGGCGAAATCCGGGTCGATGCCCAGCGCCTTGTGGACGAGTTCAAGGGCACGATCCGCCTGGCCGAGCTTTTGCGCGGCCTTGGCCACCCACTCCAATGCCTGAGGCTCATCGGGCAGCAACTGCAATGCACGCTCGAAACTGGCCAGCGCTTGCTCGGGGTCGCTGTGCAGTTGCTGATTGCCCAGGTCTTTCCATGCCTGTGGGTCACGGGGGCGTTGCTCGGTGCGTCGTCGCGCCTGGGCAAGCGTATGGGCAGCAATATGGCTGGGCGCGCCGTGGCGCGGGGATCTTGGCATTCAGGAGCAGCCTTGTGCAGAGAGATACTAGGCGAAATGCTATCGCGCCACCCTCCCCACCAAAGCCCGGATAAACCCACCTCAATGCCACGATTACCAAAGATGGCGCAGCGAACGCGCACAAAAAAAGGGGCTCAGCGTGCGCTGGCCCCTTCGTACCGCACCGTCGCGATTATTGCAGCAGCGACAGCATTTGCTGCGGCATGGAGTTGGCTTGGGCCAATACCGAGGTACCTGCCTGTTGCAGGATCTGGGCGCTGGTCATGGCCGACACTTCCGTGGCGTAGTCCACGTCCTGGATACCCGAACGGGCGGAAGTCAGGTTGGTGGTAGTGGTCGAAATATTGGTGATTGCCGAGTCGAAACGGTTTTGCACCGCACCCAGGTCCGAACGCATCGAGTCCACCGTGTTCAAGGCGTTGTCGAGGGTGGTCAGGGTGCTGGTGGACTTCTTGGTCACCTCGTTTTCGGTGTCGATGCTGACGCTGGCCGTAGTGGTGGTGCCGCTGGTGGTCAGGGTCACTTCGGCCGCGTAGGTCTTGCCGCCCACGGTCAGGAAGTAGTCGCCGTCGGCGTCGGTGGACAGCGTGCCACCGGTGACCGTGGTACCGGACTTGTCGACATAGCTGGTGTTGGTCGACGTGATCGCAGTGCCCGAGGAATCCGACAGGGTGCTGGCCGTCAGGGTGGTGTCGTAGCCGTTCACGTTGAAGCTGCTCAGGCCCAGGGTCTTGGCATTGATTTCGCTGAGCTTGATGTCGATGGTTTCACCATCGTTGGCGCCGACCTGGATGGTGATGGTCTGGTCTTTGGACAGCACGTCCACGCCGTTGAACGCGGTTTGCGAGGAGATACGGTCGATCTCGTCCAGACGCTGGGTGATCTCGTCCTGGATCGATTGCAGGTCGGACTGGGAGTTGGTGCCGTTGGACGCTTGCACCGACAGCTCACGGATGCGCTGCAGGTTGTCGTTCACCTGGTCCAGCGCGCCTTCGGTGGTCTGCGCCAGAGAGATGCCGTCGCTGGCGTTACTGCTCGCCTGCGACAGGCCGGTGATCTGCGAGGTCATGCGGTTGGCAATTGCCTGGCCTGCGGCGTCATCGGATGCGCTGTTGATTTTCAGGCCCGACGACAGGCGTTCGATCGAGGTGCTCAGGCTGTTCTCCGAGGAGTTCAGGTTTTGTTGAGCGATCATGGACGTGATGTTGGTATTGATAACTGACATGGTGCAGTTCCTTTTCGTGGGTGAGCCGCTTGAACAGATGAGAGGCCCGGCGTTGATGCCATCACCGCCGTTGCCGTACAGACAAAGCGAACATCGGCGATCCGATCAGGCGTCTTTAGGCAGCCCCCAAAAAAATTTGCGCAGCCGTCCGATTTCGCCACGCAAAGTGCCTGTATTAGCCGATTTGAATCAGCACCCACCGCGTTATAAAGCCTGCCTTGGCCCACAACAGGAGTGCTGCATGAACCCCTCAACCCTGATCGGCATGCTCGCCAGCCTGCTACTGCTGACGGTGCTGCTCATGTTCAGCGCGCAACAACCCGGCTTGTTCATTGACCTGCCGGCCCTCGGCATTGTGGTGGTCGGCACGTTTGCCGCGACCTTCATCAGCTACCCGCTGCGCGAAGTGCTGCACGTCTTCAGCCTGATCAAGACCGTGGTGCGTCACGAGCGCGAATACACCCAGGAAGACATCGACGAACTGGTGAGCCTGTCGCGCCTGTGGATCGACGGCGACCTGCGCGCGGTGGAGGACGTCCTCGACCGGGTGAAAAACCCTTTCCTGCGCTCCGGCGTGCAACTGGTGATCGACAAGACACCGCTGGACGACATCCTCGACCTGCTGCAATGGCGTATCGCGCGGCTGCGTGCCAAGGAACATGCCGAGGCCCAGCTGTTCCGGGTCATGGCCAGCTATGCGCCGGCCTTCGGTATGCTCGGTACCCTGGTGGGGCTGGTGAACCTGATGTTCGTGCTGGGCGACGGCGACATGGTGACCATCGGCCGACAAATGGCCGTGGGCCTGATGACCACGCTCTACGGCGTGTTGCTGGCCAACCTGCTGTGCAAACCGGTGGCGGTGAAACTGGAACGCCGCACCGAACAGCGCGTGGTGGTGATGAACATGGTGTTGCAGGGCGTGGCGATGATGGCCAACAAACGCAGCCCAGGGCTGATGCGTGAAACCTTGAAGTCGTTCGTGGCCCATTACCAGAACGACTTGCGCGACGAACCGTTGCGCCCGGCACGCGCCCTGATTGCATTGAAGTGGAAAACCCGGGCATGACGACCATCACCCGCAACCAGGCGGCCGCGATCGCCAGCGGCACGCCGGCCGTCGAAGACCCCGGTGGCGAAACGTGGATGATGACCTACCTGGACATGATGACCCTGCTGCTGGTGGTGACCATGGCCATGCTGGCGTTGGCCGGCAAGAGCCATGAGCTTGCACGGCACAGTGCCAAGTCCAATGGCCCCGCCGTTTTCAGCGTAAAACGCCTGACCACGCTGGACCCGCCGGGTGCGTTGTTGCTGGTGCCTCAGGTGCCGGCCCCCGTTGTGGAACCTGAGCCCGAACCCGAGCCAGAACCCGTCGCTGTCGTTGAGCCCGAGCCGCCCAAGCCCACGACGCAAGACCTGCTCAACGAACTGCCACTGGACAAGCTGGGCAATGACATCGAAGTGGTCACCAACGACAGCAGCGTGAGCTTTCGGATCAGCAGCGAAATCCTGTTCCCTTCCGGCCAGTCCGACCTCAGCCTGGGCGGCCTCGCCGTGCTGCGCCATCTGATCCCTGTACTCGACAGCGTGCCGCACAAAATCATCGTCGCCGGCCATACCGATACTCAAGACATCCGCAACTCGCGCTTCCCCTCCAACTGGGAACTCTCCGGCGCCCGCGCCGGCAGCGTAGTCCGCTACTTGCAAAGCAACGGCATCCAGCCCAACCGTCTCGCCGCCATCGGCTACGCCGACACCCGGCCCCTGGCCGACAACGCCGTCGCCGAAGGCCGCGCCCGCAACCGCCGCGTGGAGCTGATCCTGGAGCGCTGACGCGTGGGTCTTTTTTTTCCGGCGCAGAACAGTGATCATCGCCCTCCCCACCAAACCCCGAGGAAGCGAGACCATGGAATTGACGCTGGAAGCGGTTGCGCTCTTCGCACTGAAACTGGTGTACGAGACCGACGGCGGCAGCCCGGTCTTGCGTGACGATCTGGTGATGGACGGGTACGAGCGGGAAGTGTTTGGGTTACTGGTACGGCAGCGGGATTTGGCTGCGATTCAACGCAAGATCGAGGAATGCGTGGTGCAGGCGCTGGAGGCATTGGGCGGCGCCCACACGGTGCTGGGGCGGGAGTTGCGGCGGTTGGCGACTGACGTGCAAAACGTCCATCAACTCGACGCACTGCCCACGCCGCTAACCACCCTCAAGGACTATTTGAAAGACATCCTGTGAATCGGTGATCAGCGTGCCGGCCGCGGCCAAAAGCGCATGCCCGGTTAGCGCCGCCCTTCAACCGCCATCCGCACGGCCAAGCCCATCAGCACCGAGCCCATCAGCCAGCGCTGCACCACCTGCCAACCGGGCCGGGTGACGAAAAACACCGCGATGGAGCCCGCCATCATGGCAATCATTGCGTTGACGCTCACGCTGATGAAAATCTGCGTAAAGCCCAGCACCAGGGATTGCGTCAGCACACTGCCGTGGCCGTTCGGGTCGATGAACTGAGGCAGCAACGACAGGTACATCACCGCGACTTTAGGATTCAGCAGGTTGGTCACAAAGCCCATCATGAACAGCTTGCGCGGGCTATCCAGGGGCAGGTCCCGTACCTGAAAAGGCGAACGACCACCCGGCTTGACCGCCTGCCAGGCCAGGTAGACCAGGTACAACGCACCGCCGAGCCGCAGCGCGTCATACGCCAAGGGAACCGCCATCACCAATGCGGTGATACCCAATGCCGCGCACAGCATGTAAACGATAAACCCCAACGCCACCCCGCCCAGGGAGATCATCCCGGCCATGCGTCCCTGGCAAATCGAGCGGGAAATGAGGTAAATCATGTTCGGCCCGGGCGTCAGCACCATGCCGAGTGAGATCAGCGCGTAGGCAAGCAAGCTGGACATATCGGGCATTGTTTAGCTCCTGGATTTTTATTCTGCCGGCGTGAAATCCTTCGCCGACGTTGCAGTGTCAGGCGCCATGGTAGGGCGTTGAAAAGCAGGGCGTTAGATACAGATCCACGAGCAAAACGTCATACACCGGCTGGCGATTACCGGCTCACTCACCCAGGACAGGCACATGATCGACTTCAACAACAAAGGCTTCTTCAAACTCAAGCAAAACAACGAATACGCCGAACGCGTCGCCGCCCTGCTGCTGGACGGCGAAGAAGTGATCGATGCCTACAAAGCCATGCGCGACGGCGTGGTCTTCACCACCAAGCGCATCATCGCGGTGAACGTGCAGGGGATTACCGGCAGCAAGAAGGACTTCACCTCGCTGCCGTACAAAAACATCGTGGCGTATTCGGTGGAAACCTCCGGGACGTTCGATCTGGATTCGGAGTTGGAGATTTACTTCTCGTCGCTGGGGAAAGTGAAATTCGAGTTCACGGGGAAGACTTCGATTGTTGAAATCTCGCGGATCATTTCCAAGCACCTGCTGGCGTGATCAGCGGGCAAAAAAAACCTTGGCGTTCCAAGGTCTTTTTTATTGCCGGCCAGGGGTGTAAGGGCTTCAGAACGACGCAGGTTTTATGTGGGAGTTGTCGAGCCCCAGCGAGGCTGCGATGCAGGCGCTGCGGTCTGGCAGGTGTCACGCGGTGATCCCATCGCAGCCTCGCCGGGGCTCGACAACTCCCACATGGGGTCAGGCGATCACTCAGGTTGAAACGTCGCCAGGTAGGCCAGGATGTTGTCGATCTTTTCCTGATCGCTGATGCCCCAGAAGATCATGCGCGTGCCGCTCACCACCTTCTTCGGCGCCTCGATATAGGCCGCGAGTTTTTCCCGGGTCCAGACCACCCCGGAGTTTTTCATCGCATCTGAATACTGATAGTCGGGAGTGGTGCCGGCTGGCCTGCCGATGATGCCATTGAGTTCGGGGCCAAAGCCGCCGCGCGCGCCCTCGCCGATGCTATGGCAGCCGCCGCAGGTTTTGGCGAAGAGCTTGCCACCCGCGTCGGCATCGCCGGCGGCGCAGGCTGCGCCGGTGTTGAG
This sequence comes from Pseudomonas sp. GV105, assembly GCF_003058185.1. NCBI lineage: Bacteria > Pseudomonadati > Pseudomonadota > Gammaproteobacteria > Pseudomonadales > Pseudomonadaceae > Pseudomonas > Pseudomonas sp. GV105. The sequence continues at coordinate 373,181 of NZ_QBUF01000003.1, forward strand.
GATCAGGACGAAGGTCAGTAACGCGCGGTACTTCATAAGGGCTCCACATCGGGTGATACGGGTAATTATGCCGGTTTGTCAGGAACGCATGCCCATCCAGATCACCGCTTCGGTCCACGCCGTCACCACCGGCGCCAGCGCCCTGAACCACGGGTCGTCCCGCTCGATCTGCGCGGCAGAGTGATCATGGTGGTGCTGTTCCTCCTCGACGATCGTGGCAATCGCGGCCACGGCCAGCGGGTCGATGTCACGCAATGTGTGGAGTTGATGGGCCAGGTGCCTGAGGACCACACTCTCGACCGCAACCGTGGTGGCAACAATCGCTTTGCGGCCGCACAGGCCGGTGATCAGCCCCAGTACCAGGCCGCCGAGACCGCATAGCCAGTAACTGTGGCAGCGGCGGTAACCCCGTCGTCGCAATTCGGCCTCAAGCAAGCGGACCGGGAGTGGGTGGAAAAGCGCCCGTATCGTGCAGCAGCACCCGGCAAATGCGCAACCTAGACGCGCAAAACGACCATCCATCGCTCAGCGCATATCGGATCGAACCTAATCCGCTCCGCCCCACTCCACCCTACTGAACCCTGATGGTGGAGTAAGGATCATGGCTCAGCCATCGATTTTAGTGCTGGAAGACGACGAAATCATTCGCGCGTTAATGGTGGACGTGTTGGAGGATTTCGGCGCACATGTCACCTCGTTTCCTTCGGCGGATGAAGGCATGATCTACCTGGAGCGGGCCGATGACCCGGTGGACCTGATTGTGAGTGATATCCAGATGCCTGGTTTACTCAACGGCTATGACCTGAGTCGAGTGGTGGCCCATCGCTGGCCGTCGGTGCCGGTGCTGCTGACGTCCGGCAACACCGGGCTGGCGGCGCAGCTGGGGGGATCGGTACGCTTCCTGCCCAAGCCGTGGAGCACCGAACATCTGCTCGAATGCGTACAAACCGCACTGACCCGGCAGGGCGCGTCGATGCATTGATAGCTTCGCGATATCGCTTTGCTCAACGTCACGACGGGCTGGCAGTGGGCTCCGATTTACGGTGCCCACGGTGAATGAAGATTCCCACTCCTGAGTAGTCTCGTTTTGACTCAATAGGTTTATAGCGACTGCCTTCTTACCCGCTGTAAGTTCGGTTCGCGTCGACAGTGTTCGCCGCAAACCGAACTTACAGAGGAAACCGTGATGAATATTTTCTACAGCCATCTGAACTTCGAAAATTCGTTTCTGCCGACCTACTTGAACACACAGGTAGACCACCACTCCCCCTCAAAAACGCCTCCTCAGGGAGCGGCCATTGACGTCAATGGCGAGCAGTCGCCTAAAAAAGACCGCGCCGTGAGCGGGCTGGACAGCCTGGGTCGGGGAAACATCATCTGAGGCGCCCAACCAGAGGCTGCCGACCTGCAGCCTCTTCCTCCTTTCGATCCGCCCGGCCTTAACACAATACTGACATCCGCCGGGTTAACCTTCGTGATCATCCTGCGCGGAGCTTTCAACCCTATGCCTCACGCCGGCACCCTGCCCGACGTCCTCGCCGGCCCGCTGCTGCGGCGCCTTGAACCCCTGCGCCTGGTAATGTGGCTGGTGGGGACGCGGCAACTGCCTTTGACCCTCAGGCTGCACGTCGCCGGACAGAGCCGCGACATCGTGCTGGACCAAGGCCAGTGCCAAATCGTGCCGGTGGGGCGCCAGGCCTTTATCCACTTGATCGACATCCCGTTGGACGAGGCCCTGCCCCAGGACGCGCTGATCGGCTATGACCTGCTGATCGACGGGCGCGGCATCGCCCACTGGGCAGCGCACCTGCTCTATTGCGACGCGCAATCGCCGAGTTTCGTGCTGCATAGCCGTATTCATCAACTGGTCCACGGCTCCTGCCGCAAGCCTCATCACCCGGCGGACGAAGGCTTGCTGTGCGTCGATCACCTGCTGGCCGACGCCCAGACCGCGGCCCAACGCCCGGCATTGTTGATGATGAGCGGCGACCAGGTGTACGCCGACGATGTCGCCGGGCCGATGCTGCGGGCGATTCATGGGCTGATCGCGCGCCTGGGGCTGTTCGACGAATACCTGGAAGGCGCCGTGGTGGACGACAGCGCCAGCCTCTACGGGCATCACGCCAGTTATTACCAACGGGCCGAACTACTCCCCGCGCTGGACAGTAACGAGACCTTGCGCGAGCGTTTTTTCGGCGGCGTGAAGAAGCCGATTTTCACCAGCAGCACCGCCGACAATCACCTGGTGACCTTCGCCGAAGCGATGGCCATGTATTTGTTGGTCTGGTCCCCCACCCCCTGGACGCTGATCGCGCCACAGCCGCCGCAACTGAGCGCCGACGCGCAACAGCGTTATGCCCGCGAACAGGTGCAGATCGATCGCTTCCGCAACGGCCTGCCCGGCGCCGCGCGGGTGTTTGCCCATCTGTCCACGCTGATGATCTTCGACGATCACGACATCACCGACGACTGGAACCTCAGCGCGCAGTGGGAAGAAACCGCCTACGGCCATCCGTTCTCCAAACGCATCATCGGTAACGCGCTGCTGGCTTACCTGCTGTGCCAAGGCTGGGGCAACCAGCCGCAGGTATTTGGCCCGCTGATCAACCAGACCCAGGCGCTTGTCGCCCAGGCACCGCACAACCACCTGAACGCGGGTGCGCAGGATCAACTGATCGACACGCTGCTGGCCTTCCAACAGTGGCATTACGTGCTGCCGACCACCCCCGCGCTGGTGGTGCTCGACACCCGCACCCGCCGCTGGCGCAGCGAATTCAACCTCAAGCAACCGTCCGGCCTGCTGGACTGGGAAGCCTTGAGCGAACTGCAACAAGCGCTGCTGGACCACCCGTCGGCAATCATCGTCTCCCCCGCGCCGATCTTTGGCGTCAAGCTGATCGAGACCGTGCAAAAAGTGTTCAGTTGGTGCGGCTACCCGCTGCTGGTCGACGCCGAAAACTGGATGGCGCATCGCGGCGCCGCCCAGGTGATCCTGAATATCTTCCGCCACTCCCGCACACCGGGTAACTACGTCATCCTCTCGGGCGACGTGCATTACTCGTTCGTCTACGAAGTGCTGATCCGCCATCGCAACGCCGGCCCCAAGCTCTGGCAGATCACCAGCAGCGGCATCAAGAACGAATTCCCACCGCGCCTGCTGGAATGGTTCGACCGCCTCAACCGCTGGCTCTACTCGCCGCGCTCCCCACTCAACTGGTTCACCCGCCGCCGCACCATGCAGGTGGTGCCGCATATCCCGGAACACGCCGAAGCCGGTGAACGCTTGTGGAACTCGGCGGGGATCGGCCAGGTATTTTTCAACGAGCAAGGCCAGCCCGAGGCCATTTACCAGCACAACGCCAACGGGAAGGCACCGACGAGGATGCGGGCGCCGAAATAATGGCCCATCGCCACACATCGACAACCGCACAGTCGCTCTATTCAAAGCGTGCAAGCCCCGTTGTACAGTAGCGCCAGCCACGGAGTATCGGCGTCAATTTGACCGGCCTTGAGGCCCACGCAGGGAGCGCGCACATGGACGATACATCCGGCAACAAACCGTCAACTGACCTCAATGCGGACATGTTGCATGCCGTCATGGAACTGGTCAGCGACGGGGTCTGGGACTGGAACGCGAATACGGGGTTCGTTTATCGCAACCCGGGCTGGTACGAAATGCTCGGTTACCCCCGCCACTCCCTGGAGAACAGCGTGTTCACCTGGGAGAACATCATCCACCCCGACGACTACTCCCGCGTGATGACGGTGTTCGATGACTACATCAACCGTCGCTCGCCCTATTACCAAATCGAATACCGTTGCCGCAAAAATGACGGCAGCTACCTGTGGATCGAAGACCGCGGCTATGTGGTTGCGCGTAATCTCGACGGCTCGGTAGCGCGCATGGTCGGCGCCCATCGCGACATCAATACGCGCAAGTGCGCGATCGAACAGCTCGAACGGCGCAACCAATCCCTTGAAGCCTTGGTTGCCGAACGCACACGCGAGTTGTCGCGGGTCAACCAGCAACTGCAGTTGCAACTGGACGAGAACCGCTCCCTGGCCGAGCGTGACGCCCTGACCCGCGTGGCCAACCGTTATCGCCTGGAGAAAGTGCTGCTGGAAGAATGTGAGCGCGCCCAACGCTTTCGCCTGCCGTTGGCCCTGGTCGCCATGGATATCGATGACTTCAAGCCGATCAACGATCGACACGGCCACGGCGTCGGCGACCAGACCCTGATGAGCGTCGTGGAGAGCCTGGAGGCCTGCGTGCGCCCCGGTGACTTGCTCGCGCGCTGGGGTGGCGATGAGTTCGTGGTGGTGCTGCCCAAAAGCACCCTGGAGAGCGCAAAAAACCTGGCCGAGCGCATTCGCCAAAGCATGAGCGAAGTCCCCACCGTGGGCGACTTCAAAATCACCCTGAGCCTGGGGGTGGTGGAGCGTCATGCGGGTGAAGGCCCCGACGCCCTGATGGCGCGGGCCGATCAGGCGTTGTATCGCTCCAAGGCGGCGGGGAAGGACATCGTCTCGGAATGAATGCGCGGGTTTGTGGCCCCGAACGGCTGCTTGGCAAGCGCTCCTTCCGATTTGGAATGACCCGGCGACTTTATTTCGTTTGCGGCCCGGCCCGGCTCACGGCTTAGATAAAAAGACGCCCGCCACTGCCGAGTCCGAGATTCATGAGCCGCGAAACCATCAGCCAGTCGATTTCCATCGTCCACCCCATCAGCCTCAGCCACGGCAAGAACGCCGAAGTCTGGGACACCGCGGGCAAGCGCTACATCGATTTTGTCGGCGGCATCGGCGTGCTCAACCTCGGGCACTGCCACCCGGCGGTGGTCGAGGCGATTCGCCAGCAGGCGACCCAACTGACCCACTACGCCTTCAACGCCGCTCCGCACAGGCCTTACATCGAGCTGATGGATCGTCTGAGCGCATTTATCCCGGTGGACTACCCGGTCAGCGGGATGCTCACCAACAGCGGTGCGGAAGCCGCGGAAAACGCCCTGAAGATCGTGCGCGGCGCCACCGGCCGCTCCGCGGTGATCGCCTTCGACGGCGCCTTCCACGGCCGCACCCTCGCCACCCTCAACCTGAATGGCAAGGTCGCGCCCTACAAGCAAAAAGTCGGTGTCCTGCCGGGCCCGGTGTATCACCTGCCCTACCCCAGCGCCGATAACGGCGTGACCTGCGCCGAAGCGCTGAAGGCTATGGACCGCTTGTTCAGCGTGGAAATCGACGTCAACGATGTAGCCTGCTTCATCATTGAGCCGGTGCAGGGTGAAGGCGGCTTCCTCGCGCTGGATATCGCGTTCGCCCAGGCCCTCCGCCGCTTCTGCGATGAGAAAAACATCCTGCTGATCGTCGATGAAATCCAGTCCGGTTTCGGCCGCACCGGGCAACGTTTTGCCTTCTCGCGCCTGGGCATAACGCCGGACTTGATCCTGCTCGGCAAAAGCATCGCCGGCGGTGTGCCGTTGGGTGCTGTGGTGGGGCGCAAGGCGTTACTCGACAACCTGCCCAAAGGCGGGCTGGGCGGCACATATTCGGGCAATCCCATCGCCTGCGCGGCGGCGTTGGCCACCCTGGAGGTGATGACGGATGCACAGTTGCAGGCCTGGGGCACGCGACAGGAAGAGGCCATCCTGCGCCGCTACGAAACCTGGCGCGCGCAACGCCTGTCGCCTTACCTGGGCCGACTGACCGGCGTCGGCGCCATGCGTGGCATCGAGTTGGCCCACGCCGACGGCACGCCCGCGCCCCAGCAACTGAGCCAGTTGCTGAGCCTGGCGCGGGACGCCGGCTTGCTGCTGATGCCCAGCGGCAAGTCGCGGCACATCGTCCGCTTACTGGCACCGCTGACCATTGAGCCGGCGGTGTTGGAGGAAGGCCTGGACATCCTCCAGGCGTGCCTCAAGCAACTGGACTAGTAACGCGCATCCACCGGCTTGCCGCCGTTGGGCCAGTCTTTGACCTTGTCCGGGAAGTCCGGGCGAGGTTGCCCCGAGAAATACGCTGCGACGTCCACCGCTTCCTGGTCGGACAAACCGCCCTGGCCCAACGGGAACTGCTCGTGGAAGCCGATCGGCATGTTGCGTTTGACGAACGCCGCCGCCGTGTAGGTGCGTGCCATGCCGGCGCCGATATTGAACGACTGATCGCCCCACAGCGGCGGGTACACCCGCTCGCCGTCGGCACGCGCCAGGCCCTCACCGTTGTCGCCATGGCACACCGCGCATTGCTTGGCGTAGACCGCCTTGCCATTGGCCAGGTCCGGTTTGATCGCCGGGTCGACCTTGCCTACACCGCGCCCGGCCACCTTGTCTTCGGGGCGGGTGTTGTTCTTCATCCAGTCGAAGTACGCGACCATCGCCTGCATATCCGCCGATTGCGGCGGCAACGGTTTGCCGTTCATCGAGCGCCGGAAGCAGCCGTTGATGCGTTCTTCCAGGCTCACCACCTTGCCCGCGCGCGGTGCATAGCTGGGGAAGAAGGCCGACACGCCGACGAAGGGCGAACCGTCCGCCACGGTGCCGGCGTTGAGGTGGCAACTGGTGCAATTGAGCGCGTTGCCGACGTTGTCGGGCAGCAATGCCTTGGTTTGCAGGTGCAGGCGCATGCCGCGCACCACCTGGTCGGCGTTCGGCGCCGCGAGCAGGTCGGCCAGGCGCGGGGTTTCGAAAGTGGAGGAGTCGGTCGTGGCCGGGTTGAGCTGATCGCGTAATGTCTTGACCTGCGCGGCGCTGATCGACGTGCCCTGGTTGCCCCAGCGCGTGCGAACGAAACTGAGGATTTCAGCGACCTCCTGGTCCGCCAGCCGGGCAAACCCGGGCATGGTGTAGACCCGTGGGTGAGTGGCCGTTTGTGCGGTCTCCCAACCGGTGAGGGTGATATGCAGCAGGGATGTCGGGTCGTTCGAGACGATGCTCGGGTTGCCGGCCAACGGCGGGAACAAGCCTTTCACCCCCGCGCCATCACTGCGGTGGCAGTCGCTGCAGAACTGCATATAACCCAGGCCGCCACGGCTGGTGAACAGGTCGGCGGGTGGCGCGGCCGGTGCGCGGGCCACCGACGGCATCGGCAGATCGTCCGGGCCGGGTGGCAGGGATTTCAGATAGCGGGCAATCGCGGTCAGGTCGTCGTCGCTGAAATGCTGGGTACTGTGGTGAATCACATCGGCCATGTTGCCGGCGACGGTGGCAAAACGGTTCTGTCCGGTCTTGAGCAGTTGCACGGTGTCTTCCACGGTCCACAGGTTGCGCAGGCTCAGGGCGCGCCAATGCTCGACGGTTTCGCCGGCCAGGTAATGCTGGCCGCCGCGCCCGTCATCGCTCATGGCCTTTTCCTGGAAGGCGATGCCCCGCGGGGTATGACAGGAGCCGCAGTGGCCCAGGCCCTGGACCAGATACGCGCCACGGTTGAGCTGCGCGTCACGGCCGGGGTCGGGCTGGAACGCTTGCTTGTCGAGAAAGGCGAAGTTCCACAAGGCCAGGCCCCAGCGCTGGTTGAACGGGAAGCCCATGTCCGCCTCGAGGTTGGCCTGCCGCACGGGTTCCACGCCTTGCATCAGGTAGGCGTACAAGGCGCGCATGTCCTCCTCGCTCATCTTGGCGTAGGACGGATACGGCATCGCCGGGTACAGGTTCATACCCGCAGGTGTGACACCTTCACGCATGACCCGGTCGAACTGTTCGAAGCTGTAGGCACCAATGCCGGTCTCGCGGTCCGGCGTGATGTTGCTCGAATAGATCGTGCCCATCGGCGTGCTCAGCTCCAGCCCGCCGGCCATCGCGTTGCCTGGCTTGGCGGTGTGGCAGGCAATGCAGTCGCCCAATTGCGCGACATATTTGCCGTGTTCGATCAGTGCGGTATCGGCGGAATTGGCGTGCAGGGGTAGCGTCAGACCAAACGTCGCTCCCAGCAAGGCCAGGCGTGACAGAGAAAGCGCCATTGCATTAGTCCTTTAATGACCTCGCGTGGGGAAGCCCCCTCGGCGCAGGTCCGTTGTCGTTTTTATGGGTTCATCAGACCTTTGTGTTGTAACGGGTTTAGCGCTGCGGGGTTTTGATGTGGGTCAGGCTCAAACCGTAAGGGTGCCACCCATTGACCGTTGATAAGGAAACCCTTGAACACATGTACGTATTTCTGGACGTTTCGTACCATCAAGCGAGGACATACCCATGGAAACAATCAACTACACCAATGCCCGTGCCCATCTCTCCGAGACAATGGATCGGGTCAATGACGATCACATCCCGTTGCTGCTCACCCGGCAAAAAGGTGAGCCCGTGGTGATGATCTCGCTATCGGAATTCAATGCCCTTGAAGAGACGGCCCCGAACCACTCAAATACAACCTCAGTGGCTTCTGGTCTCGGCGAATCACCGCCGAACATCGCTTGGTCTATGGCATAGAGGATGATGAGACTCAGGTCTTGATGTGTCGTTATCACTATTAACGGGGAATACCTGTTGAAGCCGACTGCCCTGGTCCGCGCCTGAAAACATCCGACGCTTTTCTGCAGGGAAGCACACTGGCGCTGGCACCATCGATACTGTCGAGCGGTGCCTGGGCGGGCGGCGCGGTCATCGGCAGCCTGTTGGGCATGCGGGTTGACCGTAGGTCTGTTTTGCGGGCGCTGGCCGCCTTGCGTCGCAATAAGGGCATTGTGCTGCCTTGACCTGCCCCCCCTCCCCGCCGAAAATGCCCGACGCTTTTTTGTCCCTGTTTACTGAAGTAGTGAAATTTCAATGCCCGATTCCTACACCGCTGAATCCGCCGAAGAATCCGTAGTCGCCTTGCAATCCAAAGCTGAATACGAAAACGCCATCAATCTTTCACAGCATGTGCCAGCGGCCAAGATCATCAGCGAGATGGTGCTGGACGCGTTCCACACCTCCAAGGAAAGCGACCAGATCCGCGAGTTGCGCGTGGCCATCCGCCAGGCCCACGATGCCTTCGACGACGACAAGGCCTACGACCTGATGGGCCAGCTCAAGCAGCTCAAGGACGCCGAAGCCGCCGACAACATCGCCCTGGAAGACCTGAGCAGCAAGTTCTCGATCAGCCGCATCCTGTCCAGCTTCAAGGACGACCCGGCGTTTCAGGAGCTGGTCTACGGCCTGGCCCTCAAGGTGTTGAACCAGTCCCACCAGGCCATCAGCAACCCGAGCGCCGGCAAGGGCAAGGCCGCGCGGCCGAAGAAAGAAGCCGAAGTGTTTGTGATCAGCAAGGATGGCATCAGCGTCACCCTGCCGCTGCGCACGCCGCGCTCGAAGCTCAATGTCGACCGTGAAGCGTTCGAGTTCCTGGGTTTCAGCTTCGTGGGTGAAGGCGATGACGCCGAGCTGGAAGTCGAGAGCTTTGTGGATAACGCCGGCGCCGAACAGCCGTTGAGCCGCAAGAGCGTGATCACGGCGTTGCAGCAGCAGACCGCGTTCGATGGGTACAGCATCGCGCAGCAGTAGTACCGCAGAACCCAATGTGGGAGGGGGATTGCTCCCTCCCACATTGGTTTTGTGTTGGGTTAAACGCTGCGCTGGACCTGCGCCGCAAACACCTCGCGAAACCGCTCCATCTCGTGCTTGTTCCCCACCGTCACCCGCACCCACTGCGGCCAACTCTTCCATACGCGGCCGATCATCACACCTTGCGCGGCCAGTTTCTCGATCACCTGCTCCGCCGGTTGCTTCACGTCGATCATGAAGCAGTTGCTCTGCGACAGCGTGCAGGTGAACCCACGGGCCTTGAGCCAGGCGACGGTCTCCTCGCGCAGTTGCGCGTTCAGGGCCTTGCGTTGCGGCAACAGGTTGACGTCTTCGAGGCTGGCCTGCGCGCCGAGCAAGCCGCTGCCGGCAGGGACGTTGTCGCCCCCGAACACCGCGAGGCGCGCCAGCAACGCCGGGGCGCCGATCGCCAGGCCCACGCGCGCGCCGGCCATGCCGTAGATTTTCGAGAAGGTGCGCAGCACCAGCAGGTCGTCGTGTTCCTTGACCCAACTGACACAGCTGGGGGCGTCGGCGAAGTCGATGTACGCCTCGTCCACCACCAGCACGCTGCCTTGGGGTTTGTTCGCCAGCGCGTGGCGGATGGCCTCGGTGGACGTCAGGGTACCGGTGGGGTTATTCGGGTTGCACAGGTAGAGCATGCCCGCCTGGGGATCGGCGGCGAGCATCGCGGGGATGTCGTGGGCGTGCTCGGCCGTGAGGCTCACTTCCTGCACCGGCGCCCCGCTCGCCTCGGCCGCCTGGCGCGGCACCTCGTAGGACGGCGTGGCCATCACCAGGCCGCGGCTTTCGCCGGTAAACGCCAACACCGCGTAGCGCAGCGCCGCCATGGAGCCGGAAAACACTGCCACCTGTGCTTCGGCAATCCCCTGCTGCCGGGCAAACAACGCGGCCAGAGCGTACATGTGGCCGTAGGGATAACGCCCGGCCGTGGCAATCGCGTCCTGCATCGCCTCGCGGGCGGCGCCCGAGGGGCCGTAGGGGCTTTCGTTATAGTTGAGCCGTACCTTCTCAGCCTTTGCCGGTGGTGGGCTGGCGACTGCCCAGTCCAGGCGCCCCAGCAAGGGCAAGGCCGCGCCCAAGGCGAGAAGGGACCGACGACTAACGCTGACCATGGTGACAACTCCTTGTACGCGGGTAATGGATTCGCACAGCTCGTACAGTGAGGTATGACGAGAAAGGCGCCGGCCGATTTAATCCCGCGCCCAAGAAAAAGCCCCGCACTTCTCACGAAGGCGGGGCTTGTTCACTGCTTGGAACCACTCAGGGCGCGTAGGTCAGCAACAGCTCTCTCGGCACCTGGAAATCCAGGGACATCATCACGCTGAGCGCGGTGATGGTGAAGATCGAGAACACGAACAGCTTGCGTGCCCAGACGGTGTCGTCCACCGCCTTGTAACCGGTCCAGGCCATGTACAACCAGTACATGCCCATGGCGGCGGCGACGGCAAGGTAGCTCATGCCGGCGTAGCCACTGAAGGTCAACATCAAGGTCGCCACGAGGAAGGCCAGGATGTACAGCAGGATGTGTTTCTTGGCCACCTGGATGCCGCGCTTGACCGGCAGAACCGGAATCGACGCAGCCAGGTAGTCGTTGAAACGGAAGATCGCGATGGCATAGGAATGCGGCATCTGCCACAGGCTGAACATCACCAGCAGCACCAGCGCGGCCATGTCGAAGCTATTGGTCACAGCCACATAACCAATCACCGGCGGCATCGCCCCCGACAGACTGCCCACCAGCGTGCCGTGAACCGACTTGCGCTTGAGGTACAGGCTGTAGAGGCCGACGTAGATGACAAAGCCGATCACGGCAAACAGCGCCGCCAACGGGTTGGCCACCTTGTACAACAACACCACGCCGGCAACACCCAGGACGGTCGCGAACAGCAGTGCCAGTTTCAGGGAGATAAGGCCCTGGACCAGCACGCGATTCTTGGTGCGTTCCATCTTGATATCGATGTCGCGGTCGATGCAGTTGTTGAACACACAACCGGAAGCTACCACCAGGGACGTGCCGATCATGGCGGCCAGGAAGATGGCCAGATCGACATGTCCCTTGGAGGCCAGGAAGAAGCCGCCTGCCACAGAAAGCACGTTACCGAAAATGATCCCCGGTTTGGTGATTTGGATAAAGTGCTTAAGCGACATCGGGTCTTACCTCACTTCGCCATCATGTAGGTGTGGATGCTGAACATGATCCACAGCGACAGACCAACCAGCAGAACGATCACCAGGCCTGCGAACACGAACGCAATCACGTTCTCGCGCTGGGCCTCGGAGCGGTCCAGGTGCAGGAAGTACACCAGGTGAACCAGGACCTGAATCACCGCGAACGCCAGGACGATCATCAAGGTGATCGACTTCGGCAAGGTTGGGTACATCACCAGGCCGAACGGGATCAGGGTCAGGATGACCGACAGGATGAAGCCGATAGCGTAAGTCTTTACGCTGCCGTGACTCGCATCATGGCTGTCATGGGAGTGTGCATTAGCCATTACAGGGTCCCCATCAAGTAGACGACGGTGAATACGCAGATCCAGACCACATCCAGGAAGTGCCAGAACAGGCTCAGGCAGTTCAGGCGAGTCTTGTTGGTGTTGGTCAGGCCGTGTTTATTGACCTGATACATCATCATCGCCATCCAGATCAGGCCAGATGTCACGTGCAGACCGTGGGTCCCCACCAGCGTGAAGAACGCCGACAGGAAGCCGCTGCGGCTAGGGCCGTAGCCTTCGGAGATCAGCAGGTGGAACTCGTTGATCTCCATGCCGATGAAGCCCAGGCCGAACAGGAAGGTCAGGCCCAACCAGGTCAGTACGCCCTGCTTGTTGCCCTTGTAGAAGGACAACATGGCGAAGCCGTAGGTGATCGAACTGAACAACAGCAAGGCGGTTTCGCCGAGCACGTAAGGCAGTTCGAAGATGTCGTGGCCCGCCGGGCCACCCGCTACGTTGTTTACCAGTACCGCGTACACCGCGAAGATCGACGCAAACAAGATGCAGTCGGTCATCAGGTAGAGCCAGAAACCGTAGACGGTTACCGGGCCCGAGTCGTGGTGATGGTCATCGTGCCCATGGTCATCGACATGGGCGTGTCCAGCATTGGTCACTAAGTTCGACATGGTTTAAGCCTGTTCCAACGAGGTTTCTACACGGTTGGCCGGGATCTTCTTCTCGGCCACCAGGCGAGCGTGCTGCTCGGCTTCGATGCGCTCGATCGTTTCGACCGGCACCATGTAGCCTTGATCATCACGTGCAGCGTGGACAATGAAGTAGCCGATGGTGCCCACCAGGCTCACGATTGCCAGCCACCAGATGTGCCAGATCATCGCGAAACCGAACACGGTCAACAGCGCACCCATCACCACGCCAGTGGCGGTGTTGTTTGGCATGTGGATCGGTTCGTAGTGCTTAGGCCGCTGGTACGCAGTACCGTCTTCCTTGGCTTCGGTGAACGCATCGATGGTGTTCGCGGTAGGAATCACGGCGAAGTTGTAGAACGGAGGTGGCGACGAAGTCGACCATTCCAGGGTGTGGCCGTTCCATGGGTCGCCCGATTCGCACATGTTCTGCTTGCGATCACGCACGCTGACATACAGCTGGATCAGTTGGCAGGCGATACCCACCGCGATCAGCACTGCACCGATCATGGCGACGTACAGGTACGGCACCCACTCAGGGTTGGTGGTGGCGTTCAGACGACGGGTCATGCCCATGAAGCCCAGTGCATAGAGCGGCATGAACGCGACGAAGAAGCCCGAGATCCAGAACCAGAATGCAGCCTTGCCCCAACCGTCGTGCAGCTTGAAGCCGAACGCTTTCGGGAAGAAGAAGCTGAAACCAGCGATGTAACCGAATACCGCACCGCCAATGATCACGTTGTGGAAGTGAGCGATCACGAACAAGCTGTTGTGCAGCACGAAGTCAGCACCCGGGATGGCCAGCAGTACGCCGGTCATACCGCCGATGGCGAAGGTCACCATGAAGCCCAGTGTCCACACGACCTGGCTGGTCATACGCAGACGGCCGTGGTAGATGGTGAACAGCCAGTTGAATAGCTTCACCCCCGTCGGGATCGAAATCAGCATCGTCGCCAGGCCGAAGAAGGCGTTGACGCTGGCCCCCGAACCCATGGTGAAGAAGTGGTGCAGCCACACCATGAAGCCCAGTACCGAGATCGCACCGGAGGCGTAGACCATCGAGTGGTGACCGAACAGGCGCTTGCCGGTAAAGGTCGAGATCACTTCGGAGAAGATACCGAACGCTGGCAGGATCAGGATGTACACCTCAGGGTGACCCCATGCCCAGAACAGGTTCACGTACATCATTGGATTGCCACCAAGTTCGTTGGTGAAAATGTGGAAATCCAGGTAACGGTCAAGCGACAGCAGTGCCAGCGTAGCGGTGAGGATCGGGAACGAAGCCACGATCAGCACGTTGGCCCAGGTGCAGGTCCAGGTGAAGATCGGCATGTCCATCATCTTCATGCCAGGGGCGCGCATTTTCAGCACGGTGGCCAGGAAGTTGACCCCCGTCAGCGTCGTCCCGAGCCCTGATAACTGTAGCGCCCAGATGTAGTAGTCCACACCCACGCCCGGACTGTATTTCAGGCCCGACAATGGCGGATACGCAACCCAACCGGTCTTGGCGAATTCGCCGACGCCCAGGGACACGTTGATCAGCACCACGCCAGACACCAGCAGCCAGAAGCTCAGGGAGTTCAGGAACGGGTAGGCAACGTCGCGGGCACCGATCTGCAGCGGCACTGCAAGGTTCATCAGGCCGGTGAAGAAAGGCATCGCCATAAAGATGATCATGATCACACCGTGAGCGGTGAAGATCTGGTCATAGTGTTCAGGCGGCAGGTAGCCTGGCGCGCCCTCAGTGGCCATGGCCAACTGGGTACGCATCATGATGGCGTCGGCAAAACCACGCAGCAGCATGACCATGGCAACGACGATGTACATCACACCGATTTTCTTGTGGTCGACCGAAGTCAGCCACTCAGTCCACAAGTAGGTCCACTTCTTGAAGTAAGTGATACCCCCAACCAGTGCCAGACCACCCAGCGCGATCATGGCGATGGTAATCATCACAATCGGCTCGTGGAACGGGACCGCATCCCAACTTAATTTACCAAACATCGTTTACTCCTCTGCCCCAGCAGTTGAATGCGAGCCCGTGTCAGAACCTTCAACCGCAGCCACTTCTTTCTTCTCGTGCTTGACCGGCTTGCCTGGTTTCATGCCTTCGTACTTGTCGACGACTTTCTGAAACAGGTCAGGCGTGTAAGTGGAGTACAGCGCGACTGGGTTGTTCTGGCTTGGTTTGGCAAGGGCTTCGTATTCAGCTTGATCAAGCTGTTTAGGTGCGGCCTTGACTTCGGCTACCCAGGCGTCGAATTCTTCCTGGCTCGTCGAGATCGCTTTGAATTTCATGCCGGTGAAACCTGCGCCGCTATAGTTGGCGGAGATGCCGTCCATTTCAGCTTTCTGGTTGGCGATCAGGTGCAGCTTGGTCTGCATGCCGGCCATCGCGTAGATCTGGCCACCCAGGCCTGGGATGAAGAACGAGTTCATCACAGTGTCGGAGGTGATCTTGAAGTTAACCGGGGTATGTTCCGGGAACACGATCTTGTTGACGGTGGCGATACCCAGGTCCGGGTAGATGAACAGCCACTTCCAGTCCAGCGCGACCACTTCGATATTGATCGGCTTGACCTCGGAGTCCAGCGGACGGTACGGGTCCAGCGCGTGGGTGGACTTGTAGGTCACATAACCCAGGGCAATGATGATGAGGATCGGAACCAGCCACACCGCGATTTCAATCTTGGTGGAGTGCGACCACTTCGGCGCGTAAGTCGCCTTGGTGTTCGACGCGCGGTATTTCCAGGCGAAGGCGAAGGTCATGATGATCACAGGGACCACGACCAGCAACATCAGCAGGGTGGCAGTGATGATCAGGTTGCGTTCATCCAGACCGACCTGTCCTTTTGGGTCGAGCAAGGACCACTTGCAGCCTCCCAGCATTAACATCATGCCAAGCAGCGGCAAAAAGCCTAGTAATCGGGGGTACCTGTTTTTACTCATCTCACGACCTCTAAAGCAGCTTGCGCAATGCAGTTGGGTTTTGATCGCCAACACTTCACCCTGCCAAGGGTTGGCATTTCTCTTCGATTGAATAAGAGCCTGCCCGTGCGCCCTAATTGGACGGTTCGCGGACCTGCGGTGAGTTCTTATTCGATTTCGTGGTTAAAGGCCTTGTTACAGACCAATTCCATTTGGTGCGGATAGTTGAAAGGCTGCCGGAACCTGGGGTCGCACAGAGCCATCCATCTGCCCCTCGACCGCTCCAATGCTCAAATATTGAACAGCACCGGACATTCAGTGCGGGCGATTGTAGTTAGCTAGCGATGTATAAACCATGTCTTATAAAGAAATAATTTTTATCGATTCCAGCAATAATCCTTCACCTATTTTGCAAAGGTTCGCGATCTTATCGCGTTGGATTCTCAACAAAAACCACAAAAAATGCCGTGTTATAGGGCAAACTGCCACACCCCTTACCCGCCGTAAGGGCCTGAAAAAGCGCTCCAAGCCCCCATAAAACAGGGCACTCGCTGACCACCGAAAGCCGCGAACGGCGCGCTATTCGCGGTGTTGCTCAAACGATGAACTGACAGCACACATTAACGGCCATGGGCAAATTCACGCGGCGTTGCGAGGGCTCGGAAACGCCCTGCGACAGCGCCTGTGTGACAACATGTCGCACACTGCGCGCCGTCAAAATTGTCCCGCGTCACTGTCCCTTCAAAAATCCCTACAAACAAAAACGCCCCGGTTTTCCTTTAAGAAAGGCCGGGGCGTTTCAATGAATGGCTCAGGCTTTGCGTTGGCGATTGCGATAGATACCCAGGGGCACCAGGATCACCGTCAGCACGAACGCCACCAGCGCCCATTGCGCCAGCGACAGGCCGAGCACCGGCGGGTACGGCGTGCTGCAGAAGCCGTCGACCTGGAAGACCAGCGGAAACACCTTGGCCAGGGGCAGGCCGTCAACGATCGGTTGCAGCACATCCACGCCGCAACTGACCTCAGGGAAGAACTGGGTGTACACATGGTGACCGGCAGCCGCCACACCGCCCAAGGCACTGAGCACCACCAACCCTTCAAACAGCGTGATCGCCCCTTTGTTGCGCATAGCCGCACCAATAAACGCAAAAACGGCAATCAACAGCAAGGCATAGCGCTGCAGGATACACAGCGGGCACGGCGCTTCGCCCAACACCACCTGCATGTACAGCGCACCGCCGATCAGCGCCAGGCAGATGATGCCCAGCAACACCAGAAAGCGCCGCTCCCTGCCTAAACGCAATTCGTCACTCATCTCCGTATCCCTTTGTTTGGTTGTGCCTGTGGCGGCAAGTTTACACACAGAGAGTGGTTTAAACAGAAGGGGGTTAACGGCGGATTAATACGCCACTTGTAGGAGCGAGCTTGCTCGCGAAGAACTTAAAGACGCTGCGGTCATCCAGGATGCAGGCGTTATCGTTGACGTTCTTCGCGAGCAAGCTCGCTCCTACAGGTGTATGGGTGTGTGGGGGGGCCGAAGAATTCGTAGCGGCTTTGTTTTTCGGGTACGCCCAAGGCCTTGAGGCGGCGTTTAATATGCCACTTGTAGGAGCGAGCTTGCTCGCGAAAAACTCAAAGACGCTGCGGTCATCCTGGATGCGGGCGTTATCGTTGACGTTCTTCGCGAGCAAGCTCGCTCCTACAGGTGTATGGGTGTGGGGGTGTGTGGGGGGTTATTCGAGGGCGGCGGGGGGCCGAAGAAGTCGTAGCGGCTTTGTTTTTCGGGTACGCCCAAGGCCTTGAGGTGGCGCTTGACTGCGGCCATGAAGCCTTTAGGGCCGAGGAAGTACGCATCCAGGTCGCGCTGCTCAGGCAACCACGCCGCCAGTTGTTCCTGGCTCAGCAGGCCCACGGTGTCGCCTGCCGGGCTCACGCCATCGTCCTCGTCATAGCAGTAGAAGCGCTTGAGCTGCGGATGCTTGGCCGCCAGGGCGTCGACCCATTCCCGAAACGCATGCACCCCGCCGTTACGCGCGCAGTGGATAAAATGCACCGGACGCTGGGTGGCCAGGGCCGCTTCGAGCATCGGCAGTGTTGGCGTGATGCCCACCCCGCCGCTGATCAGCACCAGCGGTTTATCGCTGGCGGCCAGGGTGAACTCGCCCGCTGGCGGGAACAGGTCGATCGTCGCGCCGACCTGCAATTGATCATGCAGGTAGTTGGACACCCGCCCACCGGCTTCACGCTTGACGCTGATGCGGTATTGGCCGGCATCGCTGAGGGCCGACAAGGAATAGTTGCGGCGCACTTCTTCGCCATCGAGCAGCAGCGTCATACCAATGTACTGACCGGGCTCGGCGGCGAGGATCGGGCCGTTGTCCAGCGGGGCGAAATAGAAGGACGTGATTTCGGCACTTTCCTCCATGCGCTTGACCAGCTTGAACGGCCGCGCACCTCGCCAGCCGCCCGGTGCCTGGGCTTTCTCATCATAGATCGCAGCTTCGGCGCCGATCAGGATGTCCGCCAACTGACCGTAGGCCGCGCCCCAGGCGCTCATCACCTCGGGAGTGGCAATCTCGCTGCCCAACACTTCGGAAATCGCACGCAGCAGGCAGGCTCCCACGATCGGGTAATGTTCCGGCAGGATCTGCAAGGCCACGTGTTTGTTGATGATCTTCGCCACCAGATCACCCAGTTGATCCAACTGGTCGATATGTCGTGCATACATCAACACACCATTGGCCAGGGCACGGGGCTGGTCGCCGCTGGCCTGGTGCGCCTGGTTGAACAGCGGGCGCACCTCCGGGTACTCGGAGAGCATCATGCGGTAGAAATGGGTGATCAGCGCTTCGCCGCCGCTTTCCAGCAGGGGCACGGTGGATTTGATGATGGCACGGTCTTGGGCACTAAGCATGGAGCCTCCTGGGCTTCTTTACTGATTGCCTTGGAGTACTCAGTATTCATGCCAACTAATAAATCGTTTAATTTCAATAAGTTAAATTACCAGTAGTCAGTATGACCTCCTACGTCTTATAGTCATAAGGACTACAAGGAGTCATTATGACTGCGCAATCGCTGCTCACCACCCTGCTCCCCCTGGTCGCCGACCTGTCCCGCGAACTGCCCGAAGGCGAGCGTTACCGCCGCCTGTTGCAAGCCATGCGCGCCCTGCTGCCGTGCGACGCCGCCGCGCTGTTGCGCCTGGACGGTGAGTCGCTGGTGCCGCTGGCAGTGGACGGCTTGAGCGCCGATACCCTGGGCCGACGCTTCAAGGTCAGCGAACACCCGCGTTTCGCCGTGCTGCTTGGCAGCCCCGGCCCGACGCGTTTCGACAGCGACAGTGAATTGCCCGACCCCTACGACGGCCTGGTGGACGGCCTGCACGGGCACCTCGAAATTCACGACTGCATGGGCTGCCCGCTGTATGTCGATGACAAACCATGGGGCCTGCTGACCCTGGACGCCCTCGACACCGAGCGCTTCGAACGGGTCGAGTTGGACGCCCTGCAAGCCTTCGCCAGCCTCGCCGCCGCCACGGTCAACGTCGCCGAACGCATTGAACACCTGGCATTGCGCGCCGAAGACGAACGCCAGCGTGCCGAGATCTACCGCCAGGCCAGCGGCCAGCAGCACAAAGAGATGATCGGCCAGAGCAAGCCCCACAAGCGCCTGGTCGAAGAGATCAACCTGGTGGGCGGCAGCGACCTCACCGTGTTGATCACCGGCGAAACCGGGGTCGGCAAGGAACTGGTAGCCCAGGCGATCCACGCCGCATCGTCCCGTGCGGACAAGCCGCTGATCAGCCTCAACTGCGCCGCCCTGCCGGAAACCCTGGTGGAAAGCGAGCTGTTCGGCCACGTGCGCGGTGCCTTCACCGGCGCGCTGAACGAGCGTCGGGGCAAATTCGAACTGGCCAACGGCGGCACGTTGTTTCTGGACGAAGTCGGCGAGCTGTCGTTGACGGTGCAGGCCAAGCTGCTGCGCGTCCTGCAAAGCGGCCAACTGCAGCGCCTGGGCTCGGACAAGGAACATCAAGTGGACGTGCGCCTGATCGCCGCCACCAACCGCGACCTGGCCGAAGAAGTGCGCAACGGCCGCTACCGTGCCGACTTCTACCACCGCCTCAGCGTCTACCCGCTGCAAGTGCCGGCACTGCGCGAACGCGGGCGCGATGTGTTGCTGCTGGCCGGGTTCTTTCTCGAACAGAACCGTTCGCGCATGGGCCTGGGCAGCCTGCGCCTGACCAGCGACGCCCAAGCCGCGTTGCTGGCCTACAACTGGCCGGGCAATGTGCGCGAGCTGGAACATTTGATCGGACGCAGCGCACTGAAAGCCCTGGGAAACTGTCGCGAACGTCCGAAGATTCTCAGCCTGAGCGCCCAAGACCTGGACCTGCCCGACGTCAGCGCAGCGCCGATCGCCCCCCCACCCGAAGTCACCGCCATCGCCGGCGGCGACCTGCGCCAGGCCACCGAACACTACCAGCGCCAAGTCATCAACGCCTGCCTGGAACGCCACCAACACAACTGGGCCAGCACCGCCCGCGAACTAGGCCTGGACCGCGCCAACCTAGGCCGCATGGCCAAACGCCTAGGCCTCAAATAACCCAGATCCCCCAACCAAACCCAATAAATACTGAAATACTGAAATGCTGAAATGCTGAAAATGTGGGAGGGGGCTTGCCCCCGATAGCGGTGGGCCAGTCACTTATTTGTAGCTGACCCACTGCTATCGGGGGCAAGCCCCCTCCCACCTAAAGCAACACCCTCCCACCTAAAGCAATCCCCTCCCACCTTAACCCCCCTTCCCACCTCAGACTTGCTTCGCCCTGAACACCGCCTCCCCCGCCTGAACCACCCTAACCCTACGAAACACCAACACATTCCCCACCATCACCAACACCAACCCCACCAACGCCGGCGCAGTCCACTGATACCCCTCGGCAAACGCCGACACATTCAGCGCCACCACCGGAAACAACACCGTGCAATACGCCGCCCGCTCAGGCCCCATACGCCCGACCAGCGTCAGATACGCCGTAAACCCAATCACCGACCCCGGAATCACCAAATACCCCAACGCCCCGACATACCGCGCACTCCAGTCCATCTCGAACGGAATACCGCGCACCACGCAATAGGTCGCCAACATCACCGCACCATATGCCATGCCCCAGGCATTGGTAGTCAACGGCCGCAACCCCGCCTTCTGCTGCAGGCTCGAAAGCATATTGCCAGCCGAAAAACACATCGTCCCCAACAGCGCCAAACCCAGCCCGAGCAAGGTCTGCGGGCTCGCGGTGTGCCCCGCCAGCTCCGGCCAGAACAACAGGCCCAAGCCCAGCAAGCCAAGGCCGCCGCCCATCAACACATTGCGCGCGACCCGCTGGCCAAAAAACACCCGCGCATTCAGGGCATTCCACAGCGTCGCCGTAGAAAACACCACCGCCACCAGCCCGCTGGGAATCCACTGGCTGGCCGTGAGAAAACACATGAAGTTCACACAGAACAGGCACAACCCCTGGGCCAGGCAGATCAGATGCCCGCGCCGGTTCATCACCTGCAACTTGCGGCTGAGCAGCAACAGCACAAACAACACCAACGCCGCCAGGGCGAAGCGATAGACAATCGACACGGGAATCGCCACCACACCCAGTTGCCACTTGAGGGCGATCCAGGTGGTGCCCCAGATCAGCACGGTGAGTAAATACAGGAAAAGGTTCATAACAGGCTCCGCTGGTTGAGCCACAGTGTCGCCTTCAAGCCCTGGCCGGCGCTTGCAGATTCTTGCGCTTTTGTCGCACGGCAGGCTCACAGCGCCAGCGGCTCGGAGTAGGATGCAAGGCGTCGGAGAGTACACACCATGTCAACGCTGGAATCCCTGCAAGTCTTTCAAGCCCTCAACCGCTCGCCCCACGCTCGCCTCGAAGCCTGCGCCGAGCTCGGTGACGGCTTGTCTGCGGCGTTGTGGAGCAACCACCACGATTCCCAGGACTACCAGGCGCCCGGCCATCACACCTTGTCCTGCTACATCGGCGGCGGCACCGGCACGTTTCGTCGCGACCAGCCGGGCACCAAGGGCGGGCCCGACAAGTTGTGCATCCTGCCGGCCGAGCATCAGTCGGCCTGGGTGATCAACGGCGACATCCGCCTGGCCCACGTGTATTTCAGCCAGGCGCAATTCGCCCTGGGCTGCATCACCCTGCTCGACCGCGAACCGCGCGCGCTGCAACTGCAGGAAAGCACCTTCCTCGAAGACCCCAGCCAGGCGCAACGCTTTCACCAGTTGATCGCCCTCAACTGGCACGAGCCCGCCGAACGCCTGCTGACCAGCAGCCTGGCCCATGAAATGCTCAGCCACACCTTGCTCAGCCAAGTCGGCGCGCGCGACGGGCTGCGTTTGAAAGGCGGGCTGGCGGCGCATCAGCGGCGGTTGTTGGTGGACTACATCGACCAGCACCTGGACGACCCCATCAGCCTCGGGCAATTGGCCGGGATGTGTGCGCTGTCGGAATACCATTTTGCGCGGATGTTCCGCCAAAGCTTCGGCCTGCCGCCCCATCAATACCTGCTGGCCCGGCGCCTGGCCCGCGCGCAGAACCTGCTGCGCAGCGGCAGCCTGCCCGTGGGTGACATCGCGTTGATGTGCGGCTTCTCCAGCGCCAGCCACTTCACCCATCGCTTTCGCCAGGCCATGGGCGCGACGCCCGGCGAATACCGTCAGGCGTTCTGCGCTTAAACCATCAAGCCCAACGTCTTGGCCTTGGCCACCGCCTGGGTGCGTCGCTCCACGCCGAGCTTGCTGTGGATGCGCCGCGCGTGGGTCTTGACGGTGTGCAGCGAGATAAACAAGCGGCCGGCGATTTCCAGGTTGGAGTTGCCCAGGGCGATCAGTTGCAGCACCTCCAGCTCGCGTTGGCTCAGCGGGTTATCCGCCGTGCCGGTCGGCGAGGCCTGCGGTTCCAGGCCCAGCTCACTCAACAGCCCGGGCGAGCGTAAACGCAGCTCGCGGATCGCTTGCTGCACCTGGCAACGCCCTGCCAGTTCCAGGCCGTGTTGCAGTGAACGACGCGCCATCGCCGGTTCGCCCAGTTGCCAGGCCACCTCCCCAAGCACCAGGTGCAATTCGGCCTCCAGGCACAGCATGCCGCGTTGGCGGGAAGCGTCCAGCAACGCGTTGAGCCGCGCCAGCGGTTGATCGGCGACGCCCAGTTTGACCTCGGCCAACACCAGCAGGTATTCAAGACGCGGGATTAATTCCAGCGTGGCCGGCGGCGCCTGCTTGGCGTCGGGCCCTCGGAAATGGCGGAGCACCCGGCGCAGCGCTGCCACCGTCAATTCGGCGCGACCCTGTTGCAACCAGAAGTGCCCGCTGACCAGCAGCAACACCGCGCGGTACACCGTGTCCGGCACCTGGCGCTGCTGCATCAGGCGCTCGGCCTCGCGCAACTGGATAAAGGCCTGGGCGTAATCACCGTGATTGGCCGCCAACAACGCAAGGCCTAGATAGCCATACAACACGCGCTTGTCCTGGCTGTGCAGGCACATGCTCAAGCCCGTCTCGAAGCACTCGGCAGCCAACGCGTCCTGCCCCTGGCGCAGGGCCAGATGCCCACGCCGCAAGGCGATACGTCCGACCAGCGGCCCAGCCTTCAGCCGCTGCTTGAGCAACATCGCCTGCACCTGCTCCAACAGGTTTTGCGCGCGGTACGGCGCGCCGCGCTGTTCGAGCAATTGCGCGTGATCCAGCTCCAGCAGGGCTTCGAGCAACAGCGAACCATGGGCCCGCGCCAGGCACAGCGCTTCGCGGTTCAGGGTCTGGGCCGCCTCCAGCTCACCGCGCAGCAAGGCTTGCTGGGTCAGCCCCGACAAGCACATCAGACGTGATGTCCACGCACTGTCGGGCAACGCCTGCAAGGCCTCGAGGAAATGCTCGCGAGAACGTTGCGCATCACCCGCCAGATGCAGCAACCACCCCCACTGCGCCTGCCAGCGCGCCAACAACAGGCGTTGCTGCGGCGCCGACGGTTGCGGGGCGAAACGCGCCAGTTGGCCGATGCACAACGCGGCCTGCTCGAAGCGCCCGGCGAACAGCAACGCGGCCGTGACCAGCCCCACCAACTGCGCGGAACACAGCATCAGTTCGTCACCGTGTTGTTCATGCAGGCGCAACAACAGCACGGCATTCTGCTGGCGGAACAGGTCTTCGAAGCTGAAGTGCTGCAACAGGCTGACGGCCACTTCGTATTCTTCGGCCAGCAGCGCCTGCTCGAACGCGGCTTGCCAGTCGCCCTCGGCACTGAACCATTGGCAGGCCCGTCGGTGCCAGGAGCGTTTGGCCGGCCAGGGTTCATCCCGTATCAACTGCGCAAGCGGCGCGAAGACTTGCAGCCAGTCGGCGGCATCGTCCCAGGGCTGGATAAATGCGCCGAGCGCCTGCAAGTCCCGCAGGTACTGAGCGCCATCGCCAAAGCCGAACAGGTGCTCGCACAAGCCCGCATTGAAACGCGGCAAATGCGCCAGCACCCGCCAGGCTTCCTCCAGTTCCGCCGGCAAGGTGCTGAACAGCTCGTGTTGCAGGTAGTCGAGCAAGGTCTTGTCGGGATGGCCGTCGCCGAGCAAGGCGATGCGAACCCCGGCGCACCAACCGGCGCTGAACCGCATCACGCGCTCGACGCTGTGACCCGGCGCCTCGCCGAGCAGGGCCTGGACTTCCTCGGCGCTGAAGATCAACTCGGCCGCACTGCATTCCAGCAGCTCATCGTCGAGCAGCAGCCGCGGCCAGTTGCACCCAGGGCGCCGCCGCGCACCCAGCCACCAGGTCAGCGCCGGGTGGCTGGCGCTGAGCAGGCGGTCGAGCAAGGCATCCAGCTCGGGCGCGGGCAGCCGGCTGAAATCATCGAGAAACAGCCACGCCGACGTCTGCCAGCGGCTGAGATCCTGCAACAGCGTGGCTTCATCGGTAAACGCCAGGCCCAGGTTGTGCGCCAGGCGCCGGCACAAATCCAGCGGGCTTAGCGGCACGCCATTGAGCGGTAGCCAGTACACCTGACAACCCGCCGGCGCCTGCAAGGCGCACTCGGCGAGCAACGCGCTCTTGCCACTGCCGCCCGGGGCACAGAGCAACTTGACCCGCGCCTGCGCCGCCAACAACGGCTCGGCCAGGCGCGGGCGCAACAGATGATGGGCGGACAGCCGTGGCATGAATCCAGGACGGTCCAGGCAGCGTGTCATGGCGGTCATTGCTGCATCCTGCGTTTTTATTGTTATGCAACCTGACACCTACCCTAGCCCCGTGCTCGGCGAATATTGAAGAAGTATTCAACGCAGTGATTAATAGCCATGCACAAAACCCAATGTGGGAGGGGGCTTGCCCCCGATGGCGGTGGATCAGTCAGCTCTCTGTAGCTGATCCACCGCTATCGGGGGCAAGCCCCCTCCCACATTAAGATTGCATTTCAAACAGGCATCAACGCACGCCCGAAGCCCTCAACGCCGCCGGCGTGTAGTCCGCCGCCTTGGCCGCAAACCCGAACACAAAACTGCTCTTCTCCTCATTCTTCATGCCCAGGGCGATGTAGCGTCCGGCGATGAGGTCGTACAGGGTTTCCACGGTGTAGGCCGGCACCTGATGGTCGTAGTAGAACTGTGCATGACCTTCGGCGACACGCCACAGTTGGCCGCGGCCGTCATAGTGATCCACCAACGCGACCTGCCAGCTGTCTTCGTCGATGTACATGTGGCGCTTGGCATAGATGTGCCGTTCGCTCGGCTTGACGGTGCCGACCACTTCCCACACGCGGTGCAGCTCATAGCGGGTCAGGTCCTGGTTGATATGCCCGGCCTTGATGATGTCGTCGTACTTGAGGTTCGGCGAATCGAGCTTGTAGCTGTTGTAGGGGATGTACATCTCTTTCTTGCCCACCAGCTTCCAGTCATAACGATCGGGGGCGCCGGAGAACATGTCGAAGTTATCCGTGGTGCGCAGGCCGTCGGACGCGGTGCCCGGGCCGTCGTAGGACACTTGCGGCGCCCGGCGCACACGGCGCTGGCCAGCGTTGTAGATCCAGGCCAGGCGCGGTTCCTTGACCTGGTCGAGGGTCTCGTGGACCAGCAGCACGTTGCCCGCCAGCCGCGCCGGGGCCGTTACCGATTGCTTGAAGAAACTCAGCACGTTGGCGGCCTTGGCGGCGTCGATATCCGGGATCGCCTGCGGCACCGCGACTTCTTCTTCAAAGCGGATCGGCGTGTAGCTGCCGTTCGTCTGCGGGGTGGCCTGGGTGATGATGCGCCGCAGGTTGCCGCCGTGGTAACGGGTGATGTGGTTCCACAGCACCTCCACGCCATTCTTGGGGATCGGGAACGCGTAGTAGCGGTTGCCGGTGAAGTTCTCCAGGCCGTTGCCGTCGTTGATCGCATGCACGTTCAGCGCGCTGCGCTTGATCGACTCGTAGATATCCGGCGGCAGGTTGACCGTGCGGTGGCTCGGGTACACCGGGATCTTGTAGGTCTCGGGGTAACGCTTGAACATCGCCACCTGGCCGTCGGAGAGTTTGTCCTTGTATTTGTCGACGGTCGCGGCGGTGATCACGAACAGCGGTTTTTCATTGGCGAACGGGTCGGCGAGGAAGCCCTTGCTGTCCACCGCACCGGCATTTTTTGGAATGCCGCCGGTCCAGGCCGGGATCGAGCCATCGGCGTTGCCGGCCTTTTCGGCGCCGACGGGAGTCAGGCTGGTGCCGAGTTTGGCGGCTTCTTCGGGCGACACGGCCGCCATGACGTTGGCGGCCAACACACTCAGGGCCATCACAGCAATTAACTTACGCATAGAGTCTTGTCCTTCTTTAAGCCAAATCAGAAGTTCACGCCGAAGCTGAGGGCGAGGAAGTCGCGGTCGGTCAGGGTGTTGTAGTCGCCACCAAAAAAGTCGGTGTAACTCAGGCTGGCGGTGTAGGTGTTGCGGTAGTCCGCATCGACGCCGACGCTGATCGCCTTGGCGCCCTGGTTGAACAGGCCGTTGGGGCCGTAGCCGTTGACGTCGTGGGACCAGGACAGGTTGGGCTTGAGGTTCACCCCGGCAAACACGTTGTTGTAGTCGAGGATGGCGCGGGCACGATAACCCCAGGAATTGGCCGTGACGAAACCGTCGGTGTCGCCACCGTAACCATAGGCGCCGTATACCGAGTCGCGGCCGTAGCGCAGTTTGCTTTTCGCTTCCAGCCCGCCGACGTGGACGAAGGCGGCCTCTCCCACCAGGGTCAGGCGTTCGGCCCCCAGTACTTGGTCGAAGAACTGAGTCATGGTGCTCTGGATCTGGGTGATTTCCTTGCGCCGGTAACCGGCATTGTCGGCGCCGAACGAGCTGTGGATCGGCGAGGCGGTGTTGCCGGCAATCGGGTTGATCAGGGCCAGGGTCAGGTCGGTGGTGTTGAGTTGCACCGGCGCATTCGGGCGGTAGCTGATTTCCCCGGTCCAGGCCGTGCCGGTGGGCAGGGTGGTGGAGAAGCTGGCGCCGTACAGGCGAATGTCTTCCGGGTAATCGAGATAGTACTGGCCACGGCCGAGCATGGTGCTCTGGGCCAGGGCCGAGCCGGTGCCTGGCGCAATGGCGTTGGCGGTGTTGACGATGCGCCCGATGGTGGCCAGGTTGGTGTTGGCGGTGAGGGTGCCGACGGTCGGCGTGCGGCTGTGGTAGTTCATGAAGTACAGGCCGTACTCGGTGTCGTCGCCCAGCCAGCGCAAGGCCGCACCGAATTGGCCGCCATCGCGGGCATCACGGTCCTTGGCGCGCTGCACCACGACGCCTTCACGCGTGACCTCAAAGCCCTGGCCGAACGCTGCGGCCACCGGTTGCAACGGCGCAATCGCCGGGCTGCCGACCGTGTAGTTACCGTTGCAACCGTGGGCCGCCACGTCGCCACCAAAGAACGTGCCGCAGTTATCCAGCACGGTGTTTTCCCAGTTCAACTGGTAGAAGCCTTCTACCGTCAGTTGGTTGGTCAGGCTTTGGGAGGCGAACAGCATATTGACCGGTATCAGCCCTTCCTTGATCTCGGCGCCGGGGCGGCGGAAGGCCGATACGTCGATGGGGTTGATGCTGTTGATGGAGTTACCGATAAACGTACTCTCGCCCCAACTCACCACCTGCTTGCCGACGCGCACGTTGCCCGGCAGGTCGGCGATGGAATAGTTGTGATAGACGAACGCATCCAGCAGCTCGTAACCGGAGGAGCGCGCACCTTCGTCGCGATGGTGATTGCTGATCTGCTTGAACTCGCGGTCTTCGTCCTGCAGTTCGAAGTCGTACCAGTACTTGCCGCGCACGAACACGCCGCTGTCGCCGTACTTGAGTTCCAGGTCGTGGATGCCTTTGAAGATCTTGGAGAAGGTCTCACCCTTCTTGAAGTTCAGTCGCCCGTCATCCCCGGTGGAAGCCTGCCCCGTGCCGCCATTGGACACGCCCACCAGTTTCTTGTCGGCATCGCGCATGCCCCAGCTGGCGCCGACCGACAGCGAGGAATCGAATTGCCCTTCGATCTCGCCGATGTTGAACGAAACAGCCTGTGCCTGGGCACAGCATCCCAACGCAACCGCGGCGGCCAGCGCCTGCGGCGTGAAGATGGCGCGCATTGTTGTTTTTGTCATGCGTCTTCCCCGGTGAGTGACAGAAGGCCCCACCCTACTGCCGCCCTTCGGGAGCGATAAGCGCACCAAGGAGGTATTCGTGTTGTCGCCCGAAAGGATTAACGCCGCTCTGGCGCGGCTCTGCGCGGGGGCATGCGCCCCATGGATGGCGGGTTATCAGGCCGGTGGATGGCGCCAGGGGGTGACTGTTGTCATATCCGTAACAGTCCTTGTCCTGAAGCGCTATTACTCATTTTGTTACAACCCTCTATTCTTGCCTGGCTTTCAGGGCAAACGGCCCGCTCCCACCTTCGGGAGAACAGCTGAAATTCGACGGATTGGCTACTGTATTCAATCTGTTACCGGTGTTCACTGACGTTGAGTCTGTCGCTCCTTGATCCAACGTCTTACTTCGGCCGCTGCTTTGCAGCGGCCTTTTTTATGCCTGAAAAAAAGCGGGGCGCCGTCAGCGCCCCGCAGTATTGAAGGTGTATCCGGCAATGATCAGAGGCTGAACTTCTGCAAATTGACCATCATCTCCTTCAAAGCCTCGATAGTGTCCTTGGGATGCACCGCGCCTTCGAAGTCACAGATCTGTTGCCAGTGCGCGGCCACGTCGTCCGGCGAGAACCCGGCTTCCGGGTCGAAGCCCACACCCAGGCTGCGTTCCCAGCGGGTCTTGCCGATCCAGCCGCCGCCCACTTCGAACAAGCCTGAGGTTTCCTGGCACGCCTCGCTACCCAGGTACACCACCAGCGGGCTGACCAGTTCCGGCTTGAGGCGCTCGAACACCTGCGGCGGGATCAGGCCTTCGGTCATGCGCGTGCCGCCGGTGGGGGCGATGGCGTTGACCAGGATGTTGTTCTTGCGCCCTTCCAGCGCCAGGGTGCGGGTCAAGCCATACAGGCCGAGCTTGGCCATGCCGTAGTTGGACTGCCCGAAATTGCCGTAGATGCCCGACGTGGACGCAGTAAAAATCACCCGCCCATAGCTTTGTTCACGCAGATGAGGCCAGGCGGCGCGGGTGACTTTGTAGGCACCTTCGACATGCACCCGGTAAACCAAGTCCCAGTCGCTGTCGTCCATTTTGTGGAAGGTCTTGTCGCGCAGGATACCGGCGTTGTTCACCACCACGTCGATACGGCCGAACGCATCCAGGGCGTTCTGTACGATTTTCTCGCCGTCGGTGACGGAATCATGGTTGGCTTCGGCGATACCGCCGGCTTCGCGGATTTGTGCGACCACACGGTCGGCCGCCGACGCATTGGCGCCCTCGCCCTGGGTGGAACCGCCGAGATCGTTGACCAGCACTTTGGCCCCGTGCCTGGCGAACAGCAGCGCATGGGCCCGGCCCAACCCGCCGCCGGCACCGGTGACGATCACGACCTTATCCTGGAACTGCACTGACTCACTCATACCGAACTCCAATGGCGACGATGGGAATGGCTCGAGTGTCAGGCACGGCGCCTGCGGTCACAATAAATACGGCCACGGCTGAATGGTGCGCGATAAGGCAGCAGGATGATCGCCTGTTTCAGGAATAGGCCATGCGCGGCGGCGCGTGCGCGATCTGCTGTCGAAACTCCAGGTAATGCTTGAGCACCTGCACCGGCGCTTCGATCTGCGGGTAGTGGCCGATATTGGCCAGCAATACCGTGTCGGCGTGGGGCACCAACTGGCGGTAACGCTCGACCATGTGCGCGCCGGAAATCGGGTCGAACTCGCCGTCGATCACCCGCAGCGGCACGTCGCCACGTTGCAGGGCGCCCACCCAACGCTCACGCAGGCGACGGCGCTGGGGAATGTAGTTGATCAGTTTATGCAGGATGCGCGGCCCGTCATTGCAGTCGATCAAGCTCCAGAAATCATCGAGGGCGCTCTCACTGGGGCGGGTCTGCGCGCCGAAGATCTGGCTGAAGCTGTCGGACAAGGCATTGCGCCCAAACGTGCGACCGATCATCCAGCCCAAGGGGCTGAGCAGCAGTTTCTGCACCAGGGCCAGGCGATGGGTTTCGGGGAACAACCCGCCATTGAGGAACACGCAACTGGCCATCTGGAAGCGGCCTTCGTGATGCCGCGCCAATAACTCCTGGGCGACGCTGTCCCCGTAATCATGGGCCAGCACATGCACCGGTTGTCGCACATGCAGGTGGTCGAGCAGCGCCTGTTGCAGATCCGCCTGTTCCAACAGGCAATAGTCGTGATCCAGCGGCTTGGCCGAATCGCCAAACCCGAGCATGTCGCAGGCGATCACCAGGTTGCGCTGGGCCAGGGGCTGCCACAGGTAATGCCAGTCCCAACTGGCGGTCGGGAAGCCATGGATCAGCAGCAGCGGCTCACCCTGCCCGGCCACCCAATAGCGAATGGTGTGGCCACGAAAAACAAAACTCTGGCCGCACTTGCGCCAGGCTCTGAGCGGAATTTCGGCGAGAGGCATCAACTTTTATACCCTGGATCTTGCAGGTCCAATTTACGCAGCAGCGCCGGCCAGGCCAGCGCGCCCCCCATACCTTGGGCGCTCTTTGTGACAGCCGCCACCATCGCCCTGGCCCCAGCGAGAATCTGCGGGTCGATGGCGATCAATTCAGCCCCGCCGTTGCGCGCAAGCACTTGGATATCACAGGCGCGCTGAAAGGTGAACATCATCAAGAAAGTGTCGGCGATGGTCGCGCCGCAGGTCAGCAGGCCATGGTTGTGCAGCATCAGGAAATTGTTGTCGCCGAGGTCGGCCTGCAAACGGGCTTTTTCCTCGTGGTTCAGCGCCACGCCTTCGTATGCGTGATAGGCCAGGCTGGACAACACGAACAAGGACTGCTGGCTGATCGGCAGTATGCCCTGCTTCTGCGCAGACACCGCAACCCCCGCCGCCGTATGGGTATGCAGCACGCACTCCACGTCGTGGCGCACTTCGTGGATCGCGCTGTGGATGGTGTAGCCGGCCGGGTTGATGTCGTAGGGGCTGTCCATCCGTTTGTTGCCGGCCTGGTCGACCTTGATCAGGCTCGACGCCGTGATCTCGTGAAACATCATCCCATAGGGGTTGATCAGGAAATCATCGGTGCCCGGCACCTTGGCCGAGATATGCGTGAAAATCAGATCATCCCAGTCGTGCAGGGCGACCAGGCGATAGCACGCAGCCAGATCGACGCGCGTCTGCCATTCGGCGGCGCTGACCTGATCTTTGACACTCTGTGGCGATACAACGGGGGCTAGGCTCACGGCAACGACCTCCTTGACGCACTTTCTTATTATTTTTTAAGTGAAGGGTCAGTGTAGTCAGACGTCGTGGCGCAGGTAGTTGCCTTCGCAGCCAGCTTGATGGCCGCACGAGTCAGCCATGAGAATAGTTTAAATCTGTCCAAGTCGCGTCAGAGAAGTGCCGCCAACAAAGGCGCGGCAAACAGGTTGAGCAGCCCCGTCAACACCATCATCAGGCCTGCGACAGAGCCCTCTTCGCCCCCCACTTCATGGGCCCGGCTCACGCCCGCGCCGTGCGCGCCCACCCCAAACAATGCCCCGCGTGCCAAAGGCGTGCGCAGCGGCAGCCACTTGAGCAGCACACCCCCGAGCATGGCGCCGAACACGCCGGTGAACATCACGAACACCGCCGTCAGTTCCGGCACGCCGCCGAGGTCAGAAGACATCGGCATGGCAAACGGTGTGGTGATCGAACGCGGCACCAGCGACATCGTCACCGCACTGTCCAGCGCCAGCGCCTTGGCCAGGCCGAACGAGGTGCCGATGGACGCCGCGCTGCCGGCCAGCATCCCCAGCAGCAAGGCCGACCAATACCGCGCCAGCAAACGTCGCTGCTGCCAGATCGGCACCGCGAACGCCACCGTCACTGGGCCCAGCACCAGCATCAGCCAATGGGTGTCGCTGGCGTATTCGGCATAGGCGGTGTGCATCGGCACGGCCACCGCGAGCAGCAGCGCGGGCACCAGGATCAGCGGCGACAACAGGTAGCGCCCGGTCCGACGGTAGATCCAGCGACTGAAGAAATACGCGCCCAGGGTCAGGGCAAGCCAGAACACTGGCATCAGTTCAAGCTTCATGGCGCAGCTTCCAGCGACACACCAGTTCCACGGTGAAGGCCGTCACCAGCATGACCGCCAGGGTGCTGAAGCCGATCACCAGCAGAATCCGCCAACCGTCATTGCGCACCAGGCCGCCGTAGTCCAGCAGGCTCATCAAGGCCGGAATAAAGAACAACAACATTTCCGCCATCAACACGCCCGCCCCCAGTTGCAGGGCCGCCGGCTTGACCAGACCGGTGGCGAAAGCCGCCAGCAACAGGCCCAGGCCCATCACCCCACCGGGGATGGGCCACGCCAACCAGGCCACCAGTTGCGTACCGAGCAGGTAGATGGCCAGCAGCACGACCAATTCAGTCAGCAGACGGCCGACGTGTTTGAAGCTTAAACGTTTCATGGGCTTTGGGTCCTCGTAGGCCTCCATTTTAGAGAGACCGCTTCCATCCCCACAGCGAATTGTTAGACTGCCAACTATTCCAAACTGGAATCGCACCGATGGAATTCAAACAGCTGCGCAGTTTTGTCGAAGTCATCCACCGCGGCGGTTTTACCCAGGCCGGGAAAACCCTGCACATCAGCCAGTCCGCCGTGAGCAAACAGGTCGCACAGCTGGAACACAGCCTGGGCACGCCGTTGCTCGACCGCATCGGCTCGCAGATCCGCCTGACTGCCGCCGGCCAGGTTGTGCTGCAACGCGCCGAAGCCATGCTGCGCCTGCAGAATGAGTTGCTCAGCGAGCTGGACGACATGCAGCACCTGACCCGTGGCGAGTTGCGCCTGGGCTTGCCGCAGTTGGGCGGCGATACGCTGTTTGCCGACTTGTTCGCCGAGTACCGCCGGCGCTATCCGAACGTCACCATCCAGTTGCTGGAGGGCGGCAGCCGCAGTATCGAGCAGGCGATTTTGAGCGGCGAGCTGGAAGTGGGCGGCAGCTTGAAACCCAGCGACCCGGCATTCGCCTGGCAAGACTTCTGCGATGAACCGCTGGATGCCTTGCTGCCGATGAACCACCCCTTGGCACAGAACGCCCAGGTGCGCCTGGAAGAATTGGCAGACACACCGTTCCTGATGTATCAGCGCAGCTTTGTCTTGAACGACCGCTTGACGCAGGCGTGTCAGCGAGTGGGCTTTACGCCGAAGGAAGGAGGCCGCAGCGGCCAGGCGGATTTTCTCGCCGCCCTGGTCGCGGCCGGTCAAGGCGTGGTGCTGTTGCCCAGCGTGGTCGCTCGCGGGCTGGTGCGGCCCGGGGTGGTGCGCCTCACGCTGAAGGCGCCCGACTTCCTGCGCTGGGACATCGCGTTTGTCTGGCGTGAGGGCGCCTATCTGTCGAAAGCCGCCCAGGCCTGGCTGGCGTTGTTGCGGGAGTTTCCGGTCAGCCGCGCAGGGCAGTGATCAACTCGGCCAGCCAGGGCTCGGCGTCGGTTTCCGGGGTGACGCTTTCGCTGGCGTCCAGGCGCAGCATCGGCTGCACTTCGCGCACGCCCAACTCACTGAACAGCTCACGCATATGCTCGCCGCCGGCGCAGAAGGTATCGCCATAGCTGGCGTCGCCCAGGCCGATGACCGCGCCCGGCAAACCGCGCCAGGCTGCGGGCAACTGGTCGCGAATGCTCGAATACAGCGGTTGCAGGTTGTCCGGCAGTTCGCCCATGCCGGTGGTGGACGTCACCGCCAGCAACGCCTGCGGGACGAAGGCCAACACGTCCGCCAGGGTCGCGCGCGGGTTGTGCCAGGCCTCGAAGCCGGCCGATGTAAGGATGCCGGCAGCGTGGCGGGCGACTTCTTCAGCCGTGCCGTACACCGAGCCGGAAAGAATGGCGACTCTCATCAATACTGATCCTGTCATTGAGCGAAAGCCTGGGATATTACCAGCTGGGGCAAATATTTCGGCGCGTGCCGTGCAACATTCAAGACTTGCCATAAACTGGCAGTTCAAGCACACGCCAGGGACCGCGCAATGATTAACGCCAAGCTGCTGCAAATGGTCGTCAACGCTTCCAACGACGGGATTGTCGTGGCCGAGCGGGAAGGCCGGGACAAACCGCTGATCTACGTC
The DNA here is from genome assembly GCF_003058185.1 of Pseudomonas sp. GV105. Taxonomy (NCBI): domain Bacteria; kingdom Pseudomonadati; phylum Pseudomonadota; class Gammaproteobacteria; order Pseudomonadales; family Pseudomonadaceae; genus Pseudomonas; species Pseudomonas sp. GV105. The sequence continues at coordinate 407,473 of NZ_QBUF01000003.1, forward strand.
AACCCGGCATTCGAGCGCCTGACCGGTTACACCCTGGACGACGTCCTGTATCAGGACTGCCGCTTCCTGCAGTCTGGCGACCGTGACCAACCGGCGCTGATGGCCATTCGCGAAGCACTGGACAGCGGCGGCGCCTGCCGGGAAATCCTGCGCAACTATCGCAAGGACGGCAGCCACTTCTGGAACGAGCTGTCGCTTTCAACGGTGTACAACCATGCCGACAAGCAGACCTATTTCGTCGGCGTGCAAAAGGACGTGACCTTGCAGGTCAAGGCCCAGCAGCGCGTCGCGCAATTGGAGGCGGAGTTGGCGCAGGTCAAGGCCGAGCTGGCAGCGATCAAGGCGACGAGCGGATCTAACAAAACTTAGAAAATGATGTCTTTAGAGCGGATAATGGCGTTTTAACACTCTCCCTTGAGCAAGATCAATGCAACGCGACGCGCTTCTGACTCAGGACGAGTTGGATTTCATTCAGGACATGCAGCACAACCCCCAACTCAACCTGCGGGATGCATCGTCGAGCCTGACCGTCAACGGCGCTGCGCAGCTTCGCGATTTGCTCACTCGGCTGGCCGCCCACGATCACGTCACCCTCCAGGCGCAATTCGACAACCAGCAACTCACCTTCCCGCTGCAGTTGGTGGAAGACGAGTTTCATGCTGTGCATTTACGCCTGGGCGTACCGAGCATTTTTGAAGACGGGCCGATGATTCGTCCGTGGCGCCTGGCTCTTGAAACGCCAGTGGCGCTGGAAAATGTCAGGGGCAACCCGAGTGCGCTGTGGGTGCATGAGGTTTCGTTCAAGGGCGTGCTGGTGGAGATCCGCGGCCGGATCAAGACGCCGAAGACCTTTGCCCTGTGGTTCAGCCCTTCCGGCTATGAACGCATTGCACTGCGCGGCACGCTGGAGCGGGAAACCGCACGGGGACTGTTTGCCTATCGCCTGGGCCAGAACAACCCGGATGAGACCGAGCGCCTGCGCCAATTCATCCTGCACCAGCACCGCCTGGTACATCCGCAGATGCACGCCTGATCTTCAGGTATCCAGGTTACCGCTGAGAAATTGCTGCAAGCGCCGTTGCATCAAGCGTCCTTCATTGCCCAGGCAGCCAACGGCGGAGCCCGTCAGATCGGCCTGGGCCAGGTCTGACGCGGCACCGGCAAGAAACAGCGGGCAATCGAGGGTCAACGCCAGGCGGTTCAAACGCCCGGCCAACGCTTGGGTGTGTGAGTAATTGGAGAAGAGGACCAGCGCCTCGGGTTGCGTCTTTTCACACACCAGCGTCAATTCATCGAAAGGCTGACCCATCCCCAGCACCTTCACGGCCAGATCGTCTCGACCGATCAACAGCCCCGCCACCAGCAATTCCAATTTACGGCACTCGCCGGGAATGGCCGCGAGCAACACCCGTGGCGCCGCTGACGCACACGCCAGTTGCAAACGCTGCAACACCCGCACCCGCAGGAAGTTGTCGAAGAACAGCCATTCACTGGCTTGGCCGAAGCGCCCCTGATGACGCAACAGGTCGTTCCAAAGAGGCATCAGGATGTCCTGGAACGCGACGTTGAGCGGGTAGGTGGCGATCACCTGGTTGTACAGTTGCTCCAGTTGACGATCATCGAACGCGCCCACGGCCAGCACCAGGCGCGCCTGCCATTGCGGCCATTCGCCTAGCTCGACCGTGTCGTGCTCGACACGCACGGCGGCGGCCTGCTGATCGTCACGCGCAAGGATCTTGCCCACTTTGCTCACGGCCACGCCACGCTCGATCCAATCGACAATGCGATGAACCGTTTGAATATCGGCCCTGGAGTACAGACGATGCCCGCTTTCGGTGCGCGTGGGTTGAATCAGGCCGTAACGCCGCTCCCAGGCACGCAGGGTGACCGGGTTGATGCCCGTCAATCTCGACACGTCACGAATCGGAAACAACTCATCGGAATCGGCAGGGCTGGGGGCGATGGATTCGCGAATAGGAGCAATGATTTCGGGCATCAGAGGTCATGAACGTCCGTTTGAAAGTGAGTCCCATTTAACGCCTTTACCGCGATGTATATCAAGGTGTGTACCTAATGGACCAATGCTGCTGGTGTATTTCTGCAAAACAGGAATAATCCTTGCTTACCGATAAAGCGTCGCTGCAACACCCCCGCAGCGTCGTCTGTGTGCCACCTACCCGGTTCAGCGCACCCGTTCTATTTGGAGATACACAATGTCTACCTCACCCGTCACCCTGATGGTTGCGCGCCGCGTGGCCAAGGGCCGCTACGAAGAGTTGATGGCCTGGCTGCGCGAAGGCGAGCGACTGGCCACTGACTTCCCCGGCTACCTGGGCTCCGGCGTCCTCGCACCACCGCCCCTTGATGATGAATTTCAGATTATTTTCCGCTTCGCCGACGAAAAAACCCTGCATGCCTGGGAATTTTCCGCCTCACGCAGCGCGTGGCTGAGCCGGGGCAGCGAGCTGTTTGCCGACCCGTCCGAGCATCGCGTGCGTGGCATCGATGGCTGGTTCGGGGCTGCGGGTACACGGCCGCCGCGCTGGAAACAGGCGGTGGCGATCTGGCTGGCGTTTTTCCCGGTGTCGTTGCTGTTCAACTTCGGCCTGGGGCCATTGCTCGGCGGGCTGGACCTGTTCAGCCGCGTGCTGGTCAGCACCTTGGCGCTCACTCCGCTGATGGTCTACTTGTTCATTCCACTCTCGACCCACCTGCTGGCCAACTGGTTGCACCCTTCGCCGCCACGCGCCAAGGCCAGCGAAGCCGCGGCGTGAGTACAGGGGGGCTCGTCACTGGTATGATTTGACCCTGCCAGCGACTTGAGCCTCCCATGACTGCAACGAACGCCCCGATCCTGATCACCGGCGCCGGCCAGCGCGTCGGCCTGCATTGTGCCGAACGCCTGCTCGACGAGGGCCACTCGGTGCTTTTCAGCTACCGCAGCGAACGCCCCGGCGTGCAGGCGCTACGCGAGCGTGGTGCGATCGGCGTGTTTGCCGACTTCTCCAGCGAAGCCGGGATTCTTGCGTTTATCGCCGAGTTGAAGCGTCATACCCAAAGCCTGCGCGCGATCATCCACAACGCTTCGGCCTGGATCGCGGAAACCCCAGGCGACGAAAGCCGTGCCTTTACCGACATGTTCAGCGTACACATGCTTGCGCCGTACCTGATCAACCTGCATTGTTCACCCTTGCTGCATCGCTCTTCACCCGCCGACATCGTGCATATCAGCGATGATGTGGTGCGCAAGGGCAGCCGCCAGCACATCGCCTACTGCGCCACCAAGGCCGGGCTCGACAGCCTCACGCTGTCGTTTGCCGCGCAGTTTGCGCCGCTGATCAAAGTCAACGGCATCGCCCCGGCGATGGTGATGTTCAACGAAGGCGACGACGCGGCCTACCGTACCCAAGTACTGGCCAAGTCGGCACTGGGCATCGAGCCCGGGCCCGAGGTGATTTACCAGAGCGTGCGTTACCTGCTGGACAACCCCTACGTCACCGGTACCACCCTGACCGTCAACGGTGGGCGGCATATCAAGTAAGCCGTTTGTGAGGATGTTGTATGACCTTATCCCTGCCCCACCACTATCGCGAGATCCTTAAAGGCCTGGGTGAAGACCCGGAACGCGAAGGCCTGCTCGACACCCCCAAGCGTGCCGCCAAAGCCATGCAATACCTGTGTCATGGCTACGAGCAAAACCTCGAAGAGATCGTCAACGGTGCGCTGTTCGCCTCCGACAATGACGAGATGGTGATCCTCAAGGACATCGAACTGTACTCGCTGTGCGAGCACCACCTGCTGCCCTTTATCGGCAAGGCTCATGTGGCCTATATTCCGACCGGCAGGGTGCTGGGCCTGTCGAAGCTGGCGCGCATCGTCGACATGTTCGCGCGGCGCCTGCAGATCCAGGAAAACCTCACGCGGCAAATCGCCGACGCCATCCAGGACGTGACCCAGGCCTCCGGCGTGGCGGTGGTGATCGAAGCCAAGCACATGTGCATGATGATGCGCGGCGTGGAAAAACAGAATTCAACCATGAACACCTCGGTGATGCTCGGCGCGTTCCGCGAGTCGAACACCACGCGCATGGAGTTCCTGCAACTGATTGGACGGAGCAAGTAGCAATGCCACAACTTCAACCAGGCATGGCGCGCATCCGGGTCAAGGACCTGTGCCTGCGCACCTATATCGGCATCAACGAGGATGAAATCCTCAACAAGCAGGATGTGCTGATCAACCTGACCATCCTGTATGCCGCCCAGGACGCCGTGCGCGACAACGATATCGACCACGCGTTGAACTACCGCACCATCACCAAGGCAATCATTGCCCACGTCGAAGGCAACCGCTTCGCCCTGCTGGAGCGCCTGACCCAGGAACTGCTGGACCTGGTGATGAGCAACGAGTCGGTGCTGTATGCCGAAGTCGAAGTGGACAAGCCCCACGCGCTGCGCTTTGCCGAATCGGTTTCGATTACCCTGGCGGCCAGCCGCTAACCCCTGGATTTACGTGAGCCCTATGACCGATCAACAACGCCTCGAACTCGAAGCCGCCGCCTTTCGGCGGCTGGTCGCACACCTGGACAGCCGCAAGGATGTGCAGAATATCGACCTGATGAACCTCGCCGGCTTCTGCCGCAACTGCCTGTCCAAGTGGTACAAGGCCGAGGCCGACGAGCGCCAGATCGCGCTGAGCCTCGATGACGCGCGTGAAGTGGTGTACGGCATGCCGTATGCCGAGTGGAAAGCCCAATACCAGCAAGAAGCCAGCGCCGAACAACAGGCGGCGTTCGCCAAAGGAAAACCCCATGACTGACCTGAACACCCTGCGCGCCAGCCTCGACAGCGGCGAACATCTCTTCGCCGACACCTTGGCCTTCGTTGCCGCCGGTTACGACTACCAGCCGCAAGCCTTCACCAACGGCACCGTGGAAAACGCCGCCGGGCAGAACGAAGGTTCGTGCAAGACCCTGGGCCTGGCCTTGCTGGAAGGGTTGAGCGACCAGCACGCCTTGTTGGCGTTTGGCGAGCATTACCGTTCGGTGGTCGCCACGCCTGAGGGCAGTGACCATGGCAATATTCGGGCGTTGATCGCGCACGGGTTGGCGGGTGTGAAGTTTGACCAGCAACCTCTGACTCGCCGCTGATCCAACGTGCAAACCCGATTTAATGTGGGAACTGGCTTACCTGCGATGGCGGCGGTAAATCCTGCATAGACGTTGGCTGACACACCGCTATCGCAGGCAAGCCAGCTCCCACAGTGATTGGATTACCAAATTGAGATAGCGATGGATCATCAAATCCCGCGCATAAAAAACCGGCTTTCGCCGGTTTTTTCATTTCAGCGGGTTCAGACCTAAGCGTTCTGCAAACCGTCGAGGTACCGCTCGGCATCCAGGGCCGCCATGCAACCGGCGCCGGCCGAGGTGATGGCCTGGCGGTACACGTGGTCAGCCACGTCACCGGCGGCGAAGATGCCTTCGATGTTGGTCGCCGTGGCATTGCCTTCGCGACCGCCCTGCACCACCAGGTAACCGTCTTTGGCGTCCAGCACGCCTTCGAACAACGAAGTGTTCGGCGTGTGGCCGATGGCGATGAACACGCCGTCGACTGTCAGCTCGTCGAAGCTGCCGTCGTTGTTTTTCAGGCGCGCACCGGTCACGCCCATGTTGTCGCCGAGGACTTCATCCAGGGTGGCGTTGAGCTTGAGGATGATCTTGCCTTCAGCCACACGCGCGTGCAGCTTGTCGATCAGGATCTTCTCGGCGCGGAAGGTTTCGCGACGGTGAATCAGGGTCACGGTGCTGGCGATGTTGGCCAGGTACAGCGCCTCTTCCACGGCCGTGTTGCCACCGCCGACCACAGCGACCGGCTTGTTGCGGTAGAAGAAACCGTCGCACGTCGCGCAGGCGGACACGCCCTTGCCCATGAACGCTTCTTCCGACGGCAGGCCCAGGTAACGGGCGCTGGCGCCGGTCGCGATGATCAGCGCGTCACAGGTGTAGACGCCGCTGTCGCCGGTCAGGCTGTAAGGCTTTTTCGAGAAGTCGACCTGGTTGATGTGGTCAAACACGATCTCGGTTTCGAAGCGCTCGGCGTGCTCTTTCATACGCTCCATCAGCACCGGGCCGGTCAGACCGTGGACGTCGCCCGGCCAGTTGTCGACTTCAGTGGTGGTGGTCAACTGACCGCCCGCTTGCATGCCGGTGATCAGCAGTGGCTTGAGGTTGGCTCGGGCAGCGTAGACGGCAGCGCTGTAACCGGCAGGGCCGGAACCGAGAATAATCACTCGCGAATGACGGGTATCAGACATGACTCGCTCCTGTCGACCGCCCGGACAACAAGGCGGCTGGAATAAAAAAGGACCGCGAAGCACTTGGGGAAGGCTTGAACTCGCAGATCCTGAAAATAATGGGTGCAGCGTATAGAGGGGGGCAAGATTAAGGAAATACGGAATAACAATCCAGCTCATAGGCAGTATCTATGCAGCAGGCCCAACTGATCGACGCGTTTGTTTCTGCTGATGTCCTGGCATTGCGCGTGCTTTCGTCCTGAAGGCAAAGCCGGTAAGGTCGGCGCGTTCGTCATTCTGCTCGGAGTTCTCCATGCCCGCCCCTGTTCTTTCCGGTCCGCAATACCTGCGTGAAGGCCTCAAACTGGTGTTGAGCCCCGGCCTGCGCCTGTTTGTGCTGCTGCCGCTGGCGATCAACCTGGTGCTGTTCGTCGGCCTGATCTATTTCGCCGGCCATCAGTTCAGCCTGTGGGTCGACGCGTTGATGCCGACGCTGCCCGGCTGGCTGAGTTTCCTCAGCTATATCCTGTGGCCGCTGTTCGTGGTGCTGGTGGTGTTGATGGTGTTTTTCACCTTCACCATGCTCGCCAATGTCATCGCTGCGCCGTTCAACGGTTTTCTCGCGGAGAAAGTTGAAGTGGTGGTGCGTGGCACCGACGATTTCCCGCCGTTCAGTTGGGCCGAGCTGGTGGCGATGGTCCCGCGCACCCTGGCGCGGGAGATGCGCAAGCTGGGCTACTTCCTGCCGCGGGCCATCGGCCTGTTTATCCTGTCGTTCATTCCGGTGGTCAACCTGATCGCCGCGCCGTTGTGGCTGCTGTTCGGCGTGTGGATGATGGCGATTCAATACATCGACTACCCGGCCGACAACCACAAGCTGGGCTGGAACGAAATGCTCGCCTGGCTGCGCCAGAAACGCTGGCAGAGCATGAGCTTCGGCGGCAGCGTCTACCTGGTGCTGCTGGTGCCGGTGGTCAACCTGCTGATGATGCCGGCGGCGGTGGCCGGGGCGACGTTGTTCTGGGTGCGCGAGCAAGGTGCCGAGACGGCGTTGAACACACCGCGATAACGGTACGCTGGCCGGTCGACCGTTGCCGGAACTGATTGTTTTTTGAGGCCACACAACCTGAGCCGACCTTGGGGCAACCGAGGTCGGCAACCAAACCCGTGACAACAGGAGCCTCACAATGATCAGCACGCTTCCCAACCTGCCAACAAACACAGGACTCAGGATCGACCCGCCTCCCAGCGGGCCACCCCGCACCCCACCCAGCGTCCCGCCATCAAAACCAGGACCCAGGTTCGGGCCAATGCTTCCCGACTTTCCATTCAGGGACCAGAATACAAAACCACCAGGCCTGCCCGGCCCGCTTCCCGACTTTCCATCCAGGGACCAGAATCCAAAACCACCAGGCAGGCCCGGCCCGCTTCCCGACGTTCCATCCAGGGACCAGAATCCAAAACCACCAGGCAGGCCCGGCCCGCTTCCCGACTTTCCATCCAGGGACCAGAATACAAAACCACCAGGCCTGCCCGGCCCGCGTCCCGACTTTCAATCCAGGGACCAGAATACAAAACCACCAGGCCTGCCCGGCCCGCTTCCCGACTATCCATCCAGGGACCAGAATACAAAACCACCAGGCAGGCCCGGCCCGCTTCCCGACTTTCCATTCAGGGACCAGAATACAAAACCACCAGGCCTGCCCGGCCCGCTTCCCGACTTTCAATCCAGGGACCAGAATACAAAACCAACAGACAGTAGCTCGATCAGCGTGCCCCCAAACGCGAACGGGACTCTGAACCCTGGCGACCGTGAATTCGGCCCGCAAAATAAAGTGCTCGGTGTGCAAGATACGAGCTATGTCACGCCGTCTAAAATCACCTTCTGAGCCCCCCAGGCCAGCGATCTGCACAGAGCCGAAGGGCTCTGTGCTTAAAGGATTGGCGCATTGCCGCCTGCCGCCAATGCCCGTCATAAATCCATCATCTGTATGACACATCGGCGACACAGCCCACAGCGACACTGTGGGTCATGACGACAGCTTCGCTTCACATCACTCTGATTACCGAAACCTTCCCGCCAGAGATCAACGGGGTGGCCAATACATTGGGTCGCCTGTGCGAGGGTTTGCGCGCGCGCGGCCATCAGGTCGAACTGGTGCGCCCGCGCCAAGGCATTGACCAAAGCCGCCCCAGCGACAACGAATTGCTGCTGTGCCGCGGTTGGCCGCTGCCCGGCTATCCAGGCCTGCAATGGGGCCAGTCGTCGATGCACAAGCTGCTGCGCCGCTGGACACGCCAACGCCCGGACGTGCTGTATATCGCCACAGAAGGACCGCTCGGGTTGTCGGCACTACGTGCAGCGCGTCGCTTGGGGATCAGCGTGGTCAGCGGTTTTCACACCAATTTCCAGCAGTACTCGAACCAGTACGGCCTGAGCATGTTGAGCCGCGTGGTCACGCACTACCTGCGCTGGTTTCATAACCGCTCGACCTTGACCCTGGTACCCAGCGCCAGCCAACGCCTGGAGCTGGAGCGCCGCCACTTCGAACGCCTGGGGATGTTGTCGCGCGGGGTCGACAGCCAGTTGTTCCACCCGGCCAAGCGCGATAACGCCTTGCGCGAAAGCTGGGGCCTGGGCAATGACGATATTGCAGTGCTGCACGTCGGGCGCCTGGCGCAGGAAAAGAACCTGGGCATGCTCAAGCGCTGCTTCGATGCCTTGCGCAGTACTTATCCACAGCGTCGCCTGCAACTGATCGTGGTCGGCGACGGACCGCAACGCGCGCTGCTCGAGCACGACCTGCCGCACGCCATATTCTGCGGCACCCAGCGCGGCGAAGAACTGGCGCGACACTACGCCTCGGGAGACCTGTTCCTGTTTCCCAGCCTGACCGAAACCTTCGGCAACGTGGTGTTGGAAGCCATGGCCTCCGGACTCGCGGTGGTGGCATATGACCAGGCGGCCGCGACCCAGCATATCCGCCACGGTTACAACGGCGTGCTGGCGATGCCCGGCGATGAGGAAGCGTTCTGCGACGCGGCCAATTGGCTGCTGGAAGATCGCGAGCATTTGCGCAGGGCCCGCCTCAATGCGCGCCATCATGCCAGTCACCAGGGCTGGCCGGCGATCATCGAGCAGTTCGAGAACCAGTTACGCGATGTGTGCGCAGAACCGTTGGCCGCTCCAACGCAGCCTTATGTTCGTTGAACGATCTGCGAATAACGTCAGTTAGTTCGCCTTCCCTCCAGCCTTCCCCCTGAATAACGGCTTCATCATTAGGATTTTTTACCTGAAGCCATCGGAGTCGGCACGCCACAACAGGATATTTCCGGAACGTCGCGCGATTTATCGCCACCTACATGACACCTGCCAAGGAAGAGGTGTCTGTCTCTGGACGCACTCAAAAAAGGCAGGTCATTCATGATGAAACATTAATTAGAGAGCACTATGTCGACACTGATAAATGGATCAATGGCGCTGCGATTCCAACCGTTCAACACGCCCACTCAAGGGCCGACAGACACCTGCCCATCCAACAGCGCCCAGTACGATCACGGACGACCGTCACACCCACAGCCCTATAACGCGAACCACGGCTGGAACCGCCCGCAGCCGGCACGTCCGGGCAACCAGTGGCAACGCCCGCAACCGTCGCGCCCTGGAAACGATTGGCAGCCGCCGCAGAACGACTGGCAGCGCCCGCCACAGAACGGCGGCTATCGCCCGCAACCCACACACCCTGGAAACAACTGGCAGCCGCCGCAGAATGACTGGCAGCGTCCGCCGCACAACGACGGCTATCGCCCGCAACCCACACGCCCGGAAAACAACTGGCAGCCGCCGCAGAATCAATGGGAACGTCCGCACAACGGCAGCGGCTATCGCCCACAGTTCACTGACCGCCCGTCAACGCATGACGGTCAAGCATCCTACGCCACCACGCAATATGCAGCGGTCCATTCCGAACGGGCGGAAGATGCCTACTACGGTTAATCCGGATAGGCCAACAACAAGACAATAGGCCTTGAAAAACCCAACGCGCTGAAAACCGGCGGGAGGCCGGGCGCTGTCTACCCGGCCTCCCGCCCGAGCTAGCGGACCGTGTTGCACACCGATTGCCATAGGTTGCGCAAGATTTACTCGATATTTCCCCCTGGAACGGCGAACGGTGGATGACCAATCATAGATACCTGCTGCTAACGCAGGTCCCTTAGATCAATGGAGACCCTGAGATATGGCAATTTACGGAATGGGAGTGCGCAATGGCATCAACATGCCAACCGCAGAGTGGACGCGTCAGCAACAATGGCTGGATCAGTCTCGAGCAGCACCGCCCACTTATGACCAGGCTGCGCGCCAAGACGGGCACAAGACCGATCACCGCCAGGAGCTGCGCAAGTCAGTAGAGTATTGACCGCTCCAACTGAACAGCTCCCGGTGGCAACCACCGGGAGCCCGGCCCGTTACACCAGGGTCGTCAACGCCTCACGACTGAACGGCAAGATGTCGCCCTCGCGGTGTTCGCGGACCTTCACCGCCCAATCCGGGTCCACCAGCAGGGCACGGCCGACGGCGACCAGGTCAAACTCATCGTTGTTCAAACGCTCCAGCAGCTTCTCCAGGCTGGCCGGTTGCGCAACCTTGTCAGTGTTGACCATAAACTGCAGGAACTCGCCATCCAGGCCGACGCTGCCGACAGTGATGGTCGGCTTGCCGGTGAGCTGGCGGGTCCAGCCGGCCAGGTTGAGGTTGGAACCTTCGAACTCCGGCTCCCAGAAGCGCCGGGTAGAGCAGTGGAAAATATCCACGCCGGCGTCGGACAGCGGCTTGAGAAACTCGCCCAAAGCCTCGGGGGTTTGCACCAGGCGCGCGGTGTAGTCCTGCTGCTTCCACTGGGAAAAACGCAGGATGATCGGAAAATCCGAGCCGACGGCGGCACGAATGGCCTGGATCAGTTCGATGGCAAAGCGCGAACGGTTGGCCAGGCTGCCGCCGTATTCGTCGCTGCGCTGGTTGCTGCCTTCCCAGAAGAACTGGTCCACCAGGTAACCATGGGCGCCGTGGATCTCCACGCCGTCCATGCCGATGCGCTGGGCGTCCCTGGCCGCCTGGGCGAAGGCGGCAATCACGTCCTTGATGTCCTGATGGGTCATGCCGTGGACAACCACGTTGCCATCCTTGAGTTTTTCCATCGGTCCGTAGGCCGGTACGCTGGCATCCGGCTCGGTACCGATGCGGCGCACGCTGCCCACATGCCACAACTGCGGGACGATCTTGCCGCCTTCGGCATGCACGGCATCGACCACTTTCTTCCAGCCCGCCAGCGCCGCTTCACCATAGAAGTGCGGGACATTGGGATAGCCGTTGGACGCCGGGTGATCGACCACGGTGCCTTCGGTGATGATCAGGCCCACACCCGCCGCGGCGCGGCGGCGGTAGTACTCGATGACTTTGGAATTGGGGACACCGCCCGGGGAAAACGAACGGGTCATCGGCGCCATTACCACACGACTCGACAGTTGCAGCGTTCCGAGGTGGAACGGTTTGAACAAGGCTTGGACAGGCATGGCAACACTCCACGAAAGACGGTTTTTATGATGCCTATAATATGGCGCGTGCAGCGTGCTGAGTAGCACTATTGATCAGGGTGATTAAGGCTTAGAAATGCCGGACACCTGTAGGAGCGAGCTGGCTCGCGAAAATCGTCAACGATAACGCGTTCATACTGGATCAACGCGGTGCGCCTGGATTTTTCGCGAGCACGCTCACGCCTACAGGTCAGGGGATCAGCTCAGGGCTTTTTCGATGGCCTGGACGACGGCCGGATCATCCGGTGCCGTTCGCGGCGAGAAACGCGCAAGCACCCGCCCGTCTTTGCCCAGCAGGAATTTCTCGAAGTTCCAGGTGATGTCCCCAGGAAACTCGGCGCCCTCGCCCGCCAACAAGCGGTACAACTGGTGACGCTCAGGGCCGTTCACATCGAGTTTGCTGCCCAGCGGAAAGCTCACCCCGTAATTGAGGCTGCAGAATTCCTGGATGTCTTTCTCGGTCCCCGGTTCCTGGCCCGCAAACTGGTTGCAGGGCAGGCCGAGTACGGTAAACCCCTGGTCCTTGTACTGCTGATAGAGGTTTTCCAACGCCGCGTATTGCGGGGTCAAGCCACATTTGGAGGCCACGTTGACCACCAGCACAACTTTGCCCTTGAAGGGCGCCAGTGGCAGCTCTTGTCCGTCCAACGCTTTGAGTTTCAGGTCGTGGAAAGCACTCATGACGAACTCCAGATATCCCATGTTCTTTGCATTGCGGCTCTTCGAGATTACAACCCGCAAGCCTGCAATCATAGACGCCGATTACAAAACTCGCCTGCGGATCACTGCGCGGTCGGCCACGGCAAAATCGGAATCGCGGTAACGGCGTTCTGCGGGCTGCCTTCGATCAGGCGGTCGCTGTAGACCAGGTACACCAGGGTATTGCGCTTCTTGTCGAGGAAGCGCACCACCTGCATGGTCTTGAACACCAGCGACGTGCGTTCCTTGAACACTTCGTCGCCATCCTTGAGTTCTCCCTTGAAGCGGATCGGCCCGACCTGGCGGCAGGCAATCGACGCCTCGGAGCGGTCTTCGGCCAGGCCCAGGCCGCCTTTGACGCCGCCGGTCTTGGCGCGGGACAGGTAGCAGGTCACGCCATCGACCTTGGGGTCATCGAAGGCTTCGACCACGATCCGGTCGTTGGGGCCGACAAACTTGAACACCGTCGACACCTGGCCGATCTCTTCGGCCGACGCCAGCAACGGCATGGCCAACAGCAGGCCGAGCAATCCCTTCATCACACGCATCGTGTATTCCTTTCGTTTAAACCAGAATCAGGTTGTCGCGGTGGACCAGTTCCGGTTCCGCCATGTAACCCAACAGACCGACAATCGCCTCAGACGACTGCCCGATGATTTTCTGCGCTTCCAGCGCGCTGTAGTTGGCCAGGCCGCGGGCGATCTCACGACCGTCCGGCGCCACGCACACCACCATCTCGCCACGGCGGAAGCTGCCCTGCACCAACTTGACGCCCACCGGCAGCAGGCTCTTGTGACCCAGGGACAACGCCGCCACGGCACCATCGTCGAGTACCAGGGTGCCGCGGGTCTGCAAATGCCCGGCCAGCCACTGCTTGCGCGCGGCCAGCATGCCGCGTTCCGGCGACAGCAGCGTACCGATGCGCTCACCGGCCTTGAGGCGGTCGAGCACGCGCTCCAGGCGCCCGCCGACGATGATCGTGTGGGCACCCGAACGCGCCGCCAGGCGCGCCGCACGCAGTTTGGTCTGCATGCCGCCACGGCCCAGCGCGCCGCCGACGCTGCCGGCCACGGCGTCCAGCGCCGGGTCATCGGCGCGGGCTTCGTAGATCAATTTGGCGTCGGGGTTGGTGCGCGGGTCGGCGTCGAACATACCGTCACGGTCGGTGAGGATCACCAACAGGTCGGCTTCCACCAGGTTGGCCACCAGAGCGGCCAGGGTGTCGTTGTCGCCGAAACGGATTTCGTCGGTGACCACCGTGTCGTTTTCGTTGATCACCGGGATCGCCTTGAGCTCCACCAGCGCGCGCAACGTACTGCGGGCGTTGAGGTAGCGCTTGCGGTCGGACAGGTCGTCGTGGGTCAGCAGGATCTGCGCGGTGTGAAGGCCGTGCTCGGCGAAGCTGGATTCCCAGGCTTGCACCAGGCCCATCTGACCAATGGCGGCAGCGGCTTGCAGTTCGTGCATCGCGCTGGGTCGCGCGGTCCAGCCGAGGCGGCTCATCCCGGCGGCAACCGCTCCGGACGAGACCAGCACCAACTCGACGCCGGCCTCATGCAAGGCCACCATCTGCTCGACCCACACACTCATGGCTGCGCGATCCAGCCCTTTGCCATCCGCCGTCAGCAACGCACTTCCGATCTTTACGACCCAGCGCTGCGCACCTGTCACTTTGCTCCGCATCATCTTCAACCTTAGTTAGAGGGCGGGACGCGACCCAGCGCCGCCCATAACGTTATTCGTGACTACATTCGTGACTGCAGGTATCCCCAGATACCAAAACGCCGCTCGAGTGAGCGGCGCTTAAGTTTACTGCAACGAATCAGTCGCGCACGTAAATGATTTCCGGACCGTCTTCATCATCCACGTCTTCTTCGTCCCAATCATCGTCGCCGATGTCATGGACCGACTTCACGCCGCTGCGGCGCAAGGCACGCTGGTCGTCCAGGGCTTGCAGCTGGGCGCGGGCTTCGTCTTCGATGCGCTGGTCGAGCTCGGCGAGTTCGGCCTTGAACACCGGGTCGGCCGCCAGGCGGTCGGCGCGGTCTTCCAGATAACGCATGATGTCGCGGGTCAGGCGTTCGGTGCCTTCTTTGGCGATGGCCGAGATCACGTAGACCGGACCGGTCCACTCCAGGCGATCGACGATTTCCTTGACGCGCTCCTCGTGCTCTTCCTCGAGGATCTGGTCGCACTTGTTCAGCACCAGCCAGCGATCACGCTCTGCCAGGGACGGGCTGAACTTGGTCAGTTCGTTGACGATCACTTCGGCGGCGTCCGGTGCGCTGGTGTCATCCAGCGGCGCCATGTCGACGAGGTGCAGCAGCAAACGGGTACGCGACAAGTGCTTGAGGAAACGGATACCCAGGCCCGCACCTTCGGAAGCCCCTTCGATCAGGCCGGGAATGTCGGCGATCACGAAGCTTTTCCAACGGTCGACGCTGACCACGCCCAGGTTTGGCACCAGGGTGGTGAACGGGTAGTCGGCGACTTTCGGCTTGGCGGCCGAGACCGAGCGGATGAAGGTACTTTTGCCGGCGTTCGGCAGGCCCAACAGGCCCACGTCGGCCAGTACTTTCATTTCCAGCTTGAGGTCACGCTGCTCGCCCGGCTTGCCTGGCGTGGTCTGGCGTGGCGCACGATTGGTACTGGACTTGAAACGGGTGTTACCCAGACCGTGCCAGCCGCCCTGCACAACCATCAGCTTCTGGCCGGCCTTGGTCAGGTCGCCGATCACTTCCTGGGTCGCGGAGTCGATGATCGTGGTGCCGACCGGTACGCGCAGCACCATGTCTTCACCTTTTTTACCGGTGCAATCGGTGCTGCCGCCGTTGGAACCACGCTCGGCATCGAAGTGCCGGGTGTAACGGTAGTCCACCAGGGTGTTGAGGTTTTCGTCGGCCATCATGTAGATGGAACCGCCGTCACCGCCGTCACCGCCGTTGGGGCCACCGTTTTCGATGAATTTTTCGCGACGGAAACTCATGCAACCGTTACCGCCGTCGCCTGCTTTTACTCGGATGGAAACTTCATCAACGAACTTCATAACAAAACGCCTCTCGCCGCACGGACGAGCTTAAGAAACCAAGACATAAGACTCTTGCAAAAATGAGCGCAGCGACCTCAATCAACGACCGCGAATCCAGCGCTTGAGCTCATTACAAACAGCTTTGCAAGAGACTCACTCCACAAACGAAAAAGCCCCGTCGCGAGACAGGGCTTTTCCAGCAACTACGTAATTATGCCGCGACGACGTCAGTCTTCGGGACGATGCTCACGTAACGGCGACCGAAGGCGCCTTTTACTTCGAACTTGATCACGCCGTCGATTTTAGCGAACAGAGTGTGATCTTTACCCATGCCAACACCGTAACCGGCGTGGAATTGGGTGCCGCGCTGACGCACGATGATGTTGCCCGGAATGATAACCTGGCCGCCATACATCTTCACGCCAAGGCGTTTGGCTTCTGAGTCGCGACCGTTACGGGTACTACCACCAGCTTTTTTGTGTGCCATGAGTCAATTCTCCTAGTGAGGAATTAGGCTGAAATTAAGCCTGAATACCGGTGATTTTGATCTCGGTGTACCACTGGCGGTGGCCCATACGCTTCATGTGGTGCTTACGACGACGGAACTTGATGATGCGGACTTTATCGTGACGACCTTGGGAGATCACTTCAGCCACAACGGTAGCGCCAGCAACAACTGGAGCGCCAATGTTCACGTCATCGCCATTGGCGACCAACAGAACGCGATCAAAAGTCACGGAGTCGCCGGTAGCGAGTTCCAGTTTTTCGATCTTCAGGTATTCACCTGGGGCGACCTTGTATTGCTTGCCACCAGTAACAATTACTGCGTACGACATGGTATTTCTCCGATAATCCTGCTCACCCAGCGCTTTATAAGAAGAGGTATTGGCTGGCATGGCTGCATGGGATGGACGTCCCGAATGCAATTGCGTAAGGCAGGTGCTGCCCAGGAAGTTCAGGGTGCGCGATTGTACGCAAGGCGTGGATACGTTGCAAGAGGCCGTCTATCGCGCCTTGACACTGCGGGGTCAGGGTCCTAGCATGCCGCGCAACCCTTCTGGAGCGACTGTCGCTGATGCAACCCCAAGCTTTCTACCGCGCGGTCGCGGACGATTTTAGCGCCGTCGACGGCATCATCAAGCAGCAGCTGACGTCTAAAGTGCCGCTGGTCTCCAAAATTGGCGACTACATTACGTCGGCGGGCGGTAAACGCCTGCGTCCTTTATTAGTGTTGCTGTGCGGCAAGGCCCTGGGCCGCGAAGGCGATGACCTGCGCCTGCTGGCCGCCACCATCGAGTTCCTGCACACCGCGACCCTGCTGCACGACGACGTGGTCGACATGTCCGGCATGCGCCGTGGTCGCGAGACCGCCAACGCGATGTGGGGCAACGCCCCGAGCGTGCTGGTCGGCGACTTCCTGTACTCACGCTCGTTCGAAATGATGGTCGAACTGGGCTCGATGCCAGTGATGAAGATTCTTTCACAGGCCACGCGCATCATCGCCGAAGGCGAAGTGTTGCAGTTGTCGAAGGTGCGTGACGCCAGCACCACCGAAGAAACCTACATGGAAGTGATTCGCGGCAAAACCGCGATGCTCTTCGAAGCCTCGACCCACAGCGCCGCCGCCCTGTGCCAAGCCACGGCCGAGCAGGCCGAAGCCCTGCGCACCTTCGGCGACCACCTGGGCGTGGCGTTCCAACTGGTGGACGACCTGCTCGACTACCGTGGCGACGCCGAGACCCTGGGCAAGAACGTCGGCGACGACCTGGCCGAGGGCAAGCCGACCTTGCCGCTGATCTACACCATGCGCGAAGGCACGCCGGAACAGGCGGCCCTGGTACGCAAGGCGATCCAGAAAGGCGGGATCGAAGACCTGGAAAGCATCCGCGCCGCCGTGGAAGCCTCCGGCGCCCTGGACTACACCGCCCACCTGGCGCGTGACTACGTGGCCCGTGCGATCAAGTGCCTGGACGCCCTCCCCGCCAGCGAATACCGGGACGCCCTGGTCGAGCTGAGCGAGTTCGCGGTCGCGCGCACGCACTAGAAATACCAAATGTGGGAGGGGGCTTGCCCCCGATAGCGGTGGATCAGTCAACTTATGCTTAGACTGAAATACCGCCATCGGGGGCAAGCCCCCTCCCACATTTAGTTTGTATTACCAATCCAAGACCGCGCCCTGTCTTCCTACAATTCCCTATATAATGTGCGACTTTAGCCATCCTGACCTTTAAGGAGCTTTAGTGAGCACGTTGCCACCCTGCCCGAAATGCAATTCCGAATTCACCTACGAAGACGGCGCCCAACTGATCTGCCCGGAATGCGCCCATGAGTGGTCCGCCACTGGCGAGGCCGAAGTGGCCGGCGATGAAACCGTGAAGAAAGACTCTGTAGGCAACGTCCTGCAGGACGGCGACACCATCACCGTGATCAAAGACCTCAAGGTCAAGGGCACCTCCCTGGTGGTCAAGGTCGGCACCAAGGTCAAGAACATCCGCCTGTGCGACGGCGACCACGATATCGACTGCAAGATCGACGGTATCGGCCCGATGAAACTCAAGTCCGAGTTCGTCCGCAAGGTCTGATCCTGCTGCTTCCATCCCGCGCCCGCCGCGGGATGGCGTTTCGCCCTGGCTGTTGATCCCTCGCACGACCCACGCAGAAAAATCCGCAAACCGCCAATAGGCACTTGCTATTCTACGAATAAGAATTATTCTCATTGAAACCCATCAAGGAGAACGACATGACTTATTTGATAGATGCCTGGCTGGACCGCCCACACCCTTACCTGCGCATCCTCCATCGGGAAACCGGGGAAGTCTGTGCGGTGCTGGAGGAAGAAGCGCTGAACGAACTGCAGGACCAGGGCGACCTGGACGTGAATGGCCTGAGTTCCAGTGAACCCGGTGTACTGAAGGAAGTGGTGCGCAACCTGTTTCTGTTCTGCTATGCCCGAGCATTGCGCCCGGCGACGGAACTCAATGGCAAGTTTCACCCATGAGCGACCGCGCAAAACCCTGTAGGAGCGAGCTTGCTCGCGAAGAACGCACAAGCAACGCGTTCATCCAGGATGCTCGCGTCATCGTTGACGTTTGTCGCAAGCAAGCTCGTTCCTACAGGTAATCAAAAGCAGGTCTTACAGAACGTCGAGCAACTCGACGTCGAATACCAGAACGCTGTGCGGCGGAATGCTGCCAACGCCTTGAGCGCCGTAAGCCAGTTCGCTCGGCACGAACAGGCGCCATTTGCTGCCGGCATTCATCAGTTGCAGGGCTTCGGTCCAGCCGGCGATCACGCCGCCAACCGGGAATTCTGCAGGCTGGCCGCGCTCGTAGGAGCTGTCGAACACCGTGCCGTCGATCAGGGTGCCGTGGTAGTGAGTACGCACTTGGTCTTCACGGGTCGGCTTGGCGCCTTCACCGGCAGTCAGCACTTCGAATTGCAGGCCGGAAGCCAGAGTGGTGATGCCGTCACGCTTGGCGTTTTCCGCCAGGAACGCCAGGCCCTCGCCTGCAGCCGCTTCCGCCTTGGCAGCCGCTTCGGCTTGCATGATTTCGCGGATGACCTTGAAGCTCGCGGCCATTTGCTCTTGATCAACACGGCTTGGCTTGCCGGCGAACGCGTCGGTCAGGCCGGCCAGGATTGCGTCCAGGCTCACGCCCGGTGGCGGGTTGTCGCGCAGTTGGTCGCCCAACTGACGGCCGATACCGTAGCTGACGCGGGTTTCGTCGGTGGACAGATTAACTTCGGACATGAAGAGGCTCCGCTGTAGGGCAGCGCTGAAAACACGGTTTTCCCGCACCGCCCAGAACTAAAAGGGCCAGCAGACTAGCACAGAATGCGCGTGCGGAATGAGCCCCGCCCACGTCATGCCTGCCTGGCGCCGATGCTCGGTGATGCAGGGTCCCGTACATCGCGCGGACTAATTAATCGTTTCAGTTTCCCCTGCGCCCGCCGATATGGCCTAAACACCTTGGCTGGCTCAAACAACAACACCGTCCAGCAGACAAACATCATTTTTGCGGAGCACTCGATGAACAGCTGGTTCGGTAACATCAGCGTCAACCTCAAACTGGGCCTGGGCTTCGGCCTGGTGCTTGTCCTCACCTCGATCCTGGCGCTGACCGGCTGGACCAGCCTCGGCGGCCTGATCGACCGTAGCAACTGGATGAGCGACATCACCCAGCTCAACGCCTCCCTGACCAAGCTGCGCATCGTGCGCCTGCAATACATGCTGGCCAACGGCGATGAAAGCGTGGCGCAGAACGTACAAACCAGCCTGGATGCCTTCGCCGCCCAGCAGCAAACACTCCTGGACAGCTTCAAGAGCCCGGACAACGTCAAACTGCTCAACGAGCAGAAAGCCGTCATCACGGCGTATCAGCAATCGCTGAACAAAATGCGTGAGGCCTACCGTACCGGCAATGCTGCGCGCCAGGTCATGGGCGATAAGGCCGACATCGCCAACGCCCAGATCGACGCACTGGACAGCAGTGTGCAGCAGACGCCCGACAACCCCGAGCGCTTCACCCAGTACCAGGCCGTGACTCATGCCAAACAAGAGTTCCAGTTGGCCCGCTACGAAGTGCGCGGCTACACCGGCAACGTCAACGCCGACACCGAAGCCCGCGCCGCCGCCCAGATCGAAAAAGCCATCAACGGCTTGAAAGGCCTCGGCGCGGCGTTCGGCGGCAGCCAACAGGTCGCGCTCAGCGCCCTGGAAAGCGCGCTCGGCGCCTATCGCAGTGCGGTGCAGAACTACAAGGCGGCTAACGCCAATATCGTCGCCGCGCGCGCCGAAATGACCACCCAAGGGGCGGATATCGTCACCATCAGCGATAAGCTCTACGACATCCAGCTCGCCCGCCGCGACGCCGAAAGCGCCCAAGCCCGCAGCCTGCAATTGATCAGCACGCTGCTCGCGTTACTGGTCGGCATCGTCGCGGCACTGGTGATCACCCGCCAGATCACACGCCCGATCCAGGAAACCCTGGCCGTGGTCGAGCGCATTGCCTCCGGCGACCTGAGCCACAATATCCAGGTCACCCGCCGCGATGAACTGGGCGTACTGCAACAAGGCATCCAGCGCATGGGCACGACCCTGCGCGAGTTGATCAGCGGTATTCGCGACGGCGTAACCCAGATCGCCAGCGCCGCCGAAGAGTTGTCGGCCGTGACCGAACAGACCAGTGCCGGGGTGAACAGCCAGAAGATCGAGACCGATCAAGTCGCCACCGCCATGCACGAAATGACCGCCACCGTGCAGGAAGTCGCACGCAACGCCGAGCAAGCCTCCCGGGCCGCTGCCGATGCCGATGGCCAAGCCCGCGCAGGCGACAAGGTGGTGGCCGAAGCCATCGCCCAGATCGAACGCCTGGCCGCCGAAGTGGCGCGTTCCACCGACGCCATGAGCCATCTGCAACAAGAGAGCAACAAAATCGGCAGCGTGATGGACGTGATCAAGGCCGTGGCCGAGCAGACCAACCTGCTCGCGCTCAACGCCGCGATTGAAGCAGCGCGTGCCGGTGAAGCCGGTCGCGGCTTTGCCGTCGTCGCCGACGAAGTGCGTGGCCTGGCCCAGCGCACGCAGAAATCCACCGAAGAAATCGAAGGCCTGGTGGCCGGCTTGCAGAACGGCACCCAGCAGGTGGCCGCGGTGATGAACAACAGCCGCAGCCTCACCGACAGCAGCGTCGAACTGACGCGCAAGGCCGGCGTATCCCTGGAAAACATCACCCGCACGGTGTCGAACATCCAGTCGATGAACCAGCAGATCGCAGCGGCAGCCGAAGAGCAAAGCGCCGTGGCCGAAGAAATCAGCCGCAGCATCATCAACGTGCGTGACGTGTCGGAACAGACCGCCACCGCGAGTGACGAGACGGCCAAGTCGAGTGTGGAACTGGCGCGCTTGGGCAGCCAGTTGCAGCAGATGGTCAGCCACTTCCGGGTGTAAAAACCAAAAAGCCGCCTCGGTCTGCACCGGGGCGGCTCCACTTCTCAGACCTTAGCGGTCATCGAAGCTGTCTCGCAGGAATGTCCATACGTGATAAACACGCAAGGCATTCATGACGAGGTTCCACGCACGTCGTGCAAACTTAGACATACTCGGCCCTCCATGAGTTGGGCCTTACCTCCAGCGCACTTACCGGAACATGTGAGCCTTTGGACGCACGTCAGTGCTCCTGTGAGGCGGCTGGGTTTATGGTTCTCTTGCATGAATCCGGCACGGATTACTAGCCCGTGGCAGTCGGTCCAAAATTTGCGCGCGAACCCAGCCAACCTACCTCACGATGAACGCAGAACGAGGGCGATACTAGCTCAGTCCCCTACGCCAAGGTGTGACAAGCAACGGCCAATTCCCCTTAAAAGTTGTTGCTGTTTTTTGCGGGGCTCAAGTGAAAGACCACCTATCGTCAGGCCTTGCATAAAGCCCCGAAGCGGCAGTAGTATCGCCAACACGTCAGTGCTTCCTGTGAGATCGCAACCCCAGCCGCAAACCGGGTTTGCACAAAAAAACCGCCCTACTAAGGCGGTTTTTTATTGCCTGCGATTTACCCCTCAGCCCTCGCCTTCCTCGACAAACACCAGCCGATTGCCAAACGGATCGTGGATGCTCATCTCCCGCGAACCCCAGGGCATTTCTTCAACGCCTGGCTTGGCAAAACGATAGTCCTTGCCCTGCAATTGCTGCTGATAGGCGTCTACACCCTGCGCCTGAATCCGCACCGCCGCACCCGGCGATGCATCGCCATGGTGCTCGGACAAATGCAGCACGCACTCACCCAACGACACCTGCAGGTACAACGGAAAATTCGCCTCGAAGCGATGCTGCCAATCGACCTTGAACCCAAGGAAGTCGACATAAAACTCCAACGCCTTGGCCTCGTCGAAAATCCGCAGGATGGGGGTGACTTTTCCTAAGTGCATGGCAACCGCTCCGTGTGTAAGAGCACCCACTATAGAGTCGAAAACCCAGCCCGCAAATCCCCACTGCGCGCCAGGAACCGCCCCGGCCGCTGACCATTCGGCTGCCCGTCGCTGTAGCTCAACACGCCGTTGACCCACACGCCATCAATCCCTTCTGCCGCCTGCTGCGGCGCCTTGAAATCCGCCACATCGCGCACGCGCAGCGGATCGAACAGCACCAAGTCGGCCCAGTGCCCTACACGGATTTCGCCCCGCTCCGACAAGCCGAACCGCGCCGCCGACAAGCCGGTCATCTTATGCACCGCCGTGTGCAGCGGGAACAGCCCGACGTCCCGA
The DNA here is from genome assembly GCF_003058185.1 of Pseudomonas sp. GV105. Classification (NCBI taxonomy): domain Bacteria; kingdom Pseudomonadati; phylum Pseudomonadota; class Gammaproteobacteria; order Pseudomonadales; family Pseudomonadaceae; genus Pseudomonas; species Pseudomonas sp. GV105. The sequence goes on from NZ_QBUF01000003.1 coordinate 430,343, forward strand.
CTGAAGTGGCCCAACACCCGTGGAAACGCGCCCCACAAGCGCGGATGCGGGAACGGATCTTCGGGCAACCCATCCGACCCGACCATCGACAGCGGATGCGCGAGGATACGGCGCACATCCGCTTCGTCCATGCCGTAATACACCGCCCCCGCCGGTTGCAGGCGACGGGCCGCGTCCATCAGCGAAACATCCCACTCGGCGGCGATCGCCTGCAAGTCGCGCCCGCCCATTTCCGGGTGCGCTGTCGACCAGGTGATGGTGATGCGAAATGCATCGGTGACTTGCTTGAGATCCAGGGTCGAAGAACTCGCCGCATAGGGATAACAATCACACCCCACCGGATGGGTTTTCGCCGCCTGCTCCAGCGCCGCCAACAGCTGCGGACTACGCCCCCAGTTACCCGCGCCGGCACATTTGAGGTGGGAAATGATCACCGGCACCTGAGCATGCCGACCGATCAGAAACGCCTCGTCCATGGCCGCCAGCACCGGCTCGAACTCACTGCGCAGATGGGTGGTGTACACCGCGCCGAACGCCGTCAGTTCTTCGCTCAGTTGCAGCACTTCATCGGTCTCGGCATTGAACGCGCTGGCGTAGGCCAGGCCGGTGGATAAGCCAAGGGCGCCATCCTCCAGGCTTTCGCGCAACTGCGCGCGCATCGCGGCGATTTCATCGAAAGTGGCGCTGCGATGCAGGTCGTCCATATGGTTGCTGCGCAGCGCCGTGTGGCCGATCAGCGCCGCGACGTTGACCGCCGGCTGGGCGCGTTCCACGGCGGCGCGGTAATCGGCAAAACGCGGATAGGTGAACGCTTCACGCGGGCCCAGCAGGTTCATCGGGTCCGGCGGCTCACCGCGCAAACTCACCGGCGAGGCGCTGATGCCGCAGTTGCCGACAATCACCGTGGTCACCCCCTGGCTGAGCTTGGGCAGCATCTGCGGCTGACGGATCACCACCGTGTCATCGTGGGTGTGTACATCGATAAACCCCGGCGCCAACACCCGGCCGCGGGCGTCGATCACGTGCGTGGCCAGCGCGGCCGACAAGTCGCCGATCGCCTCGATACGCCCGTCGCGCAGCCCCACATCGGCGACATACCCAGGCGTGTTGCGGCCATCCATGACCAGCGCCTGGCGGATCAGCGTGTCGTACTGCATATCAGTCTCCCAGCGGCAGGCTGTCGGGCCCGCCGCGATAGTCGTCGAGGGCCAGCTTGATGCGGCGCAGGCGTTCCTGGTTGTCGTCCGGCATGGCCAGCGCCAGCTCGGTGGCGAGCAGGTCGATGGCCAGCAGCATGCCGTAGCGCGCCGCCGTGGGTTTGTAGATGAAGCTGGTTTCGGCCGGTTGCAGCGCCAGCACCACATCCGCCAGCCCGGCCAGGGGTGAAGCGGCCAGGGTGATGGCGACGATGGGCGTGTCGTAGTTGCGCGCCAGGGCCACCACGTCCAGCAACTCCGGGGTGAGGCCGCTGAGCGAACAGACGATCAGCGCCTGCTCGGGGCCCAGCGTCGCCGCCGTGACGCGCATCATCACCGGGTCATGGCAGGCGGCAATCGGATAGCCCAGGCGCACCAGACGCACTTGCAACTCCTCGCTGCACAGGCTCGACGGGCCGCCCATGCCGAACGCGTGGATCATCCGCGCCTTGCCCAGCAGGCTGACCGCATCGACGAAGCCGGCCTGATCGAACCCCGACAAGTGCTGGCGCAACGTCGCTTCGATATCGCCGAGAATCTGCCGATGAAACCCCGACTGCTCAGGCTTGCCCGCCGGGTCGAGGAAGCGGCTGCCCACGCCACTGGCCTGGGCCAGTTGCAGGCGCAAGTCGCGCAAATCCCGGCACCCGACGCTGCGCGCAAACCGCGACAACGTGGCAGTGCTGACCTCGGCGCGTTGGGATAACGCCTCCAGGCTGGCCGACGCGGCAAAGCCCACGTCATCGAGCATCAGCTTGGCGATACGCCCTTCGCCGGCACTGAAAGACGCCTGGCGGGCGCGGATCTGGTAGAGGATGTCCATGGAGGCTCCGGGTTACAGGACGCAGGACAGACCATACGTCAGACCGAAGGCGACCAGCGAAATCAGGGTCTCCAACACGGTCCAGGTCTTGAAGGTCTGGATCACAGTCATATTGAAGTATTCCTTGATCAGCCAGAAGCCGCCGTCGTTGACGTGGGAAAAGATCACCGAACCCGCCCCGGTCGCCAGCACCAGCAATTCAGGGTGTGGATAACCCAGGCCCAGCGCAACCGGCGCAACCACCCCGGAAGCGGTGGTCATGGCCACGGTGGCCGAGCCGGTGGCGATACGCATCAACGCGGCGAACAACCAGCCCATCACCAGCGGCGACAGGTTGAACGCGTGGGCCAGGCCGAGGATTTCGTTGGTCACGCCGGCGTCCACCAGAATCCGGTTCAACCCGCCGCCCGCGCCCACCAGCAAGGTGATACTCGCGGTCGGCGCCAGGCATTCGTTGGTGAACTTGAGGATCGACTCGCGGTTGAAACCCTGCGCCAGGCCGAGGGTCCAGAAACTCACCAGGGTCGCCACCAGCAGCGCGATCACCGAGTTGCCGATAAACAACAGGAACTGGTTGAAACCGCTGCCGGGCGTGGAAATCAGATTGGCCCAGCCGCCGATCATCATCAGCACCACCGGCAACAGAATGGTGCCCATGGTCAGGGCGAAACTCGGCAAACGGCTGCGTGGCTCGCGCTCGATGAACTGGCGCTCCAGCGGGTTTTCCGCCGGCAGGTGAATGCGCGGCACGATGAACTTGGCGTACAGCGGGCCGGCGATGATCGCCGTGGGAATGCCGATCAAAATCGCATAGAGCACGGTCTGCCCGACCGAGGCGTTATACGCCAGCACCGCCATCATCGCCGCCGGGTGCGGCGGCACCAGCGCATGCACCACCGACAGGCCGGCAACCATCGGCAAGCCGACCATCAGGATCGACACCCCCACACGCCGCGCCACGGTAAAGGCGATCGGCACCAGCAACACAAAACCGACCTCGAAAAACAGCGGCAGCCCCACCAGAAAGGCAATGCACACCATCGCCCAATGGGCATTGCGCTCGCCGAACCGGTTGATCAGCGTGCGCGCCACCTGCTCGGCGCCGCCGGATTCAGCCATCATCTTGCCGAGCATGGTGCCCAGCGCGACCACCAGAGCGATATGCCCCAGGGTTTTGCCGACGCCCGCTTCGTAGGAGCCCATGATGGTGTCCGCCGGCATCCCGGCCATCAGCGCCAGGCCGATGGACACCAGGGTGATGACGATAAACGGGTTGAGTCGGTAACGTGCAATCAGCACGATCAAAGCAATGATGGCGATGGCGGCGTATGCCAATAGCCCGAAGCCCGGTGATGCGGCCATGCGGTACTCCTCGGAAAGGGTCACGTCGAATTGGTTGTGAAACTCATAAATCATTACCGAGGAGCATTTTCAATTTTTATGAAAGTAATTTTCGCCCACAGATAAGCGCTGTCGCGTTGGGACATGCCCAACGGCCGCGCATGAAAATTCGGGGGGTGTTCTTACATCAAATTCAGAAAAGACCGGAAACTCAACGCGCACGCTTGAGTCTTAAAATGCGCCTCCACGAACATCCAGGACACTCGATCATGACCCGCACCTCTCTCACCGCCTGCGCCCTGCTGCTCGCCCTGTGCGGCAGCGCGTCGGCCGCCGACAACGCCGCACTGAAGAAATGCATGGACAGCGCCAACACGACCGTCGACATGGTCAAGTGCAACACCCAGCAGGCCAAGGTGCAGGACAAACGCCTGAACACTGCCTACCAGACCGCCCTCGCCGCCCAGGAAGGCGCGCGCAAGCAGCAATTGCAGGACGTGCAGCGCCTGTGGATCAAATACCGCGACGCCAATTGCGCCTTTGCCGGCAGTGCCACCGGCGGCAGCATCGATCAGGTCAACGGCTCCGCCTGTGTGCTGGACATGACCCAGACCCGCGCCCAGGAACTGGAAGACCTGGTCGGGCCGTAATGAATGAAAACCCTCGCCCTCCCGTAGGAGCGAACTTGCTCGCGAAAATCGTCAACGATGACGCGTGTTGCCTGGATAGACGTGGCGCTCTCGGTTTTTTCGCGAGCAAGCTCGCTCCTACAGAGGTTGCGGTCAGTCGTGATGGACCTTGGCGCGCTTGAGCAGCTTCTTGCAGCGCTCGGACAAATGCAGCACGCGCAGATGCTTGCCGGCCTTGCTGTAACGCTCGCGCAAGGTCATCAGCGCGGCAATCGCGGAGTAGTCGACAACGCTCAGGTGGCGGCAATCCAGCGTCACCGCGGCCGGGTCGTTGGCCGGGTCGAATTGATTCAAAAACGGCGTGGTCGAGGCAAAGAACAACGTGCCATGCACGCGGTAGAGTTTGCTGCCGTCCGCTTCCAGATATTCATCGGCGTACAGTTCACGCGCCTGTTGCCAGGCGAAGTTCAGCGCCGCGATCACGATCCCGCAGAGCACCGCCGTGGCCAGGTCGGTGAACACGGTGATCACGGTCACCGCGATGATCACCAGCACGTCATTGAGCGGCACCTTGTTGATCACCCGCAGCGACGCCCAGGCGAAGGTCTGCTGCGACACCACGAACATCACCCCGACCAGCGCCGCCAGCGGAATGCGCTCGATCAGCGGTGACAGAAACAGAATGAACAACAGGATCATCACCCCAGCCAAGACCCCGGACAAACGCCCGCGCCCGCCGGAGCTGAGGTTGATCACGGTTTGCCCGATCATCGCGCAACCGCCCATGCCGCCGAACAGGCCCGAGACCATATTCGCCGCGCCCAGGGCCATGCTTTCGCGGTCGGGGTAGCCGCGGCTCTCGGTGATTTCGTCGGTGAGGTTGAGGGTCAACAGGGTTTCCAGCAGGCCGACCATTGCCATCAGGAACGCGTAGGGCGCGATGATGCCGAGGGTATCCAGGCTCCAGGGGATCTGCGGCAGTGCGAAGCTCGGCAGGCCACCGGCGATGTGGGCCATGTCGCCCAGCGTGCGCGTCGGCAAGCCCAGCAGGTACACCGCCAGGCCCACGCCGAGGATCGCCACCAGGGCGGGCGGCACGGCACGGGTCAGGCGCGGCAACAGGTAGACAATGGCCATGGTCACCAGCACCAGGCCGCTCATCACATACAGCGGCGTGCCGCTGAGCCAGGTATCACCGCTCTTGAAATGCTCCAACTGCGCCAAGGCAATGATGATCGCCAGGCCGTTGACGAACCCCAGCATCACCGGGTGCGGCACCATCCGCACCAGCTTGCCCAGGCGCAGCAGGCCGAAGACCAGCATGATCAGCCCGCCCAGCAGCACCGTCGCGAGCAAATACTCCACGCCGTGTTGCACCACCAGCGCGACGATCACCACCGCCATCGACCCTGCGGCGCCAGAGACCATCCCCGGCCGCCCGCCGAACAATGCCGTGAGGGTGCAGATGATGAACGCGCCGTAGAGCCCCATCAGCGGGTTGAGATGCGCCACCAGGGCAAAGGCGATGCACTCGGGCAGCAAGGCAAAAGACGTGGTGAGGCCGGCCAGGGCGTCGGCGCGAAGACGGGTGAGGTTCATGAGGTACCGGGCATTGCGGGGAATAAGGCGGGGAATGGTACGGAAATGCGGGCGGTGGGGCCAGTGAAGCGTCAGGGCAGATTGACCGGGATACCCCGTTCGCGGGCAAGCCCACTCCCATGGTTTGATCGGTGCACCCGTTATCGAGGTGTGAACACCGTCAAATGTGGGAGTGGGCTTGCCCGCGAAGGGTGCACCACGGTCTCACGCCGACATCAGACCATTTCGCGGCGAATCCACTCCACCACCGATGTGCGCTTGGGCGCCCACCCCAACAATTCACGGGCATGCTTGCCGCGCACCCGGCTGTTGGAGCCCAGGCCGTAGTTGGCCATTTCATAGCCCCATTCGGCTTCTGCGTCGGCCAACGGCCAGTCCTGCGGCTTGCCCAGGTTCAGGGCTTCGGCGATGGCGGTGGTCATGTCGATGAACGCCGCTTCACCGCTTTCCACGAAGTAGAACGTGCCCGGCACATTCTTCTCCAGCGCCAGCAGATAGAGCGCGACCACGTCCTCGACATGCACATTGGACCAGATGTTCTGCCCCGTGCCGACATGGCGCACCACTCCGCTCTTGCGCGCCTGCTTGAGCAAGCGCGGCAGTTGCACGCTGTCGCGCTTCACGCCCAGGCTGTGGCCGTAGATCAGGGTGTTGCAGATCACCGCCGAGTTCACCCCGTCTTGGGCGGCCGCCAGGATCAGGTTGTCGATGGCGACACGTGCGGCCTTGTCGACGGTCGGTTCCGGCAGGTGGTCTTCGAAGTAGATGACATCGCTGGCCTTGCCGCCCGATGCATCGCCGACGATGCTCGAACCGCTGGTGTGCAGGAACGGTTTGTTCGAACCTTTCAAGGCGGCCAACAGCGTTTCCACCGCCGCGCGATGGTCGCTGCTGGCGGCGTTGATCACCGCGTCGGCCTGCCGGGCCTGTTCGGTCAACACCGCACGGTCATCCAGGGTGCCGATGACCGGGGTGATGCCCAGGGCCGTCATCTCGGCGGCTTGCTCGGCGCTGCGCACCAGGCCCGTCACATGGTGGCCGGCCTTGACCAGGCCGGTGGCGATGGAGCCGCCGATAAATCCGGCGGCGCCGGTAACGAATACGTTCATGGAGGTCTCTCCTGACTGAGTAAGTGATGGGCCCAGTATCAAGCCCCCATCCCTGGCGAATAAGACCGTGTTGCCCAATTCAATCTTGCGTGCAGGTCACGAATCAGCAGGCGTACCGCGCCAGCTTGGCCTGGATGAAGTCCAGGAAGCATTGGATGCGCAAGGCCAGTTGCGAGTTGCGGTAAAACACCGCGTGGATCGGCTGGCGATAACCGCTGTTGAAGGCTTCCAGCAGCGGCACCAGGCGCCCGGCGTCGATGTCGTCGCTGGTCATGAAGTTCGACAGGCAGCCAATGCCCTGCCCTTCGAGCGCCAGCTGGCGCACGGTTTCACCGCTGGACGCGGCAATGCCGGGCTCGATCAGCCAGCGGTCACCCGCCACGTGGCGCAACGGCCAGTGGTTGAGCGTCTCGGTCTGGGTGAAGCCGAGCAAGGTGTGCTCGGCCAACTCGGCGACCGTGGTCGGCGTGCCGTACTGCTTGAGGTAAGCGGGGCTGGCGAGGATATGCAGCGGGGTGCAGCCCAGGGATCGCGCATGCAGGGTGGAATCGGCCAGCGCGCCGATGCGAATCGCAATGTCGGTACTCTGCTCCAACAGGTCGATGATCAAGTCATCGCTGTTCAACTCCAGCTGGATCTCTGGGTACAGCCCGCGAAACTCGGCGATGTACGGCACGATCCCATGCAGCATGAACGGCACGGCGGCGTTGATGCGCAAGCGCCCCGCCGGTTTTTTCTGACGCGACGACAAGCGCTCCTCCAGATCATCCATCTGCGCCAGGATCACCTTGGCCTGTTCGAAGAAGTACTTGCCCTCCTCGGTCAGGTCCATGCGCCGCGTGGTGCGGTTGATCAGCGTGGTATCGAGCTTGGCTTCCAGGCGCGACAAGGTGCGGCTGACCGCCGACGGCGTCTGCCCGACCTGCTCCGCCGCCGCCGAAATCGAGCCGCACTCAATCACGTTGACGAAGATCTGTAGCTCATCGGATCGGGCTTTCACAGGCTGTCCTCTTTCTCGGTTCAGCGCAGCTTACACCGAGAGGTCGAACACCTGCGCCAGATGCTGCTCGTAGCGCGCCACATCGGCGTCGATGGCCGGGCGCTTCATGACGTCCACGCAGAGGAACGTCGGCAAGGCCGTCATGCCGAGGAACTCATTGGCCTTGTGAAACGCGAAGTACACCGCGTCCACGCCTTTGCCTTCAAAGAAATCGCTCGGGTCGTCGAAGGCTTGCTGCGGGGCGTTCCAGGTCAGCGACAACATGTATTGCTTGCCGTGGATCAGGCCGCCGCTGCCGTATTTCTGCGAGGCGTCGGAACGGGTACGGCCATCGCTGGCGTAGAGGCTGCCGTGGCCTTCGGTGAAGACTTCGTCGATGTACTTCTTCACGATCCATGGCGCGCCCATCCACCAGCCGGGCATCTGGTAGATGATCACGTCGGCCCAGAGGAATTTGGCGACTTCTTCGGCGACGTCGTAGCCTTCATCGATATGCGTGACCTTGACGTCTATACCGCCACGGTCGAGCACAGCCACGGCGGCGTCATGCAGGGTGCTGTTGTAGCGACCGTCGGAGTGGGCGAATTTTTTACCGCCGTTGAGCAGCAGGACTTTTTTCATGGGGGAGCGCCTTGAGATTAAAAATGTCTGAAGGCAGGGTATCGATGTGCCTTGCGCGGAATAAGCCTTGGCGCGGCAAAATACATTTGACTAAAAGTCACGAATCTAACTCTATTGTTGCCTTTATCCACTGATCAACAGATGCGCGCCCAACAGCGCCATGCCGATAAAAAACACCCGCTTGAACAACACGGCACTGATCCGTTGGCGCAACGCCTGCCCCAGCCACATGCCCAACAAGGCCGGCGCCAGCGCCAACAACGAGGCATTGATCTCGCCGCCGCCGAGGCTGCCGCGCCAGGCCAACCCGGCCGCCAGCGCCAGTGTCGACACGCTGAACGACAGCCCCAACGCCTGCACCAACTGATCGCGATTCAACCCCAGCGCTTGCAGATACGGCACCGCCGGAATCACGAAGACGCCGGTGGCCGCGGTGATCAGGCCGGTGACCAGCCCACACACCGGCGCCAACCAACGCTCGGTCGCGGGCGTCACCTTGAATGCGGGCAGGAACAGCCCACTCAACGCATACACCAGCAAGGCCGCGCCCAATGCGCGCACCACCCCGGCGCCACTGCCCATTCCCAGCCACAGCGTGCCCAACCCGGTGCCGAGGACAATCAACAGCAACAGCGGCCACAAGCGCTTGAGCAACACGCTCAAGTGGCCGCCGAAGGCCAGTTGCCAAAGGTTGGTCACCGTCGAAGGGATGATCAGCAACGCCGCAGCCTGCGCCGGCAACATAGCCAGGCCGAGCAAGCCCATGGCGACGGTGGGCAGGCCCAGGCCGATCACACCTTTGACGGTGCCGGCCAGCAGGAAGGTGCCGATCACCAGCAGGGTCAGGGCGGGGCCGAGGTTTTGGTAGAACGCGAGGAAGGTTGTCATCGGCCGAGTGTGGGGCTTTTCGCTGGGCGCGAAAATTCACCATATACTGAGGCAGCCTCTTGTTTTGCATGAGGCTGATGCCGCCATCGCGGGCAAGCCCCCTCCCACTGTTGAAATGCATTCCAAGTGTGGGAGCGGGCTTGCTCGCGATAGCGCCAGTCCAGCGAAAGGAAATCTTCCAGCCATGCACTTTGACCTGATCGACCTGCGCCTCTACCTGCACGTCCTCGATGCCGGCAACATCACCGCCGGCGCCAGCCGCAGCCACTTGTCCCTGGCCGCCGCCAGCGCGCGCATCCGCGCGATGGAAGCTGCGCTCGGGGTTGAATGCCTTGAACGCGGCCGCCGTGGCGTCACGCCGACGGCCGCGGGCCAGGCCTTGGCGCGTCATGCCCGGCTGTTGCTGCAACAGGCCGAGCACCTGCAACAGGACCTGGCGGAATACGCCAACGGCGTCAAAGGCCAGGTGCGCCTGCTGTGCAACACCACCGCCCTCAGCGAATACCTGCCGGAACTGCTCGCGGATTTCCTGCGCGACCACCCCAACCTGGACATCGACCTGCAGGAACTGCCCAGCCTGCGCATCACCCAGGCCTTGCGCCAGGGCACCGCAGACCTCGGGATCATCTCCGACGCGGTGGACACCCACGGCTTGCAGACCCTGGCGTTTCGCGACGATCCGCTGGTGCTGGTCATGCCGCTGGAGCATCCGTTGGCGGCAAGTACGGTGAGTTTTATCGACAGCCTGCATTACGACTATGTGGGCCTGGCCGCCCACAGCGCGCTGGCGGTGTACCTGGAGGAACAGGCGTTGCACGCGGGGTTTCGCTTGCAAACGCGGATCCGCGCCGAGGGTTTTGACGGCGTGCTGCGCATGGTCGCACGCGGTGCGGGCCTGGGGATCGTGCCCCAGGCGGCGCTGGCGCGCTGGCCGTGGGCGCAGCGCGTCAAGGCCCAGCCGTTGCGAGAAGCTTGGGCCTGTCGAACGCTGCTGTTATGCGCGCGCTCGTTCGAACACCTGCCGGGTTATGCCAGGGCCTTGCTCGACGCCTTGGCCCTGCCCTTGCGGAAAAATCCGTAATACACCGCCGACAGAATCAGCAGGAACGGCACGCCGAACACCAAGGTCATCTTGAACGCGTCGGTGAAATACGTGGTGATCATCACCGCGCCCATCAGCACCAGGCCCAGCAGCGTGCTGTAAGGAAACAGGCGCAGTTGGAACGACAACTTCGCCCCGCCATGACGCTTGCGATAACGGCGGAAGAACAGGTGCGTCAGGAAGATCATGAACCAGGTGAAGATCGCGCCGAACATCGAGATCGCCATCATCAGCGTGAACGAGCTTTCCGGGTAGACCACGTTAAGCAAGGTCGCTAGGCCGATGCCCGAGCTGGACAGCAACAAGGCGTTCAGCGGGATGCCGCTCTTGCTCAACGCGCCCATGGACGTGGGCGCAAAGCCGGCGCGGGACAGGCTGAACATCATGCGCGTGGTGATGTAGAGCTGGCTGTTCATCGCTGACAGCGCCGCGATCAGGATCACGAAATTCATCACCCCGGTGGCGCCGGGAATGCCGAGGGTCTGCATCACTGTGACGAACGGGCTCTGCGTCTGCCCGGCCTGGTTCCACGGCACGATGGCCAGCATCAGCGCCAGGGTCAGCAGGTAAAACACCACCAGGCGCACGATGGTCGCGCGAAAGGCTTTCTTCACCGCCTGCTCCGGGTCGGCCGCTTCACCGGCGGCGACGGCGATCATCTCTACGCTCAAGTAGCTGAAGATCGAGACGATCACTGCGATCCACATACCGCTCAAGCCATGCGGGAAAAAGCCGTCGTGGGCCGTGTAGTTCTGCACCCCGTACTGCGGGTTGCCGGAGCCGAACACCACGTACACCGCGAGGAGGATGAAACCGACGATGGCGCTGATCTTGATCGTCGAAAACCAGTATTCGAAGTTGCCGAAGGTTTTCACGCTGATGGCATTGAGCAGGATCAGCACGCTGGAGAACGACACGATCCACACCCACTCCGGCACGTTGGCGAACCAGTACTTCATGTACATCGCCACCGCCGTGACCTCGGCGCCCACCGCCAGCACAATCGCCGCCCAATAGGCGTAGCGCACCAGGAACCCGGCCAGCGGGCTGATGTAGAACTCGGCGTAGGCCCCGAAGGAGCCGGAGGTGGAATGGGCCACCGTCATCTCCGCCAGGCAGCCCATCAGCAGCAAGGTGATCAACGCTCCGATAGCGTAACTCAGCAGCACGCTGGGCCCGGCATAACCGATGGCATAGGCGCTGCCCATGAACAGCCCGGTGCCGATGGCGCCACCGATGGCGATCATGCTCATCTGGCCGGAAGAGAGCTGGCGCCTCAGGCCCAGTTCGCGGTGGGTGATTTCTGCAAAGCCGTCGTTTGGCGTGGTCACGTGGTGTGCCCCTTATTGTTGTGATTGCACGATTTGTCTGTTGCCACAGATCCTCTGTGGGAGGTGGCTTGCTGGTGATAGCAGTCTTTCAGTCGATACCTTAGGTGACTGACCCGCCGCCATCGGGGGCAAGCCCCCTCCCACATTGAGCCTGCGTCAGGCACTCAATGGATGAACACCGCAGACCCCATATAGCAGTCTTTCAGTCGATACCTCGGTGACTGACCCGCCGCCATCGGGGGCGAGCCCCCTCCCACATTGAGCCTGCGTCAGGCACTCAGTGGATGAACACCGCAGACCCCATATAGCAGTCTTTCAGTTGATACCTAGGTGACTGATCCGCCGCCATCGGGGGCAAGCCCCCTCCCACATTGAGCCTGCGTCAGGCACTCAATGGATGAACACCGCAGCCCCATATAGCAGTCTTTCAGTTGATACCTAGGTGACCGATCCGCCGCCATCGGGGGCAAGCCCCCTCCCACATTGAGCCTGCGTCAGGCACTCAATGGATGAACACCGCAGCCCCCATGTGGGAGGGGGCTTGCCCCCGATGGCGGTGTGTCGGTCGCCGGATTCACACGCTGATACAGCGCTATCGGGAGCAAGCTCCCTCCCCCCATTGTTGTCTGTGTTTATTCAAGTGACGCTGTTACGGACTTTGAATTGCGCCTGGTCCCAGGTGCGGTTGTCGAGGATCTCACCGAGGATTTCCACGGCGTCCCACACTTCGGTAAAGCAGGTGTACAGCGGCGTAAAACCAAAACGCATGATGCGCGGCTCGCGGTAGTCGCCAATCACTCCACGGGCAATCAGTGCCTGGATCACCGCATAACCTTCAGGGTGTTCGAAACTCACATGGCTGCCGCGTCTGGCGTGCTCGCGCGGGGTGATCAACACCAGGCCATGGGCGGCGCAGCGGGCTTCGACCAATGCGATAAACAGGTCGGTCAAGGCCAGGGATTTACCGCGCAGGCTGGCCATGTCGGTCTGTTCGAAAATCTCCAGGCCGCACTCCACCATGGCCAGCGAGGTGATCGACTGGGTGCCGCACAGGTAACGGGCGATGCCGGCACTCGGTGCATAACGCGTCTCCATGGCGAACTGCCGGGTATGCCCGAACCAGCCCGACAACGGCTGGCGCACCACGTCCACCAGCGCCGGGTTGACCCACACGAACGCCTGGGAACCAGGGCCGCCATTGAGGTATTTGTAGGTGCAACCGATCGCATAATCGGCGCCGGCCTGGTGCAGGTCGATGGGCACCGCACCTGCCGAATGCGCCAGGTCCCAGAGGCTCAGCGCGCCGCACTCGTGGCTCAACGTGGTGAGCGCGTGCATGTCGTACATGTAGCCGGTCTTGTAGTTGACGTGGGTGAGCATCACCACCGCCACGTCCGGGTCGATGGCCTGGGGCAGTTCGTCCGGGCTGTTGACCAGGCGCAGCGAATAGCCCTGTTGCAGCAGTTCGGCGAGGCCTTCGGCGATGTACAGGTCGGTGGGGAAGTTGCTCGCTTCGCTGACGATCACCTTGCGCTGCGGCGCGCGTTGGCGCTGCACGCTCAAGGCGGCGCTGAGCACCTTGAACAGGTTGATGGAAGTGGTATCGGTGATCACCACTTCGCCCTCCCCCGCGCCGATCAACGGCGCCAGGCGATTGCCCAGGCGCTGGGACAAGTCCGCCCAACCCGCGCTGTTCCAGCTGCGAATCAAGCCATTGCCCCACTCCTCGGCGATCACCTGCTGCGCCCGCGCAAGCGCGGCCACCGGACGTGCGCCGAGGGAGTTGCCGTCGAGGTAGATCACCCCCTGCGGCAAGGCGAACTGGTGACGCAGCGGCGCCAACCGGTCCTGGTCGTCAAGGGCTTGGCAATGGCTTCGAGTGATCATGGGCTGTCCTGGTTTTTATAAGTGAAGATGCCGTAAATAATGAGCGAAGTTTTAGAGAATTTTCGTGCAAAGTTGTGGGCAACAGGCTAATTAAGCTGTAGGAAATTCGAAGTTCAACCGAAAACACGCGGATTTATTCTAAGCATGATTCTCGACGCCACCGACCTGCGCCTCCTGCATTTCCTGCAACAGGACGGCCGTATCAGCAACCAGGAACTCGCAGAAAAAGTCGCACTGTCGCCCTCCGCCTGCCTGCGCCGTCTGCGCCTGCTGGAAAGCGAAGGCATCATCAGCGGCTATCGGGCGGTGTTGAATGCCGAGCGGTTGGGGATCGAACTCGAGGCCATCGTCCACCTGTCGGTGCGCCAGGACGTGGAGGACTGGCACGAGACGTTTATCCAGAAGGTGCAAGGCTGGCCGGAAGTGGCCAGCGCCTACGTGATCACCGGCGCCAGCAACTACGTGCTGCGGGTGCAGGCGCGCAACCTCAAGCACTTTTCGGACTTTATCGTGAACCACCTGAACCGCACGGCGGGGGTGATGGATATCCGCTCGGAGATCGTGTTGCAGAAGATCAAGGATCGCGATGAAGTGTTGGATCTGGTGTTGCGCAAATAGTCAGCCACACCGCAAAACAACGTGGGAGGGTGGCTTGCCCCCGATAGCCGTGTGTCAGTCACTTAAATGTTTACTGATCCGCCGCTATCGGGAGCAAGCTCCCTCCCACATTTTTTGACCGTGCTGATCAATCTTCCAATGCACGAACCCGCTGCATGCGCTTTTGCTCCAGCGGCGCATCGGCAAGCTGCACCTCAAAGTCAAAATCGATCTGCGCAAAGCGCCCTTCCACACCCAGTTCCCGCGCCAGGTGCTGATCGTCGCTGAAGCGAATTTCGGCAATCAATTCATCCCGTGTCGCGTAGGCAAAATCATCGTGCAGGTACGGGTCGTCCGACAGGTTGATCTGCGTGGTCAGGTGCCGATGCCCCGGCGCCGAGATGAAGAAGTGAATATGCGCCGGCCGCTGCCCGTGGCGTCCCAGTTGATCGAGCAACTGCTGGGTCGGCCCGGTCGGCGGGCAGCCATAACCTGATGGCACGATGCTGCGAAAACGGAAGTTGCCCTGGGCGTCGGTCTCGACGCGGCGGCGCAGGTTGAATTCCGACTGCGCGGTGTCGAACCAGGAGTAAGTGCCGCCGGTATTGGCCTGCCACACATCGACAATCGCCCCGGCCAACGGTTTGCCCTGCGTGTCCCGTACCTGGCCGCGCATGAACAGCGGCACGCCCGGGTCCTGGCCGTCGTCCAGGCGCGCTTCGTATTTCGACAGCGGCGCCCCCGCCACATACAGCGGGCCTTCGATGGTGCGCGGGGTGCCGCCGGTTTTGCCGGTTTCTTCGTCAGCGGCGTCCATCAACAGGTCCAGGTAATGCTCCAGGCCAAGCCCGGCGGCGAGCAAACCGGCTTCCTGGTGTTGACCCAATTCGTTGAGGTAGTTGACCGCCGCCCAGAACTCTTCGGGGGTGACTTCCAGGTCTTCGATGATGTTCACCGTGTCCCGCAGGATCCGGTAGATCAGCGTCTTGGTGCGCGGGTTACCGCTTTCGCTGCGGTGGCCGCTGGCTTCTTCGAGAAACTGTTGGGCATGGGCAGTCTGGGACAGTCGGATGGACATGGTGCAATCCTCATCTTGTAATTATTGGGGATAAAACAGGCTCAGCGGTCGTCCGCGTGGATCGACGACGGGTGCCGGCACAGCGCATTCACTTCGATGGCCATGTAGGGATAAAGCGGCAGTTGCATCAGCAGGTCGTGCAGTTCCTGCACGCTGTCGACATCGAACACGCTGTAGTTGGCGTAGAGCCCGGCGATGCGCCACAGATGGCGCCATTTGCCCTCTTGCTGCAGGCGCTGCGCCAGGGCTTTTTCGTCGGCCTTGAGGCTGGCGGCACGTTCGGGGTTCATGTCGACGGGCAGGTGTACGCTCATTTTTACGTGGAACAACATGGCAGGCGCCTCTTAGTGGTTGTCACGACGGAAGAACGCCAGGCGCTCTTCATCGATGGCCAGGCCCAGGCCCGGTGCGGTGCTGACATGCAGCTGGAAATCGCGGTACACCAGCGGCTCGGTGAGGATGTCTTCGGTGAGCAGCAGCGGGCCGAACAGCTCGGTGCCCCACGCCAGTGTGTCCAGGGTGAGAAACGCATGGGCCGAGGCCAGGGTGCCGAGGCCGCCTTCGAGCATGGTGCCGCCGTATAGGCCGATCCCGGCCGCTTCGGCAATCGCGGCCGTGCGCAACACCGCGCGCGGGCCACCGTTCTTGGCGATCTTGAGGGCGAACACCGAAGCCGCGCCTTCGCGGGCCAGGTTGAAAGCGTCCTCGACACATTCGATGGATTCGTCGGCCATGATCGGCACCGGGCTCGACAGCTGAAGCCGGGCCATGCCAGCGCGGTTGTTGCGCGAGATCGGCTGTTCGATCAGGTCGATAGCGTTGTCGCCGAGCACCTTGCAGGCGCGCAGGGCAACGGCTTCATCCCAGGCCTGGTTGACATCGACGCGCACGCTGGCGCGCTCGCCCAGGGCTTTTTTGATCGCGATCACATGGGCCAGGTCGGCACTGACCTCACCGGCGCCGATCTTCAATTTGAAGACACGGTGACGGCGCAGGTCGAGCATCTTCTCGGCTTCGGCAATGTCCTGCTCGGTGTTGCCGCTGGCCAGGGTCCAGGCCACCGGCAACGCATCGCGCACGCGGCCGCCGAGCAGTTCGCTGAGCGGCAGGTGCAGGCGTTTGCCCAGCGCATCGAGCAAGGCGCTTTCGATGGCGGACTTGGCGAAGGTGTTGCCGCGAATGCTGCGCGCCAGGCGCAACATGGCGGCATTGATGTTGTTCGCGTCCTGGCCGATCAGCAGCGGGGCGAAGTGGCGGTCGATGTTGATCTTGATGCTGTCGGGGCTTTCGTTGCCGTAGCTCAGGCCGCCGATGGTGGTGGCTTCGCCGAGGCCTTCGATGCCGTCGGCGCAACGCAGGCGGACGATCACCAGGGTCTGGTTCTGCATCGTGTGCATCGCCAGCTTGTGCGGGCGGATAGTGGGGAGGTCGACGATGATGGTTTCGATCGACTCGATGGCACAAATCGGCATGGCTATACCCGTTGGGTTCTTTATAGATTTGAGCCGATTCTGTGCCGCATTTTTCTTGGCTTCCAATATAGAATTGGTCTCGCACAATACCTTCAAGGTATCAAAGGAGCTGTCATGGAACTGCGACATCTGCGCTATTTCCAGGTGCTGGGCGAAACCCTCAACTTCACCCGCGCCGCCGAACGCCTGCACATCGCCCAGCCGCCGTTGAGCCGACAGATCCAGCAATTGGAGGATGAATTGGGCGTGATACTGCTCGAGCGCGGCCGACCGCTGCGGCTGACCGAGGCCGGGCGGTTTTTCTATGAACACGCCACTGTGCTGCTGGAGCAGTTGGGCAAGGTCTGCGACACCACCCGGCGTATCGGCCAGGGCGAGAAGACCTGGCTGGGCATCGGCTTTGCGCCGTCGACCTTGTATGGCGTGCTGCCCGAGTTGATTCGGCGGCTGCGCAACCACGACGCGCTGGAACTGGAACTGGGGCTGTCGGAAATGACTACCCTGCAGCAGGTTGAAGCGCTCAAGGCCGGGCGGATCGACGTGGGCTTCGGGCGGATTCGCATCGATGACCCGGCCATCGTCCAGCGGGTGCTGGTCGAGGACCGCCTGGTTGCGGTGTTGCCCGCCGGCCACGCCTTGCTGGGCGCGCCCGCCACCCTCGCCCAATTGGCCGCCGAGCCGTTTGTGCTGTACCCCGGCAACCCGCGGCCCAGTTATGCCGACCATGTGATCGCGCTGTTCGACGCCCATGGTTTGAGCCTCAAGGTGGCGCAGTGGACCAACGAGTTGCAGACCGCCATCGGCCTGGTCGGCGCGGGCATGGGCGTGACGCTGGTGCCGGCGTCGGTGCAGGTGCTGCATCGCGCGGACATCGGCTACACGCCGGTGGTGGAAGCCACCGCGACCTCGCCGATTATTCTCAGCCGGCGGGTGAATGATCAGTCGCCGGGGCTGAATCATTGTTTGCAGTTGGTTGAAGAACTGATCTGAAATCTCCCAGGCACTGCAAATCTAATGTGGGAGGGGGCTTGCCCCCGATAGCGGTGTGACAGCCCACACATCTACTGACTGACACACCGCCATCGGGGGCAAGCCCCCTCCTACATTTGATCTGCGGTGTTTTTTAGACAGTGCGCAGGCGCTTGCGCTGCAAAGTTTGGCTCGGCGACTCATCGAACAGCTTGCGATACTCCGCCGAGAACCGCCCCAGGTGGGTGAAGCCCCAGCCCAGGGCAATCTCGGAGATGGTGCGGGTGGAGCCGTGTTCGAGGATCTCCTGGCGCACCGCCCCCAGCCGATACTTTTTCAGGTAAGCCATCGGCGACAGCGCGAAGTATTTGCGAAACGCATCGAACAGCTTGAACCGCGAGACCCCGGCGGCGGCTTCCAGGTCTTCCAGATGCACCGCTTCGCGGGCGTTGTCGTGAATGTGCTGGCGGGCGCGGATCAAGTAGTGCGGCAGCTTCACGCCAAGCACGTCGCGCAATTCCTCTGAATAATTATTCGGCTGGGCGAGGATCAGGCCCTTGATCAACGAGCTTTCCAGGTCGCGGGTAAACGCCGCCTGCTCGTACAACTCGCTGCTGCGCGCAAGCTCTGCGATGAAATAACGCGCCATGCGCCACCACGAGGCCGGGGCGCCGTCCACCGCATCCATCACCGGCTCGAAACGCAGCGGCGCCTCGATCGGCCGTTGCAGCAACCCTTCCAGCGACTCGCTCATCGCCGCCCGCGTAATCACCACCTGCAACTTGCGGCAATCGCCGGAAATCGCCAGCACCTGGTGCTCGTTGGGCGAGATGATCACGCCTTGATCGCGGTTGGAACTCAAGCGCTCGCCGTTCTTGCTCAACTCCTGCTCGCCTACCAGAGGCAGGCTCAGGCTGTAGCTGCTGAAGTGTTCGGCGTCCTCGATGTCGATGGTCACGTCGGTGCCGTATTCGATCACGCCCAAGGTGGTGGCGCGGGACTTGAACACGTTGGCGCTGTGATGGAAACGCAGGCGCTCGGGCGTGGCCGTCGCCAGGCGGTGCGGCCCGCAGATGCCGGACATCCAGCTGCGGGCGCCCTCCAAGTCGAAGCGTTCGATACGGATATCGCGTGTATGGCTACTCATCAGGCTGCACCCACGGCGGTTAGGCGGTTGCGCGCTCTGGCGGCGCGTCGTGACAGATCGACAGCAAGTTCTGCGCCACGGCGGCAGTCTCACTGCTGGGTGGATAACAACGCTCGACTATGTGGATAAACCACCGACTTCTGCGCGCACCGCCCTGCATGACAGTAGCGCATCGCGTCACCGCCCTGCACCGGCGTGGGTATTTCATGCCCAACTATCCGGCCCGCCTTCGCCCATTAAGCGGATAGCCCGCCGCCTCGGCGCAGTCGCTTAATGGCTGACCCGTTCAGCCATTATCAAAAGGTGCGTCCCATGAGTGGTGCAAGAAGCGTCGAGCAATGGAAAAGCTTCATCGACAGCTGCCTGGATTTCCGCCCCGCCGATGAAGTGTTCCGCATCGCCCGCGACATGTTCACCGAGCCGCAATTGTTCGACCTGGAGATGGAACTGATCTTCGAGAAGAACTGGATCTACGCCTGCCACGAAAGCGAACTGGCGAATAACCACGATTTCGTGACGATGCGCGCCGGGCGCCAGCCGATGATCATCACCCGCGACGGCGACGGCCAGCTCAACGCGCTGGTCAACGCCTGCCAACATCGCGGCACCACCCTCACCCGCGTCGGTAAGGGCAACCAGTCGACCTTCACCTGCCCGTTCCACGCCTGGTGCTACAAGAGCGACGGCCGGCTGGTGAAGGTCAAGGCGCCGGGGGAATACCCGGAAGGTTTCGACAAGGCCACGCGCGGCCTGAAAAAGGCGCGCATCGACAGCTACAAAGGCTTTGTGTTCATCAGCCTGGACGTGAACGGCACCGACAGCCTGGAAGACTTCCTCGGCGACGCCAAAGTGTTTTTCGACATGATGGTCGCCCAGTCCGCCACCGGTGAGCTGGAGGTGCTGCCGGGCAAGTCCGCCTACACCTACGACGGCAACTGGAAGCTGCAGAACGAAAACGGCCTGGACGGTTATCACGTCAGCACCGTCCACTACAACTACGTGGCCACGGTGCAGCACCGCCAGCAGGTCAATACCGCGAACGGCACCGCGGCCGGCACGACGCTGGACTACAGCAAACTCGGCGCCGGCGACGCGAATACCGACGACGGCTGGTTCGCCTTCAACAATGGCCACAGCCTGTTGTTCAGCGACATGCCCAACCCCACGGTACGCTCCGGCTACGCCACCATCATGCCGCGCCTGGTGGCAGAACACGGCCAGCCAAAAGCCGAGTGGATGATGCATCGCCTGCGCAACCTGAACATCTATCCGAGCCTGTTCTTCCTCGACCAGATCAGCTCGCAGTTGCGCATCATCCGCCCGTTGGCGTGGAACAAGACCGAGATCATCAGCCAGTGCCTGGGGGTGAAGCACGAGTCCGACGCCGACCGGGAAAACCGCATCCGCCAGTTCGAGGACTTCTTCAACGTCTCGGGCATGGGCACGCCGGACGATCTGGTGGAGTTTCGCGAGGCCCAGCGCGGTTTCCAGGGCCGCCTGGAGCGCTGGAGCGATATCTCACGCGGCAGCCACCGCTGGGCCACCGGGCCAACGCCGAACAGCGAAGCCCTCGGCATCCAGCCCGCCATGACCGGCACCGAATTTACCCACGAAGGCTTGTACGTCAACCAGCACCGCAACTGGCAGCAGTTCCTGCTCAACGGCCTCGACCAACGCGCGCTGAAGCTGCGGGAGGTGGAATGATGAATGCGCCATTGCAGTACCGGATCGAGCAATTTTTCTATCGCAAATCCGAGCTGTGCGACGCCCAGGACTGGGACGCCTACGTGCAGTTGTTCGACCCGCAGAGCGAATTCCACCTGCCGCAATGGGACTCCGAACACGTCTACACCTGCGACCCCAAGCGCGAAATGTCGCTGATCTATTACGCCAACCGCTCGGGCCTGGAAGACCGCGTGTTCCGCCTGCGCACCGGCAAGGCGGCGTCGGCCACGCCGATGCCGCGCACCTTGCACCTGATCCACAACGTGCGTATCGCCGAGCAGGCGGACGGCACGCTGGAGGTGCGCTTGAACTGGCACACGCTGTTCTATCGCCTGGCCACGTCGGAGCAGTTCTACGGCCACGCGACCTATCGCCTCAAGCCCCATGGCGACAGCTGGCTGATCACCCGCAAGCACGCGTTGTTGCTCAACGACACCATCAACTCGGTGCTGGATTTCTATCACCTGTAACGCTGGAGAACGCCCCCTTGTAGGAGCGAGCTTGCTCGCGAAGGACGTCAACGATGACGCGGGCATCCTGAATGCACGCGGCGTCCTTGAGTTTTTCGCGAGCAAGCTCGCTCCTACAAGGGTTCACACATGAACCCACGGAGTACTGGGGATGAATCACAAAGTGGCCTTCAGTTTTGCCGACGGCAAGACGCTGTTTTTCCCGGTGGGCGCGCATGAAATCCTGCTGGATGCGGCCCTGCGCAATGGCATCAAGATTCCGCTGGATTGCCGCGAAGGCGTGTGCGGCACCTGCCAGGGCCGCTGCGAGAGCGGCGAATACAGCCAGGACTATGTGGACGAGGACGCCCTCTCCAGCCGCGACCTGCAACAGCGCAAGATGCTCAGTTGCCAGACCCGGGTGAAGTCGGATGCGACGTTCTACTTCGACTTCGATTCCAGCCTGTGCAACGCGCCGGGGCCGGTGCAGGTGCGCGGCACGGTGAGCGAGGTGCGGCAGGTCTCGACCGGCACGGCGATCCTGCAAGTGCAGCTGGACCAGGCGCTGGACTTTCTGCCGGGCCAATACGCCCGCCTGGCGGTTCCGGGCACCGACAGCTGGCGCGCATATTCCTTCGCCAACCGGCCGGGCAATCAGCTGCGGTTTCTGATCCGCCTGCTGCCCGACGGGGTGATGAGCAACTACCTGCGCGAACGTTGCCAGGTCGGCGATCCGCTGCTGATGGAGGCGCCGCTGGGTGCGTTCTACCTGCGCCATGTCAGCCGACCGCTGGTGCTGGTCGCCGGCGGCACCGGGTTGTCGGCGCTGCTGGGCATGCTCGATGAACTGGCGGCCAGCGCCTGCGAACGGCCGGTCCACCTGTACTACGGCGTGCGCGGCGCCGAGGACCTGTGCGAAGCGGCGCGCATCGAGGGTTACGCGTCCACGCTCGCGGATTTTCGCTACACCGAAGTACTGAGCGACCCGCCGCCCGCATGGTCCGGCAAGCGTGGCTACCTCACCGAGCATTTCAACCTGGCCGAATGGCGGGACAGTTCGGCCGATATGTACGTGTGCGGGCCCCCTCCGATGGTCGAATCCATCCAACAATGGCTGGTGGATCAGGCACTTGATGGCGTTCAGTTGTATTACGAAAAGTTCACGCAGAGTAATATCTGACCCCTCAGCACTTCTGAGGGGTTGGGCGCGGCGTGCAATCAACCCCAAGAAAAACAAGTAGAAGGGAATGTTAATGGCGGATGACATGGTTAACCCGGTAGGCCTCAAGCGTGGCCTGAAGAACCGGCATATTCAGCTGATTGCCTTGGGCGGCGCGATCGGTACGGGGCTGTTCCTCGGCTCGGCCGGCGTGCTCAAGTCGGCGGGGCCGTCGATGATCCTCGGCTACGCGATTGCCGGTTTTATCGCGTTCCTGATCATGCGCCAGCTCGGCGAGATGATCGTCGAGGAGCCGGTGGCCGGTTCGTTCAGCCACTTTGCCCACAAATACTGGGGCGGTTACGCGGGCTTCCTGGCGGGCTGGAACTACTGGGTACTCTACGTGCTGGTGGGCATGGCCGAACTGACGGCCGTGGGCAAGTACATCCAGTTCTGGTGGCCGGAGATTCCGACCTGGGTCAGCGCACTGGTGTTCTTTGTCGCGGTGAACCTGATCAACACCCTGAACGTGAAGTTCTTCGGTGAGACCGAGTTCTGGTTCGCGATCATCAAGGTGGTGGCGATTGTCGGCATGATCGTGCTCGGCTGCTACCTGTTGTTCAGCGGCACCGGCGGCCCGCAAGCGTCGATCAGCAACCTGTGGAGCCACGGCGGTTTCTTCCCCAATGGCGGCATGGGGTTGTTGATGTCCATGGCGTTCATCATGTTCTCGTTCGGTGGCCTGGAGCTGGTGGGCATCACCGCCGCCGAGGCCAGCGAGCCGCGTAAAGTGATCCCGAAAGCGATCAACCAGGTGGTGTACCGCATCCTGATTTTCTACGTCGGCGCGCTGACCGTGCTGCTCTCGCTGTACCCGTGGGATCAACTGCTGCAGACCCTCGGCGCGTCGGGCGATGCCTACAGCGGCAGCCCGTTTGTGCAGATCTTCTCGCTGATCGGTAACGACACCGCCGCGCACATCCTCAACTTTGTGGTGCTGACCGCGGCGCTGTCGGTGTACAACAGCGGCGTGTACTGCAACAGCCGCATGCTGTTCGGCCTGGCCGAGCAAGGCGACGCGCCGAAAGCGCTGATGAAACTCAACAAACAAGGCGTGCCGCTGCGGGCCCTGGCGATTTCGGCGCTGGTGACGCTGCTGTGCGTGGTGGTCAACTACGTCGCGCCGCACAGCGCGCTGGAGTTGCTGTTCGCGCTGGTGGTCGCCTCGCTGATGATCAACTGGG
This sequence comes from Pseudomonas sp. GV105, assembly GCF_003058185.1. Lineage (NCBI taxonomy): Bacteria > Pseudomonadati > Pseudomonadota > Gammaproteobacteria > Pseudomonadales > Pseudomonadaceae > Pseudomonas > Pseudomonas sp. GV105. The sequence continues at coordinate 453,709 of NZ_QBUF01000003.1, forward strand.
CGCTGATCAGCCTGACCCACATCAAGTTCCGCAAGGCCATGGCCGAGCAAGGCGTGGTGCCGTCGTTCAAGACCTTCTGGTTCCCGTTCAGCAACTACCTGTGCCTGGCGTTCATGCTGATGATCATCAGCGTGATGCTGGCGATTCCGGGCGTTCGCGATTCGGTGTATGCGATGCCGGTTTGGGTGGGGGTGATCTACATTGCCTACCGCTTGCGGATCAAAAACGCGAAAGTGGCAGTGACGCAATAACCTAGGTGGGAGGGAGCTTGCTCCCGATGGCGGTGTGTCAGTCAGTGGATGTGTTGGCTGTCACACCGCTATCGGGGGCAAGCCCCCTCCCACATTTTTGATTGCATTCCAAATGAAAAGCCCCGGTGATCCGGGGCTTTTTGTTTAGAGCGTGGAACGTACTCGCCACAGCTCGGGGAACAGCACCGTGTCGAGCATCTTGCGCAGGTAACCCACGCCCTCGGTGCCGCCGGTGCCGGGCTGGAAGCCGATGATCCGTTCCACCGTGGTCACATGGCGAAAGCGCCATTGACGGAAGGAGTCTTCCAGGTCGATAAACTTTTCGGCCAACTGGTACAGGTCCCAATAACGGCTCGGGTCGCGGTAGACCTCGCGCCACGCCGCTTCCACGGAGGCATCGTGAACCGTCGCCGCCGTCGGGTCGCGTTCGGCGCGTTGCGGGTCGATCGTCAGGCCGGCCTTGACCATCAGGTTGATCGCCTCGTCGTACAGCGACGGCGTGGCAATCGCCACCTGCAGTTCTTGCAACAATTGCGGGCGATGGGCGTGGGGCCGCAACAGCGCCGGGCTTTTGTTGCCGAGGATGAATTCAATCTCACGGTACTGGAACGACTGGAACCCGGACGATTGGCCGAGGAACGGGCGAATCGCCTTGTACTCCGACGGGGTCATGGTCGCCAGCACCGCCCAGGCGTGTACCAGTTGATCGAAGATCCGCGAGACCCGCGCCAGCATCTTGAACGCCGGCGGCAACTCGCCCAGGCGCAGGTGTTCGCGGGCGGCCTTGAGTTCGTGGAGCATCAGTTTCATCCACAGCTCGGAGGTCTGGTGCTGGATGATAAAGAGCATCTCGTTGTGGTCCGGCGACAGCGGGTGCTGGGCGCTGAGGACTTTGCCCAGGTCCAGGTAGTCGCCGTAGCTCATGGACTCGGAAAAATTCAGCTCGGCGTTATGCCATTCTTCCGGCGGCTGGTAATCCTCTGAGAAGGGACATTGGCTCATCGTGCGGGCTCCACAAGCGGGCGCAGGATTGCGCGGACAGGGCTGGCGTCGAGGTGGGCAAACCGCAGCGGCAGGGCGATCAGTTCATAGTCGCCCTCCGGTACGTCATCGAGCACGATGCCTTCGAGTATTGCCATGCCATGACGGGCCACGGCGTTGTGAGAATCCATGGTCTTGGACTGTTGCGGGTCCAGGGACGGCGTGTCGATACCGACCAAGCGCACGCCCAGGCTGGCGAGCAACTCGATGGTCTGCGGGGCGATGGCGGTGAAGTTCGCATCCCATTCGGTCAGCGGCGCCTGTGGATAAGTGCGCAGCAACACACGTTCCGGCAAGTTATCCACACGCCCTTGCAACTGCTGCGGCTGCACCAGCGCGCCGCTGTCCAGGCAATGCAACACACGGCACGGGCCCATGTACACGTCCAGCGACACCTCGCCGATCGGCGCGCCGTCCGCGCTGTAATGCAGCGGCGCATCGACATGGGCGCCGGTGTGCGGCGACAAGGTAACGCGCCCGACATTCACCGGGCACTCCGGGCCGAACTGCCACACGCGCTCTTCCTGGAACGGCGTATCCCCCGGCCAGGTCGGGGTCGCCGTACTCAAGGGCGGGCTGATGTCCCACCACGTTTTTATTGGGTTCATATCAAGGCTCTCGGTCGTGACTGAAGTGAATGATACGAGGGCCAGCCGTGAATTTTCTTGCGAATTCCTGCGACAAGCGGGAAATCTTTCGCACTTAATGCGAGGAAATGGCTTATCTACGCTCGAAAGTGTCGCCGAGCCACAGTGACGCTGCCACCGAGGGTTAATGTGGGAGGGGGCTTGCCCCCGATGGCAGTGTGTCAGTTGACACATGTGCTAGCTGATCCGCAGCCATCGGGGGCAAGCCCCCTCCCACATGAACTGCACTTGGCCTGAGCAGTGGTATTCGCCTGCGCTTCTGGGCATCTCGATGTCGAGTTCAGACCATTGACCCTGCCTGCGACGCTATAGGGTTCGACTCTCGTTCACCTGCCTCGGAGTCATCATGTCCAAACCCATCACCGTACTGCGCGACACCCACCCCTTGCCGGTCCTGGATGCCTGCAAATGGGAAAAGCTCGAAGGCGACCCGCACACCGTCAACCTCAACGCCTACACCAGCGAAGACGGCAGCAAGATCATGGGCACCTGGATCTGCACACCGGGCAAGTGGTACGTGGAATACGTGAAGTGGGAATACTGCCATTTCCAGGAAGGCTACTGCGTGATCACCCCAGAAGGCCTGGAGCCGATCCATTTGCGCGCGGGGGATATTTTTGTGGTGGAGCCGGGGATGAAGGGGACGTGGGAAGTGGTCGAGACGGTGCGTAAGTATTTTGTGTTTGCCTGAACCGCAATAAATAGTGGCGAGGGAGCAAGCGCCCTCGCCACAGGCGGTATCTATTTGGGCTTGCGGTAGCTGTTGATGATCGCCGAGAAGTCCTTGCCCCCTTCCCCGCGCTGGCTCATCGATTGATACAACTGCTGGGCCACAGCGCCGAGGATCACCGGCTGGTGCGCCTGGCGCGCAGCTTCGGTGGCCAGCCCCAGGTCCTTGAGCATCAGGTCGGCACCGAAACCACCGGTATAACCCCGCGATGACGGCGCGGTTTCGATCACGCCCGGCCACGGGTTGTACGTGTCGGAACTCCAGCAGCGCCCGGTGGAACTGTTGATGATCCCAGCCAGCACCTGAGTGTCGATGCCCAGCGCATCGCCCAGGGCCATCGCTTCGCTGACGCCGACCATGCTGATGCCCAGGAGCAGGTTGTTGCAGATCTTGGCGATCTGGCCGGTGCCGACCTCGCCGCAACGCACAATGTTGCGGCCCATCTGCGCCAGCACCGGTTGCAGGGTGGCGAACAAGTCCGCGCTGGCGCCGACCATGAAGGTCAGCGTCCCGGCTTGCGCGCCGCCAGTGCCGCCGGAGACCGGTGCATCGGCGACGGCCACCCCTTGCTTGGCTGCCGCCGCCGCGACATCGCGGATGGTCTGCGGGTCGATGGTGCTGCAATCCACCGCCGGCACGCCTTGGCCGATGCCGGCCAAAACGCCGTCTTCACCCAGCCAGACACTGCGCACATGGGCAGCGGCCGGCAGCATGGTAATCACCAACTCGGCACCGGTGGCCGCATCGCGCGGTGAACCGCTGATGCTGCCGCCCAGTTCGGCCAGTTCCTTGAGTACCGCCTGGTTCAGGTCGAACAGGTTCAGCGCGTGGCCGGCCTTGATCAGGTTGCGGGCCATGGGCGCGCCCATGTTGCCCAAGCCGATAAATGCAATCTTCATGCTCGTCTCCCGGAATCAGCGCAGGTTGATGGTGGTGTTGACGCCATCGTTGACCGTGTCGTCATCGAACCAGCGGCTGGTGACGGTTTTGGTCTGAGTGTAGAACTGCACCACTTGCTTGCCATACGGGCCGAGGTCGCCGAGCTTGGAACCGCGCGAACCGGTGAAGCTGAAGAACGGCACCGGCACCGGGATCGGGATGTTGATGCCGACCTGGCCGACGTCGATTTCGCTCTGGAACTTACGCGCCGCCGCCCCGCTCTGGGTGAACAGGCCGGTGCCGTTGCCGAACGGGTTGGCGTTGACCAGCGCGATGGCTTCATCGAGGGTGTCGACTTCCAGCACCACCAGCACCGGGCCGAAGATTTCCTGGGTGTAGATCTGCATGTCGGTGGTCACGCCCGAGAACAGCGTCGGGCCGACGAAGTTGCCTTGCTCGAAGCCCGGCACCTGGATGTCACGCCCGTCCAGCTCCAGCTTGGCGCCTTCTTTCACGCCGCTTTCGATCAGTTCCAGGATGCGCGCCTTGGCACGCTTGGAAATCACCGGGCCGACATCCGTGCCGGCTTCGCTGCCGGCATTGACCTTGAGCTTCTGCGCCAGCGCCTTCAGATCGGGCAGCCATTGCTTGGAAGCGCCCACCAGCACCACCACCGAAGTGGCCATGCATCGCTGGCCCGCCGCGCCGAAACCGGCACCGACCAGGGCGTTGAGGGTGTGTTCGCGGTTGGCATCCGGCAGCACCACCGCATGGTTCTTGGCGCCCATCATCGATTGCACGCGCTTGCCGTGTTTGCCGGCCAGGTCGTACACATGGGTGCCCACGGCGGTCGAACCGACGAACGACACTGCCTTGATGTCTTTATGCGTGCAGAGCGCATCCACCACGTCCTTGCCGCCGTGTACCACGTTGAGCACGCCGGCCGGCACACCGGCTTCCAGCGCCAGCTCCACCAGCAGCATCGTGGACAGCGGGTCTTGCTCGGAAGGCTTGAGGACGAAGGTGTTACCGCAGGCAATCGCCATCGGGAACATCCACAGCGGAATCATCGCCGGGAAGTTGAACGGAGTAATCCCGGCGCACACGCCGATGGGTTGGCGCAGGGTGTAGGTATCGACACCGCCGGCGACGTTTTCAGCGAACTCGCCCATTTGCAGGGTGCCGATGGAGCAGGCGTGCTCCACCACTTCCAGGCCACGGAAAATATCGCCCTCGGCATCGGCAATGGTCTTGCCCTGCTCGGCGCTGAGGACCACGGCGATGCGCTTGGAGTGCTCGCGGATCAAGGCTTGCAGCTTGAGCATGATACGCATGCGTGCGCCGATCGGGGTCAGCTTCCAGGTCTGGAAGGCGCGATGGGCGGCGTCGATGGCAGCGTTGACTTCTTCAGCGGTGGCAAACGGGACTTTGGCCAGCACTTGCTGGGTCGCCGGGTTGACGATGTCTTGCCAGTGGGTGGTCTTGGACTCGACCCATTCACCGTTGATCAACAACTTGACCTGTTGCACGGAAATATCGGCAGATGCGTTCATGTGGTCTCCAATTTGTATTTATAGGCAGAGAACCAAGGCGTTGAATCGCCTTGAGGATGAGGCGTTCGGACTGTTTTTGGAGTATAGATGTGCAAACTTCTAATAAGAACGCACATAAAAGCCGGTCCAATATGCAAAAAAACATCACATCACTGGGTTCCCTGAACTGGGACGACCTGAAGTTTTTCCTCGAAGTGGCCCGCACCCGCAAGGCCAGCGTCGCTGCCAAGCGGCTGGCGGTGGACTACACCACCGTGTCGCGGCGCATCAGTTCACTGGAAGTATCACTCGGCACCCTGCTGTTCGAAAAATCCCGGACCAGCGGTTTCGTCCTCACCAACGAAGGCCAGCGCTTGCTCGGCTACGCCGAATCCATCGAAAGCACCTTGCACATGGCCTGCGAACAAGTCTCCGGCTCCGGCGTGGCGCTGTCCGGGCATGTCCGCATGGGCTGCACCGAAGGCTTCGGCAGCTTCTTCGTCACCCCGCAGTTGAGCCACTTCGTCGACACCTACCCGGCGATCTCGGTCGACATCCTGCCCCTGCCCCACTTCATCAGCCTGTCCAAGCGCGAAGCCGACATCGTCATCGCCCTGGAACGCCCGGAACACGGGCCGTATGTGTGCTGCAAACTGTGCGACTACAAGTTGCAGCTGTACGCGACCCAGGACTACCTCGACCAACACCCACCCATCCACCGCCCGACGGATCTGGCCGAGCATCCGTTCATCAGCTACGTCGACGACCTGGCCTTCAGCTCGGAGCTGTTGTACCTGGCCAACGTAGTCCCCGGCGCCAGCGCCAGCCTGCGCAGCACCAGCGTGATCGCGCAGTACGTGGCGGCGCAGCAAGGACGGTCGATGGCGATTCTGCCGTGCTTTTTGGCGGCGCAGGATCCACGGCTATTGCCGGTGCTCGGGGAGCAGATTGCGGTTACGCGGCAGTTCTGGATGTATTGCCGGGAGGATTTGAGGAAGTTGAAACGGATTACGTTGTTGTGGGACTACATACGCGAGGTGACGGAGCAGAATCGGGGGTTGTTGATGGGGGAGACGCGGGAGATGCGGTTTGCGGATTAAAGGGCCAGCAACGACGATTCGCTTTAAATTGCAGGACGATTCCTAGAGAATCTCCACCCTATTGCGCCTTAGGGTTCGAGTCACTAGCCTCCGTACTTCGCTGAAATCAGCGAACGGGTTTAGCGACCCGAACCCGGACACAGCCCCCAACGGCAGGAGCTTTGTGCTCTTCGTTCTCGTGTTATGGCGGCTGTGCGTGGGAGATCTTCGGGTCTGCCGGGTCCTGGGTCCGGTTCGCTAACCTGCGTACAGCTGCCACCCTTTCATGTTTAGCGACATGAATGGGTGGTTCCTAAAACTCCCAGGTATAGATCATGACCAAAATCGTCCCCGACCCACCGCTTTCTGCCTTCACCACCCTCGGCGTCGTCACCTTCGGCGACTACGGCGAAAACGAAAAACCACTGTTCCGCGTCAACGCGGGCATGCCGCTCGGCGAAGCGCTGGAACACGCCTCTACCCTGCTTTACTACGCCAAGAAACTCGCGATGGAAGCCGCCATGGATGTACGTGGCGAGCAATACGCCTGGGCGGCGCATTATCTGTGTGAGATGGGCAAGGCGGTGGTGGATGACTTGACGCAGGCGCTGACGCCGAGCAGTTAAGCGAACACGGTACAAATGTGGGAGGGGGCTTGCCCCCGATAGCGGTCGGTCAGACAGATGCATGCTGACTGACACACCGCTATCGGGGGCAAGCCCCCTCCCACATTTGATTGCATTTCACGCATTGGAATGGGCGAAGTCGCTTAGTCGGTACTTACCACAATCGACACCCGCCGATTCTCGGTGCGCCCTGCGGCGGTGTCGTTGGCGGCCACCGGCTGGCTGCTGCCCAGGCCGCGCAGTTGGATATTTTCCTCCTTCATCCCCACGCGGGTCAGCACCGTGGCCACGCTTTTGGCGCGGCGCAGGGACAGTTGCTGGTTATAGCTCTCTTTGCCCGAGGCGTCGGTGTGGCCGTCTACCCGCACGCGGTCGATGCCCACGCCCAGCAACGCCTTGCCGATGCGCTCGACAATGACCGTGCTGGGGGCGTTGAGGCTTTCGACGTCGCTGCCGAACAGCACTTTGCCCGACAGCCCGAACGCCCAGCCGTCGTCGGTCAGTTCGAAGCCTTGTTGCTTGAGGACGGCGACTTGCGCCGGGCTCAGGCCTTTGGGAGGGGGTGTCTGGCAGCCGCTCAGGGCCAGCAGGGCCACGAATAAGGTGATAAACACAACGCGTGCAGTCGAGAACAAGGGATCAACTCCTGTGGTGAACGTTGACGACGGGGAGCTCCGCCTCCGCCGTTTGCTGGCCGCCCAGTGACAACCGTTTGGCCTGGTACATCGCCGCATCGGCGGCGTTGAGCAGGGCGCCGGGGGTGACGCCATGATCGGGGTAGATGGCGATGCCGATACTCAGGGAGGTCAACACGTGGGTGTCGCCCGGCACCGGGATCGGTATGTCCATGCTGGCAATGATCTTGTCGGCGATGCGCTGGGCATCTTCCACCTTGTGCAGCGGCGAGAGCAGGATGGCGAACTCGTCGCCGCCCAGGCGTGCCACCAGGTCGTCTTCGCGCAATTGCGCGCGCACGCGCGTGGCAACCGCCACCAGCACCGCATCGCCGGCGGCGTGACCGAAGTTGTCGTTGATGTCTTTGAAGCGGTCACTGTCGAGAAACAGCACCGCCACCCGCTCGTTGGCCTTGGCGGCGCTGCGCAGGGCACGGATCAGGCGGCCTTCGAAGAACGCGCGGTTGGGCAGGCCGGTCAGGCTGTCGTGATTGGCCTGGTGGGCAAGGCTTTCGTTTTCGCTTTGCAGGTGGTTTTGCCAGGCTTGCATTTCTTCCAGCAGGGCATTGAAGTCGTTGCCCAGGCTATCGAGTTCGGCGATTTGTGCCCGTGGCACGCGGCGGTCGAAGTCGCGCTCGATGCGCGCGGCGTGGGCCACCGCCGCGAGGCTGTGCAACGGCCCGGTAATCCCCTGCAACAGGCGCCGCGCCAAATGCACGGCGACCCAGGCGCTGAGGACGGTGCAGATCAGAATCCCGGCCAGGCCGCTGAGCAAAAAGCGCAACAGGCTGCCGCCGTGACCGGTCAGGTGAATGCTGCCGATGGTGCGCCCCTGGTGAACGATCGGCTGGCTGATCGGCTGTTCGAGCAGCGAATGGGCCAGTTGCAGCTCGACCCGGGACAACATCCCGGTGTCCGGCCGCAGCCACTGCGCCAGCAGCCGGCCGTTGGCGTCGAAGACTTGGGCCTGGGCCACTTCTTCGGTGGAGGCGATCAGGCTGAGGGCTTCGGTGGCCGCCGCACGGTCGTTGAACACCACCGCCGCTTCCACGGTGTAATTGATGGAGCGTGCGATCAGGTGCAGGTTGTGCTCGGCATACACGCGCAGCGCCAGCACCCCGAGCAAGGTCAGGGACACACTGGCCAGCGTCACCGCCACCAACGCCAGGATCAAGTGCCCGCGGCCGATGACCGAGCGCAGGGTCGGTTGCGCTTTCGTCCATCTCATGACGCAGGCGCTCGACGGCGCGACAGCTGCAACACGCTGGGGTGAATACGCACGCCGCTGCGGGCCACGGAGTCGAGGTTGACCTCGAACGACACCTGCTCATCGCCCACCCGCAGGCAGAACAGACTGCCGACGGTGCATTGGTCGCCGCCTTCGCTGATGCTCAGCACCGGGTGGCCCATCAATGACGCAAACAAGCGGCTGCGCTCATCGGTATTGAGTTCGCCGATGTACACAGCGTCGCAGGCATTGACGATATCGGGGTTGTCGGCCAGCAGGCGCTGCACCACCACCGGGCGACCGGTGGCTTGGGTGGTGCCTTTGACCAGGTCGTCGGTGTATTGGGTCGGCCCGACGACGCACAGGCGCAATTGCGCCGGTTCCACCGGCCAGCGCGCATAACTGAGGATACCCAGCACCACCTGGGTCACCGCCTGGGCACGGGAGTCGGCCATGCCCACGGGGCTGGCCGTCTGGGCAAAAGCACGCGGCGCGAGCAGGCACAGCACGGCCACCAGTAACATGCGTCTCCAGCTCAAGCGATGCTCTGTGGACGAGACAGCCACGTTCATGCAGCGATTCTCTCAGGTGTCAACGAGGGGTGATGCCGCAACGATAGCACAGCGGCGGAAAGCCCCGCGAGGCTACGCCTCGAAGGGTCCCGCTATTTTTTCAGAAAAATATGACACTCAAATCCGAAATACCAAATGACCGATCAGTCAGGTTTCCCGGGCTCATGCCCCAACTCCAGCATCAACCCGCTCAAGCGCTTGACCTTGCGCCGCACGGCTTCTTCGAACACCCCGCCGCGTGGCTCGATCAGGCTGAACCAGCGCTTGGCGCGGGTGATGCCGGTGTAGATCAGTTCTTTGGTGAGCACCGGGTTCAGCGCGTCCGGCAGGATCAACGCGGTGTGGGTGAACTCGGAGCCCTGGGATTTGTGCACGGTCATGGCGTACACGGTTTCCACATCGTTGAGCCGGCTGGGCAGCACAAAGCGCACGCCGCCCTGGCCGTCGTTACGCGGGAAGGCCACGCGCAACACGTGGGGGCCGCCGGCGCTTTCGGGCAATTTCAGGGCGATGCCGATGTCGCCGTTCATCAGGCCCAGGCCGTAATCGTTGCGGGTCATCAGCACCGGGCGGCCTTCGTACCACTGCTCGTCGCCGTCGATCAGCCGCGCTTTGCGCAAGGCGGCGGTGATGCGCAGGTTCAGCCCTTCCACGCCCCAAGGTCCCTTGCGCACGGCGCAGAGCAGTTGGAAGGCGTCGAAGGCGTGCAGCAGTTGTTGCGCCCAATGGGTCCAGGCGGGGTCGTCACGCGGGGTGTCGAGAGACGGGCGCGCGGCGTGCAGCAGGTTCAGGTAGGCACGGTAGCCCTCGGCACCATCGCCCGGCCCGTCCAGCACCAGGCGTTCCAATGCGTGGTCGTGTTCGCCCTTGAGGCTGACGCAGAACAAGTCGCGGTGGCTGCCCGCGGCCAGTAACCGTCGGGCTTCTTCGGCGTTCTGCTGGTTGACCCAACGCGCCAGTTGGCCAATGCCGCTGCCTTCGCCGAAGCGCCGCGAGTAGCGCAGCATCACCACTTGCTGGGCCAGCGGGTGGCTGCCATCGAGGTCCTCCTGCAGGCCGCTGTTGCCCAGGTCTTCACCGCTGACCGCTTGCAGCCATCGGCGGGTGTCGGCGCTGTACCAGCCGGCCTCGGCGTCGCGGCACAGGTCGCCGAGTACGGCGCCGGCCTCGACCGAGGCGAGTTGGTCCTTGTCGCCCAGCAGCACCAAGCGTGCGTGGGGCGGCAAGGCATCAAGCAGGTTGGCCATCATTTCCAGGTCGATCATCGAGGCTTCATCCACCACCAGCACATCCAGCGGCAATGGATTGCCCAGGTGATGACGGAAGTGGCGGGTGCCCGGGCGGCTGCCGAGCAGGCGGTGGACGGTGGTGACCTGGGTCGGGATTTTTTCCCGCACGTTGTCAGGCACATTCAACGACAGCACTTGCTGGCTGATGGACTCGGTAAGCCGTGCGGCGGCTTTACCGGTGGGCGCCGCCAGACGAATGCGCAACGGGCTGCCGGCTTCCACGGCCGGCGCCTGCAACAGCGCGAGCAAGCGCACCACGGTGGTGGTCTTGCCGGTGCCGGGGCCGCCGGTGACGATACTGAACGCCCCGCGAGTGGCCAGGGCGCAGGCGAGTTTCTGCCAGTCGATCACGCCATCGGGCGGCGCTTGGTCGAACAGACCGTTCAGGCGCTGGGGCAGATCGGCGGCGAGGCTTTCTGCTGTGGCCAGGCGCAGGCGCAAGGCCGTGTCGATGCGTCGTTCGTAGGTCCAATAGCGGCGCAAGTACAAGCGTTTGCCGGACAGCACCAACGGGCGACTTTGCGCGGCCTCGCTGCCGTCGACGGCCAACGCGACCAAGGGGCTGGCGGCCAGGGCGTGGCACCAATGCGCGCCGTCCAGGCCCGCGAGCAGTTGCGACGGCAGCAGCATGGTGCCGGTTTGCAGGTCGCCTTCCGGCGGCAGGGACAGGGCGAAATCCGGTGCCTTGAGGGTCTCGAACAGGTCCAGGCACACATGGCCGTGGCCCAGTTGATGGCTGGTCAGGGCCGCGGCCAGCAACACCAAGGGGTCGGCCTGCGGGTCGAGTTCGTGCAGAAAGCCGACGAACGCCTTATCCAGCGCGCGCAGCCAGCCACGCTCGACCCAACGTTCGAACAGTTGCACCAGATCGGCGGCGCGGCTGAGGGGCATCAGTGCCTCCAGCGGTAACGGCGACAGGCTCATAGCAACACTCCTTGTTCCCAGGCGGGCTCAGCCTTGGGCGGTAACGATTGGCCTTGGAACATCAGGTCCAGGCTCTCGATCAGCGCCCGTGGCGGCCGCGTGAAGTACGCCCCCTGGCTGGCGGCCCGAGTGCCGCGCAGGAACAGATAGAGCGCGCCGCCGACATGGCGGTCGTAGTCGTAATCCGGCAGGCGCGCCTTGAGTTGGCGATGCAGGGCCAGCAGGTAAAGCACGTATTGCAGGTCGTACCGATGCTCAAGGATCGACTGTTCCATGGCGTCCTGGGTGTAGGCCGAATCATCGGGGCCGAGCCAGTTGGATTTGTAGTCGGCCACGTAGTAACGGCCGTCGTGCTCGAAGGTCAGGTCGATGAAGCCCTTGAACATGCCGTTGAGCAACACCGGTTCCGCTGCGACGCGGGAGACGCCGTTGTGGGTGTACTGGCACACCAGCTTGTCGAGGGCGAGCACGTCGACTTTATGGCTGGCGAACCAGAACTCCATTTCGATCTGGTAGTGCTGCAGGCCACTGAGCGTGACCTGATCGTTATCCAGCGGCAGCGGTGTTTGCAGCAGATGGCCGAGCCAACCGCTGAGGGCGATGATCCAGCCTTCCCAGTTGCGGCGGTTGCAGCGCGCGCCCACGGCCTTTTCGATAGCCTGCGGGGTCACGTCGAAGCCGTCTTCGCCCGCCCACTCCAGCAGGCCATGGAGGAAGGTGCCGGGGTTAGGGCCGCGTGGGAAACGGTGAATATCGCTGCCGGACGCAGCCGCTTCACGCGGTGCGTCAGGGTCGAGGCGTTCGTCGTCGAACAGCTTCTGGGCTTGCGGGCTTTCCGGCGCTTCAAGGTTGGCGGCGCTCATGCTGTCGCCGATGCGCAAGGCGCTGTAGGACGCGATCCACCAGTTTTCCGCAGCCTTGCGTTTGGGCAGCAAGGGCGCGAGCAGCGTGGCTTCGTTACGCGGCGGGTGGAAAACGCTGGCGTGGGCTTCGGGCATCGGCGCGTAATGCACGGCGGCACAGCCTGCCTGCAGGTCCAGCAACCAGCGCGCCAGGCCGGCGGACTCCGCCAACGCGGCGCCGGCGCCGAGCAAATAGCCCAGCGCCGACAGGTGCAGCACCGAGCTGCTGTTGTTGCCGCGCTTGAGGTCGGCAATGCCCAGCCAGCACGCATGTTTGGCGCGGGTCAGGGCGACGTAGAACAGACGCAGGTCTTCCGCCAGGCGCTCGTCATCGGCCTGGGCGATCAACTCGGTGGTCGGGCGCAGGCTCACCTGCGACTTGCCGTTGGCATCGTGGTAATGCAGCGGCAAGCGGCTGCCATCCACCGGTTTGGCCGAGCAGATGAAGGGCAGGAACACCAGGTCGTATTCCAGGCCCTTGGATTTGTGGATGGTCACCACCTTGACCAGTTGCTCGTCGCTTTCCAGGCGCAGGATCTGTTCTTCACCGGCCTGCCCCGACAGCGCGAGGTGTTCGGCCAGGTGGCGGATCAAGGCCTGTTCGCCGTCCAGTTCGGAGGCCGCCTGTTGCAGCAGTTCGCTGAGGTGCAACAGGTTGGTCAGCACGCGCTCGCCATCGCTGCGGGCGATCAGGGTTTGCGGCAGTTTGAAGTCGTGAAGCAGGCGACGCAGCATCGGCAGCACGCCTTGGCTGCGCCAGATCGCGCGGTAGCCACGGAACTGCATCACGCGGCTTTCCCACGCCAGTTCGTCCTGGTTTAGACGCTCAAGTTCCGGCAGTGACAGGTTCAAGGTGACGCAAGCCAGCGCGGCGCGCAGCGGGCGTTCGACGTCCGGTTCGGCACAGGCCTTGAGCCAGGCCAGCAGGTCGTGCGCCTCTTGGGCGGCGAACACCGAGTCCTTGTCCGACAGGTACACGCTGCGCACGCCACGGGCGGCCAACTCACCGCGCACGGCTTGGGCTTCCTTACCGTCGCGCACGAGGATGGCGATGTCCGACGGCAACACGCCATCGAAGCTGCCGTCGGCGTGTAGGAAACCAGCGCGGCCTTGCTGCCCGCCGTTGAGCAATTCGACAATCTGTGTGGCGCAGGCAGCCGCCAGTTGCTGGCGATAAACCGCGTTGGAAATCGGCTGATCGGTGGGCAGGTGCCAGAGGTTCAGCGCGGGCAGCGTCTGACCATCGACCTGCAGTTGCTCCTTGCGGCCTTGGGACAGCACCGGCTGGAACGGCACCGGGTTTTCGCCACTCGGCTTACGGAACAGAAACGCGCCACGCCCGGTTTCCGCACGCTGGAACACATGGTTGACCGCCTCGACCATCGCGTGGCTGGAGCGGAAGTTGGTGCCCAGGGTGTGATGCCGGCCGGTGGTGGATTGGCGCGCGCGCAGGTAGGTGTAGATGTCGGCGCCACGGAAGGCGTAGATCGCCTGCTTGGGGTCGCCGATCAGGAACAGGCCGCTGTCGAGGTGGTTTTCTTCGATGCGGTAGATGCTGTCGAAGATGCTGTATTGCACCGGGTCGGTGTCCTGGAACTCGTCGATCAGGGCGACCGGGAACTGTTCGCGGATCACGCTCGCCAGACGCTCGCCGCCGTCGCTTTGCAGGGCGGCGTTGAGGCGGATCAGCATGTCGTCGAAGCCCATTTCGGCGCGCCGGCGTTTTTCATCTTCGAAGCGTTTGCCGACCCACGCGGCGGCGTGTTGCAACACGGCGGCGTCGGGGGTGGGCAGCGCATCCAGGCTGGCCTTGAGGCTGGCCATGGCGTCGATGCCCGGGTGGTGCGGCGGCTCGCCCTTCCAGGCTTCGGCCATGCCGTCCGGGGTCAGGCGGGTGAAGCCGGTGCCGATGTCCAGTTGTTCGAGGGATTCGTCTGCGGCCCAAGCACTGATCTTTTCGAACCAGGGTTCGAAGTAACGCGCTTGCATCTTGCGCCCATCGACGGTTTTGGCGGCGACGGCTTGCAGGCAGATCTCGCGCAACTCGCCGGCCCATTGCGGCCACGGCGCCTTGAGGGCGACCAGGGCGGCGCGGCGTTCTTGCAGGCACGCAGTGATCAACTCGGCCGGCTCACGACTTTCGCCGCTGGGCCGTTCGCTGCCGAACAGCGCGCGCACCCGTGGCATCAGCGCGGCCGGGCCACCCCAGTTGTTGCGCACCCAGTTGAGCGCATCGTCGTGCATCGGGTAGCAAAACAGCCGCCAGTAGTCGCGCAGCACTTCGCCGAGCAGGTCGCTGTGGTCGGTTTCCAGGGTCTGGGTGAACAGGCTGCCGCTGTCGAAGGCGTGTTCGCGCAGCATGCGCTGGCACCAACTGTGGATGGTCGAAACGGCGGCTTCGTCCATCCATTGCGCGGCGATGTCCAGACGGTTGGCACAGGCCGGCCATTGCGCAGGCGGGTATTGATCGCGCAGTTCGGCGATCAGGGCGTCGGGCTGTTGGATCTCATCGCGAAAGAACCGCGCGGCTTCGGCCAGGCGGATGCGGATGCGTTCGCGCAGTTCCTTGGTGGCGGCGTCGGTGAAGGTCACCACGAGGATCTGCGGCGGCAGCAGTTCGCGGCCGAAGCCGGCGTCATCGCCACCGTGGCCGAGCACCAGGCGCAGGTACAGGGCGGAAATGGTGAAGGTCTTGCCGGTGCCGGCGCTGGCTTCAATCAGCTGGCTGCCTTTGAGCGGGAAGGCCAGGGCCAAGGGTTTGCTGCTCATGCGCCGGCCTCCTCGCCAGTGAGTGATCGCCAGGCGGCGTTGATCAGGGGCCGGTACAAGGTTTCGCACCAACCTTCGAATGCTTCGCTGGCCACCAGGGCCGCATAGTCGGGGAATTGCCGGGTCAGCGCGGGGGTTTCGCGGCGCTCGCCATCGGTGTTGATGCCATCACCTTCGTAGGCTTTGCTCGCGGCCGCCGCGGCTTTGGCCGGGTCGGTCTGACCGAGCCAGGCGAACGCGGTTTTAACCGCGACGGGCAGCGGTTTGGCCATGCCGACGTGCCAGGCCAGCAGCAGGTCGCCGAGGATGTCCTGGGCGCTGGAGGGTTCCAACGGGGCCAGCAACAAGGTGTCGTCGCTGGCCACCAGCGCGGTACTCAACGGCAGGCCGCAGGCGCAGGCCACCAAGTGGTTGACCCACGGGCGAATCAGCCGATGCCACTTGCGGGTCTTGATCGAGCCGATGCTGTTGGGGATGGTGGTGACGCTCAACAATCCGCCATCACTGCGCCGATGCAGGCCGCTGATCCAGCCTTCGAGCTGAATGCCTTGATGCTCGAAACTGATCGGTTCCGCGCCGGTGTGCGGAGTGGGCCAGAGGGCCAGCAGTTGTTGATAGCGTTGCAGCAGGCCGGGCAAGGGCTCGATCAGTTCGTTGCGCAGACACTCGCCGAAACCGACCATCGGCAGCAGGCCACTGCCTTGCAGGCGACGGGCCTGGGCGGTGAGCGCCTGGTCGACATGATCGGGCTGGCTCAGCGCGGCGTTCAGCAGGCTGTCGCTCAGGCTGTAGCGTTGCAGGGCGTCGAGGACAAAGGGTTCCTCATCGGCCAGCGGCACTTCGGCAGCCTCGAAGAATACTTTCAGACGCTGGCTGAAGAAGTGTTTGACCGGGTTGCGCAGGAAGTCCTGCAACTGACCGAGGCTCAGGGGTTCTTCCTGTCGATGGGCCGCCAGTTCGGTGTTGTCTGGCGGCGCATCCGTGACTTCGTGCAGCAACTGCCATTCGCGGGCGTAGCTGAACAGCGGGTCACCGGCGTGGAAATAGCGCGCACTGAAGGGTTGGAGCGGGTGTTCCTGGGTCATCGCGTCAAGCAGCGGTGCGTCGCTTTGGCTTGACTGCCAGCCGCTGGCGAGATGATCGCGCAGTTGGCCGATCAATACCGATGCCGGGCGCTCGCTGTTGTCGCGAATGCTGCGGCCGACCCAGCTGATGTAGAGCTGGTCGCGGGCTGACAACAGGGCTTCGAGCAGCAGGTAGCGGTCGTCTTCGCGGCGTGAGCGGTCGCCGGGGCGGTAGTCGCTGCCCATCAGGTCGAAATCCAGCGGTGGTTGGGCGCGTGGGTAGTCGCCGTCATTCATGCCGAGCAGGCAGACCAGCTTGAACGGGATCGCGCGCATCGGCATCAGGGTGCAGAAATTGACAGCTCCGGCGAGGAAGCGCTGGGACAGGCGCCCTTGGTCGAGACCGGCTAGCCACGCTTCGCGGACTACGGTGAGCGGTAACTCGTCCTGCAGGCCGACGGATTCGCAGGTTTCCAGCCAGGTTTCGCGGAGCTGTTCGAGCTGGCCCAACAGGTAGTCGTCGTGTTCGCTGCTGGGCAGGAAAAACAGCTGCATCAAGCGTTGCAGGCGCTCGCCCCATTCTTGCGGAGCCGCAGGTTGCGACAAGGCTTGGTGAGCGTCGCTGAGTGCGTCGAGCAACGCGACCAGCGGGCCGATCAAGGCGGCGTCGAGGCCGCCAATTTCGTCGTAGGGCTCGATGCCGTCACAGGCGACACCCGTGCCCACGGCATAACCGAGCAGCATACGGCGCAAACCAAATCGCCAGCTGTTTTGCTCCAGCTCGTGGGGTAGACCGAGACCGGCGCGCTGTTCGGCATTGAGGCCCCAGCGGATGCCGGCGCCTTCGATCCAGCGATGCAGCGTCGGCAGGTCGCGCTCCTTGATGGCGAAGCGTTCGCGCAGGGCCGGGACGTCGAGCAGGTCGAGGATTTCACTGACCGGGAAGCGGCTGTCGGGGAGCTTGAGCAGGTGTTCGACGGCGATCAACAGCGGGTCGCGGCCGCGTTGGCCCTGGTCGGTGAGGGTGAAGGGGATGAAGCGCGGATCATTGCGGTCCAACTGGCCGAACACCGCGCGAATGTGCGGCGCGTAACTGTCGACGTCGGGGACCATGACGATGATGTCGCGGGGACGCAACGCCGGATCGGCGCTGAAGCGTTGGAGCAATTGGTCGTGGAGGATTTCCACTTCGCGTTGGGCGCTGTGGGCGATGTGAAAGCGGATCGAGGTATCGCGCTGCAGATCGACGGCGGGCCAGAGGTCGCGGGTTTCGTTGAGCGGGCGCAGTTCGAGGATATCGTCCTGGAGCTGGTTGAGCAGTGTGGTCGGTTCGCCGTCGCTGAACAGGTCGATGCGGCCGTCGCGGAAGGCAGCGCGGTAGCTGTTGGGATCGTCGTAGCTGTCGAGCAGGCTGATGTAGTCGCGACCTTGTTTGCCCCAGGCGGCGAGCAACGGGTGAGCATGCTGGTGCAGGGTTTGCGGGTCGATGGTGACCGGCATGCCGGCTTTGCGTGCCTGGCGTTTGTATTCGTTACGCAGCAAGTCCTTGTCGGCCACGATGTCGGACCAATGGTGGCGACAGGGGTTGTGGACGCAGAGCAGGACCTGACTGAAGCGCGCCAGGCCGGCGAGCGCTTCGAGTGCTTGGGCGGGCAATGAGGAAATGCCGAAAACAATCACTCGGGAAGGCAGCCCTGGCGGTGCTTGCTCAAGGCTATTGATCCGTTCGATAAAGCGCTGATGCACACCGGCACGGCTTTGCGCCATGCCGGCTTCGCCCACATCCAGCAGTAGGGCGCGCCATAACTCGGCTTGCCAGCAGTTGGCGGGGTCGAGGGGTTTGGATTCGCCGCGGCCGTTACGCAACTGATGGCGGCCGGCGGCCCAATCTTCCAGCCAGTCGGCGCGGTAGACCTGGTATTGGTCGAACAGGTCGGCCAATCGCTCGGCGAGTTGGTAGCGTTTGCGCAGGTCGGAGTCGTCCGTGAGGAAGCGCTGCAGCGGCTCGAAGTGCGGTTGATTGATCAGCTCGGGGAGCAGGCGCATCAGACGCCAGGTCAGCGGGGCTTTATCGAGCAGGGATTTGGGCGGGATTTCGTCGCGCCCCAGGACCATGCGATAGAGCTGCCACATGAAGCTGCCCGGCAGTTGCACGTCGATCGCCGCAGCAATGCCGCAGCCGCCCATGTCGTCATCTTCCGGATCTTCGGCCAGGGCCAGCTTGAGCCATTGGGCGATGCCGTTGCTCTGGACCAGGGCGATTTCATTTTCCAGAGGGGCCAGGGGATAACGGCGCATCCAACTGACCACCAGGCTGCGCAGTTCGTCCAGGCGGTTACCGTGAACCACCATGAATCCTGCGCTGAGAGGCATCGCATCCGGCATAACGGCTTCCTTGGCAAAAGCAAAATCGAGGCATGGACTTTAGCACTGAAGGCCGTCCGATGAGCCACTTGACCCTTTCCGACCGCCCAAAACAAAACCCCTGTCTGCGCGAGCAAACAGGGGTTCTGGAATTTAATCTTGACGATGACCTACTCTCACATGGGGAAACCCCACACTACCATCGGCGATGCATCGTTTCACTGCTG